>CAZILU010000022.1:0-30415 GCA_964540165.1 uncultured Mariniphaga sp.
ATAGCCTGTTTGAAGCGGCTATTCACGTATAGCTCGCTGGAGACCCTGGTCGTAAAATCGTCAGATGGCTGAGAGGCAAACACCTCACGGCTCAGGGCTCCCTCGTTGTCGAGCCCCATTTTCCAGAAAGGTATCCAGGAGGGCAGATGGGCCTGGTGTGTCAGATAGTCGCGTAAGGGAAACCGGCCCTTATCGATGTTTTTAAAGTCGGGCCAATAGGTTGCGAAAGGGGCATCTAACGATATTTTTTTCTCTTCAACCAGCTTCATAATCGCCGGCAATGGTGCCAACACCTTTGTCAGGGATGCAAAATCATACAAATTGTCTGTTGTCACCTCCTGCTCCTGTTCATAGGTATGGTAGCCATAGCACTTATGGAAAATCACTTTCCCTTTAACCGCGATTAACACCTGGCATCCGGGGTATGCCCTCTCCTTGATACCCAATATGGCTAACGAGTCAACCTTCCGGGTCAACCGGTTGGAATCGATTCCCACCTCCTCCGGAATCGTATAAGAGAATGACCGGTTATTTTCGATAATAATTCCATCGCCGGTTTTAAAGCGATGATCAACCGTTACCGGCAGCTTTCCGGAAGCGTTAAACGCGCCAAAGACAAGTTGTGCAGCCAACTCCTGAGTAAGTGTATTATTCTGATAAGCAAGAATCAGGCCCTTGGCGTGATGAATGTTTTCAAAGTGTTTTAATGCGTAAGCATTCCCAAAAAAGACCACCACCGCATCAAGCTCACGGATCAGATCGGCAACACCCTGGCGCTGTATATCGGTTGTACCATAGTTGCCGGCCGGATAGAGGTTTATCCCCTCAACACCGATGATCACCCGGTTATAATTTCCAAGCACCCGGCGCAGTTCAGCAATGGATTGCTGCGTTCCCTCCTTTGGCAGGTAAAAATGATCGACGGTGGCATACCTGTTCATCATCTGTTGGAATGGAGCGGTAGAGTTCCTGCCGATCATTACAGAAGCAATCTTCAACGTATCGAATTGCTGTACAGGCAACACATGTTGATTTACCAATACGGTCAGGGCATTGCGGATCAGTTGTCGGTTCGTAACCTCATACGCCGGGTCATTCAGCCGTTTAGTCAGCTCTTTTAACGATGGCTGCCGGTACTGGTCAAGGCCGGTCCATCGCTTTGCAGCCAAAACACGCCGGCACTTTTCTTCAACCGTTTTTAAGGATATCTCTCCGGCAGCCAGGGCTTGTTTGACAGAAGCGACAGCACGGCCAACATCCGGAACAAACAGCACAATGTCATTGCCGGCTTTTAATGCTTCCACTTCGGTATTTCCCGATTTGGTCTGTACACCTTTCATGTTTATGGCATCGGTGATGACCAGCCCCTGGTAACCGATCTCCTCCCTCAGATAACCATCTATGATCTTTTTTGATAAGGATGAAGGTGTTCCTGAATCATCCAGGGCAGGAACATTCAGATGTGCCGACATCATGCCGGCAATACCATGATTCGTCAGATACCGGAACGGGAAACTCTCCACTTCGTCAATCCGGGCTTTAGAGTGATTGATCAGGGGCAGCTCGAGATGAGAATCGGTTTCAGAATCACCGTGCCCGGGAAAATGCTTAGCCACAGCCATCACACCGGCATCCTGCATTCCGGCAGCTATCCATCCTGCCCTTTGTGCCACCTGAACCTTCTCCTCACCAAACGATCGAAAGTTAATGACCGGATTTCGCGGGTTGGTGTTGACATCTGCCACCGGGGCGAAATTAACCTGAATGCCCAACTGTTTCAACTGCCGGGCCATATCCCGCCCCATATTATAAATCGCAGCAGAGTCCTGAATGGCACCTAAAGCCTGTGCATAGGGATAACGGATGGTGCTGTCGATCCGCATGGAAGCTCCCCATTCACCATCGATTGCCACCAGAAGCGGCACCGGAACCGTCGTCTGAAACTCATTGATCCAGCGGACCGATTTTACCGGAGCTCCCTGCATCACAATGATGCCCCCCGGCTTCCAACGCCTGAAAGATGCAAGCATGCCGGTTTTTACCGACTCTTCCTGCCTGGGATATACGGCTACCATCATGAGTTGCGCTATCTTCTCATCCAACGATAACCGCTCCATCTGCTGATCTACCCAGAAATCGTTCAAATATTCAAGAAATGCGGGCTCCTTGTGATCTGATTGAGGCCGGGCAGCCATAAAGTTGCCCTCAGAAAAAACGAAAAAAAACAGTAAAAAGGTCAATATAAAGCGAATCCACATAATCACCCTTCGTTAATTGATTATCATTGCCGTAAAAATATTAAAATAATTCAATAATCATTTCTACTTTTGCATTCCATGAGCAGGATTGTTATAGGTCTTTCGGGAGGTGTTGATTCCAGTGTCGCTGCCTATATTTTAAAAGAGCAGGGACATGATCTGGTAGCTCTGTTTATGGTAAACTGGCATGAACGCATCGGAGCAGTTACCAGCGCTTGCACCTGGGAAGAAGATGCGCTGGTAGCACGCATGGTTGCCCGTAAACTGGATATTCCTTTCCATATTGTCGATTTAAGCAAAGAGTACAAACAACGGGTGGTTGACTATATGTTTGCCGAATACCAGGCAGGCAGAACACCAAATCCCGATGTGCTCTGCAATCGCGAAATTAAATTCGACACCTTTTTACAAGAGGCGCTTAAATTTAATGCTGACCTGGTGGCAACAGGCCACTATTGCAGAAAGGCTGAATGGATCAGTGGAGACCAAACCATTTATCGCCTCCTGGCCGGGATTGATCCAAACAAAGACCAAAGCTATTTTCTCTGCCAGCTAAGTCAGGATCAACTGTCAAAAGCACTTTTCCCCATCGGTGAACTGACTAAACCCGAAGTAAGAGCCATCGCACGTGAACAGAACCTGCCAACAGCCGAACGAAAAGACTCACAGGGAATATGCTTTGTTGGCAAAGTCGATCTGCCCACCTTTTTGCAACAACAACTCAAACCAAAAAAGGGGAATGTGATTGAAATTAGCCATGAATTTATGGAGCGAAAAAAGAGATTGGAGCCATCGGATGAAAACTTTCGGAAAATCTGTTTCCCCTTCCCCTTTAAGCCCTGGAACGGCAAGATTATCGGAGAGCACGAAGGCGCTCATTATTATACGATCGGCCAGCGAAAAGGATTAAACATTGGCGGGCACACGGAGCCTCTGTTTGTATTGGGAACCGATGTTCACCGGAATATCGTCTATGTAGGTGAAGGCAGGGAGCATCCGGGTCTTTATCGCCCGGGACTTTTCATCGCCTCAAAAGAGATGCACTGGATCAGACCCGACCATATACTCCAATCCGGAAAACAAAAATGCTTTGACATCCGGATCCGTTACAGACAACCCCTTGAGAAAGGAACTCTTTATATGAGGGAAGAGGGCTGTTATATCCTCTTCAACAGAGAACAGCGGGGAATCACATCCGGTCAATTTGCCGCCTGGTACATTGACGAAGAGCTGATTGGCTCAGGTGTCATCGCATAACCAACTGAAATTTAACAAATAGATCAATGATAAAATCGATGACTGGCTTTGGGAAAGCCGAATTTGTAGTGAAAAATAAAAAATTTATTTTAGAGTTAAAAACTCTGAATAGCAAACAGATTGATATCAATACCCGCATCCCCCCCGTCTATCGGGAGAAAGATATCAACATCAGAAAAATTTTGGCAGAGAGTCTTATTCGAGGCAAAATTGATCTGACCATCTATATGGAAAACCATGGAGAGGAGTCGAGCAGTAAAATTAACGAAGCTGTACTTACCGGCTATTTCAACCAACTAAAAAAACTAAATGATACTCTGGGAATACCTACCGACCAAATAACCATGCAGGCTCTGTTGCGTCTCCCCGATGTCGTTAAAACCGAATATGAAACGCTGGATGAAGCGGAGTGGGATATTGTCCTCCAAAACTTAAACCATGCGCTGAACGACATTGATCAGTTTCGAATTCGTGAAGGGGAAGCCCTTGAAAAGGATATCGTGGCTAACACCACATCGGTATTAGAGCTGCTGGATGAGATCGCACCCTACGAAGCCCTGCGCATCGAAACGGTAAAAAACCGGTTAAGCGAGAACCTTGGAAAGCTGAATATTAACGGGAATATGGATGAAAACCGGTTTGAACAGGAACTCCTGTATTACCTGGACAAAATGGATATGAATGAGGAGAAGGTACGACTGAGAAATCACTGCCACTATTTTATCGAAACGATGGATCTGCCAGAATCGAACGGGAAAAAGCTCTCATTTATCTCTCAGGAGATGGGCCGTGAAATCAACACATTGGGCTCCAAAGCATATGAAAGCAATATCCAAAAAATTGTCGTTCAAATGAAGGATTACCTGGAACGCATCAAAGAGCAACTGCTGAATGTGTTGTAACGAACAGTAAAAGTTTCATGGTAAAAGGAAAATTAATCATATTCTCTGCTCCCTCAGGGGCAGGAAAAACAACGGTAGTAAAACACCTGCTGAGCAAAAATCTCAACCTGGAGTTTTCGGTTTCTGCTACCAGCCGGCAACCACGACCGGGGGAAACAAACGGAAAGGATTATTACTTCCTTTCTGAATCCCAATTCAGATCAAAGATTAAAAAAGGTGAATTTCTTGAATGGGAAGAGGTTTACAAGGGCATTCTGTATGGTACCCTAAAAAGTGAAGTGGAACGTATTCGTGACAACGGCAAAAATGTCGTTTTCGATGTTGATGTCGTGGGTGGATTGAATATCAAAAGATATTACGGGAGTGATGCCCTGGCGATCTTCATTAAACCCCCTTCCATTGAGGTCTTGCGTCAAAGGCTTGAAAAAAGATCGACCGAATCGGCAGAAAAGATTCAGATGCGGGTTTCAAAAGCAGAAAAAGAGCTTGCGTTTGCCAAAGAATTTGATGTAACCATCGTTAATGATGATTTGCCTGTTGCCCTTCAGAAGGCAGAACAGACCCTGTCAACCTTTCTTTCCCATACAGTGGGGCTCTATTTTGGATCTTTCAATCCGATACACACCGGGCACATGGCGATTGCCAACCATATGATTACCTATGCCGGACTTGACCAGGTATGGTTTATAATATCACCACATAATCCACACAAGGAGAGAGAGACCCTGCTGCATCATCAGCACAGACTCAAAATGGCAGAACTGGCTATCAGCTGCAATCCGGCGCTGGCCGTATCAGATATCGAATTTTCTCTCCCACAACCCAATTATACCATCAATACCTTAACCTGTCTCCTCACAAAACACCCTGACCTCAGCTTCCGGATGCTGATCGGCTCCGATAACCTGGAAAATTTTCACCGATGGAAAAGCTACCGGGAAATTATAACCCTGGTGCCTGTTTTGGTATATCCCCGACCGGGATTTGATCCATCGAAGGTAGTTCTGCCAAATCATATTGAAATCGTTGAGAATGCTCCGATGATGAATATATCATCTTCATTTGTCAGAGAAGCCATTTCCCGCGGGAAAGATGTCAGACACCTCCTTCCTCCGGGCGTATGGGAATATATTCAGGCAAAGCAACTATACACATAAGACCTGCAAATCCTAATTTCTGTTTAACAAGGAGTTAAACTGACGATATCCGACAAGGCGCTCAAACCGGCTGGATGCCTCCCGATAATAGACAAAAATCTGATACTCATTTTCAGTCTCCCAAAAACTTCCCTCCAAATTACCATGGTCGGCCGTTGACGATCCCTGGGGAACATACACATACAGGTAATTGTAATAACCTTGCTTGAGCAAAAGGGTCAACTCATAAGCACTGGTATTAAAATTCCATGTCATCTCATTCCCCTTATTGGCATTCCAATAGTTCATAGCGCCAAAAACGTTGACGGTGCCACCCAACAGGATAGACTCCAGGGGAAGGGAAAAATGAACAAAGGTATAGTCACACTCAGTATCAAAATCACTCACCTCCCGATCCTGGCTCTCTACCAGAAATTTTCCATTCATGTCATTATAAGAGAAATACCTGTGATTGCTTCGGATCTCATCGGTCATGAGGGTTTTATGGTAATATGGCCGGTGAAAATCGGTAGAAAGAACATTCTCTCCATTAACACGGTTGGTGCGGTTATCGAAATATCGAAACTCATTACCGGCAGGAAATACGTTTTCCCGGTTGTAATCATATACCAACATGCGGTCACGCACAAAAAGCGGTTTTAAGTTTCGGATCGCGTTATCCCAGCGTCCATTCTGCATGATTACCACGTTCACCTCCTGATGTGGATTTTCGATTGGCAAACGATCGTGAAACAGCGTGAAGTCAACTTCATGATTCTCCCCCTTATAGGCATCGTAGGTTGCCCGACGCACGGTTCCTTCAATCCGGACCAACGGCTCCACGACGTAAAACCGCCGGCTCAATACAATCTTATCCTTATCTCCGTCTTCGTAAACCACCAGGGCATAATTCCCCGAAGCCGTAATGTTCATCTGTTCATTGGGAATTTCAATTCGATAATTGATATAAGGGAATGTCGTGTTGAATGAACGGGCAAAATCATCGACGGGATGCTCCGTAAAACCATCCAAATAATCGCTTTGAGGTATGTAACTCTCATTCCAACCGGCATCACAATGAACCACCGTATAGAAATAATTTCTGACCTCACCCGACAGATCATCAAACCTTAAAATCAGCGATGTCTCTTCTCCCAACTCCCAAACCGGATTCGACAGCTCAAATCCGTTCCGGAACATCTGCATCGTCTTAATCTCCTCCCGGAAAACCGCATTCTCATAATAGTATTCACGCTCCTGTGCGAACAACAAAACAGGCAATAAAATTACCAACATTAAAAAGAGCATTTTTCTCTTCCCATTCATAACAGCCATTGAAAAAATTACATTCATTAGCAAAGATAACATTTTGATCGCATCAATTCAGATCTGTTTACACAGGTAATGCAATCATCCATTTCTCGATCCCATCTTCCAATGCAAATACCGTGCACTTTATGTTCCGGAAAAATTATTAAAAATAATTTAATACCTCTTTATATTCAATATCTTCATTATTTATAAACGGTTTAAGGTGTCGGCATATTATGAACACTTCATTTTGCGATGCATACCCGTTGGTAAAAGTGAATTAATTATTTACATTTGCTCCCTACAAAATAATACTATTCTTGATCAAGATGTCAGAAGTCATTAAGTTAAGGAAAGGGCTGAATATTAAGCTTAAAGGGAAGGCAGAAAAAGTTCTTGAGAACCTGGCGATACCGACGAGCGTTGCAATCAAGCCAACCGATTTTCCGGGATTTACGCCCAAGTTAATTGTGAAACAGGATTCCGAAGTGAAAGCCGGAGAACCCCTTTTTTACGATAAATATCATCCGGAAGTAGTTTTCACTGCGCCGGTTGGAGGGAAGGTTGTTTCTGTAAATCGAGGTGAGCGACGCCGCATTTTAGAAGTTGTCATTGAGCCAAACGAAAGCGCTGGTTCTATGACATTTAAAAAAGGCAAACCGGAGAGCTTCAGCCGGGAGGAGATCAGGGACCAGTTATTGAAAAGCGGTGTTTGGCCCTTCATTCGTCGCCGACCTTACAATCTGGTTGCCAGGCCGGAGGATCAGCCAAAAGCGGTTTTTATCTCCACATTTGACACAGCGCCACTGGCTCCGGACTACAACTTCATTTTAGAAGATCAGTTAGGCACTTTCCAGACCGGAATCGATGCCCTGGCAAAACTTGCCGGAGCCACGGTATATTTGGGAGTTAATGAAAATTCCATTTTCACCAACATCAAAAATGTAGCGATTAAAGAATTTTCGGGGCCGCATCCGGCTGGCAATGTTGGCGTTCAGATTCATCACGTTACACCCATCCATAAAGGCGAAGTGGTTTGGACGGTAAATCCTCAGGATGTGCTCTTTATCGGCCGGCTTTTTGAAACCGGAAAGGTAGATTTCACCAGAACCATTGCATTGACAGGCTCGGAGGTAGAAAAACCCAAATACCTGCAAACGGTCGTTGGAGCGCCGGTCGCATCAATCATGAGTGGCAGGCTGAAAAACACCGATTACAAATTGCGGATGATCAGTGGTAATGTGCTGACCGGGACAAAAGTTAAAGCTGAAAACCACCTTGGATTCTACGACTCCCACATCACCGTCATCCCTGAAGGAGATGAATACGAACTGCTGGGTTGGGCCAGTCCGGGAATCAACAAGTTCAGCGCATCCAACACATTCTTATCTAAACTGTTTCCCCAAAAAGAGTACCAGCTTAATGCCAACATGCATGGCGGCGAAAGGGCATTTGTGATGTCCAGTCAATATGGGAAGGTAGTGCCGATGGACCTCTATCCGGTTTACCTGTTAAAAGCCATCTTAGCAAACGACATCGACAAGATGGAACAATTAGGCATTTACGAAGTGATCGAGGAAGATTTAGCTCTTTGTGAATTTGTATGTACTTCAAAAATTAAGGTTCAGCAAATTCTAAGAAAAGGGATGGATGTTTTAATCAAAGAGTTAGGATAAAAAACAAGCGAGTTCTATCGGGCCGGGAAAACAAAATAAAACCGGAGGAGCCATTTAATTGAAATGAGATACACGAACTGAAAATATAATTTGATGAACTTTCTAAAAGACTTTTTTGAAAAAACGGAACCGCTGGTTCAGAAAGGGGCAAAGTACCATTGGCTGCATTCAATGCACGATGGGTTCTTCACGTTTCTATTTGTTCCCAGGCAGACCTCAAAAACCGGTACGCATATTCACGACTATATTGATCTGAAGCGCACGATGTCGATTGTTGTTACAGCTCTTTTGCCGGCACTGCTCTTCGGAATGTATAATGTAGGATTTCAGCACTTCAAAGCAATCGGAGAGCTGGGATCTGCCGGATTCTTTGATATTTTCCTTTTTGGATTGATCAAAGTGCTGCCCGTAGTTATCGTTTCCTATGTTGTTGGATTAGGCATTGAATTTGCCTTTGCCCAGATGCGCGGTCATGAGATTAATGAAGGATTTCTGGTAACCGGAATGCTGATCCCCCTGGTTATGCCTGTTGAGACACCCTTATGGATGGTTGGCATAGCTACTGCCTTTGCTGTGATCTTTGGGAAAGAGGTCTTTGGGGGTACCGGCATGAACATATGGAATCCTGCACTGATTGCCCGGGCTTTCCTCTTTTTTGCCTACCCTGCGCAGATGTCGGGAAACTCTGTATGGGTTTCCCTGTCTGAAAGTGATAAGACCATTGACGGGTTTACCGGAGCGACGCCAATGGCAGAGGCTGCTGCCGGAAACGTAAACATCAGCGTTTCCGATGCCTTCTTAGGCTTCATCCCGGGATCCATTGGTGAAACCTCTACCCTGGCAATACTCATTGGAGCAGCGATCCTGATCATTACCGGCATTGGCAGTTGGAAAATCATGGCTTCAGTTACAGCCGGCGGCCTGTCGATGGCTCTTCTGCTGAACATTTTCGCAGGAAGTACCGCACTTTCACCCGAAACAGCTGCCTACTTTGCCATGCCTTTCTGGTATCACCTCATCCTGGGCGGGTTCGCCTTTGGAGCCGTCTTTATGGCGACCGATCCGGTATCGGCAGCCCAAACCGAAAAAGGCAAATGGATCTATGGATTTTTGATTGGCATACTTGCCATTCTGATCCGTGTTCTCAATCCGGCCTACCCCGAAGGAATGATGTTGGCCATTCTGCTGATGAATACATTTGCACCGTTAATAGACCACTACATCGTGCAAAGCCATATAAAAAACCGCTTAAAAAGGGCAAAAATTACCGCATAAAAATTGATCGTATGGACAGGAATAGCAATAACTATACATTTATCTATGCCGCCGTCATGGTAATCCTGGTGGCTGCTGTTCTCGCTACGGCAGCCACGGCTTTAAAGCCCCGGCAGACAAAAAACATCGAGATTGAAAAAAAACAGAACATTCTGGCCTCGGTAAACATCGTAAGTACATTTGAAAATGCAGACCATATCTACTCCGAAAAGATAAAAAATCAATACGTGATCAATGCCCTTGGAGAGGTCGTTGAGGGAGAAGATGCATTTGTGATCGACCTGAAAAGGGAAAAAGCAAAACCCAGGGAGAATCGCTTGCTCCCCGTGTTCGAGTGTCAGACCGATGAAGGATTGAAATACATCGTTCCTTTGAGAGGAGCCGGTTTGTGGGGTCCGATCTGGGGATTTATCTCCCTGAACGACGACATGAATACCATCTTTGGGGCCAATTTCGATCATCAGGGAGAGACACCCGGGTTGGGAGCTGAAATCTCAACCGATTGGTTTCAACAGGCATTTAAAGGAAAATCGATCTTCGATGAAGGCGGTAAACTGGTTTCAATTACCGTTACAAAAGCCGGTCAGGATGCTCCCGAAGCGCATAGCGTTGACGGAATATCGGGAGGCACAATTACAAGCAAAGGTCTGGAGCAGATGCTTCTGGATGATTTTAAAAGTTATGAAAAATTCTTAATGAAAAAGAGATAACAGATTATGAGCGAACCACTGTTTTCAAAGAAAAATATAAAGCTGCTGTCCGATCCTCTGAACAGCAGTAATCCCATAACCGTGCAGGTGTTGGGAATCTGTTCAGCACTGGCCGTCACCGCCCAGTTGAAACCAGCGATTGTAATGTCAATATCCGTAGTCGCCGTATTGGCCCTGGCCAACGTCATCATTTCGCTGTTGAGAAACACTATACCCAACCGGATCCGGATCATCGTCCAACTGGTAGTCATTGCAGCCCTGGTGATCCTGGTAGACCAGATACTAAAGGCTTATGTTTATGATGTCAGTAAGCAGCTATCCGTATTTGTGGGATTAATCATAACAAACTGTATCCTTATGGGCCGGCTTGAAGCGTTTGCTCTTGGCAACAAACCCTGGCAGGCTTTCCTCGATGGTATTGGCAACGGTGCCGGATATGCCTGGATACTGATCGTTGTCGGGTTCTTCAGGGAGTTGTTAGGCTCCGGTTCCGTACTGGGTTTCCGAATCATTCCCGAAAGCTTTTACATTGCCAATGGCGGTTTCTATGAAAATAACGGAATGATGATCCTGCCCCCGATGGCGCTGATCACCATAGGCATCATCATTTGGATCCAACGAAGCCGAAACCGTAACCTTATTGAAAATTAACCGGAAAAGCTGAAGATTATGGAAAATTTGATCAATATATTTATTAAATCGATCTTTATTGAGAACATGATATTTGCCTATTTTTTAGGCATGTGTTCTTACCTGGCTGTTTCAAAATCGGTAAAAACAGCGACCGGACTGGGTATCGCCGTCGTTTTTGTATTGGCTATTACGGTTCCGGTTGACTATCTGCTTGAGAATTACGTCCTCACAGAGGGAGCTTTGGCATGGATCAGCCCTTCGTTAGCCGGTGTTGATCTCAGCTTTTTGTCATTTATCATGTTCATCGCCGTCATCGCCTCCATGGTGCAGTTGGTTGAGATGGTTGTTGAAAAATTTGCTCCGGTGCTTTACACCCAGTTGGGAATTTTTCTTCCCCTGATTGCGGTAAACTGCGCCATCCTGGGAGGATCACTCTTCATGCAGCAGAAGGCTTTTCTGAATATTGGCGAAGCTACGGTTTATGGCCTTGGCTCCGGAGTGGGGTGGTTTCTGGCCATCGTGGGCATTGCCGCCATTCGCGAAAAGATTCAGTATTCGAATGTTCCTGCTCCGTTGCGCGGATTAGGCATTACGTTTATTGTGACCGGGCTGATGGGACTGGCCTTTATGGGATTTATGGGAATTAAGTTATAACATCAAATACCTTTTCAATGCTTCTGCTTTCAACACAAACAACGGTTATAATCGCCAGCGTCGTAATCTTCCTGGTCGTTATAGTCTTTTTGGTAGCCATTCTTCTCTATGTAAAGAAAAAACTGACCCCCGGTGGTGAGGTAAAGATTGAGATCAACGAGGGAGAACGGGAGATTGTCACAGAACCCGGCAACACCCTGCTTACCACCCTCAGTAATAACAAAATTTTATTGCCGTCGGCATGCGGAGGTGGGGGAACCTGTGCCATGTGCCGCTGCCAGATTGAGGAGGGGGGCGGCTCCATCCTGCCCACTGAAACCGGATTTTTCACCCGGAAAGAGCAGAATGACCATTGGCGACTGGCCTGTCAGGTGAAGGTAAAGGAGGATCTCAAAATAAAAATTCCACAAGAAGTTCTTGGTGTTAAGAAATGGGAGTGCGAAGTCGTTTCCAACCATAACGTGGCCACCTTTATTAAGGAGTTTGTCGTAAAACTGCCCGAGGGTGAAAACCTGAATTTCAAATCGGGTGGATATATCCAGATCGATGTTCCCAAAATTGAAGTTGACTTCCGGGAAATGGATGTAGATGAACGTTTCCGCGATGAATGGGAGAAATTTGGGATCTTTAATCTGAAGATGGTCAATCCGGAACCAACCTTCCGTGCCTACTCCATGGCCAACCACCCGGCCGAAGGAAACATCATCATGCTCAACATCCGTATTGCCACCCCGCCCTGGGACCGTGCAGCCAATGGATTTAAAAAGGTGAATCCGGGAATCTGCTCCTCCTATGTATTCTCACGCAAACCCGGCGATAAGGTAACCATTTCGGGACCCTACGGGGAGTTCTTTCTGAAAAATAACGAAAACGAAATGATGTTTATTGGCGGCGGCGCCGGTATGGCACCGATGCGTTCGCACCTCTTTCACCTCTTCCACACCGTGAAGGAGCAAAAGAAAAAAGTAACCTTTTGGTATGGAGCCCGCTCCTGGAAAGAGGTTTTCTACTACGACCAGTTTCGGGAAATAGAGAAAAATTTCGATAATTTCACCTTTAACCTGGCCCTTTCAGAACCGATGCCGGAAGATAAATGGGACGGACCGGTTGGATTTATCCACCAGGTAATTTACGACAACTACCTCAGCAAACATGAGGAGCCCGAAGAGATTGACTACTACCTGTGCGGCCCGCCCCTGATGAACGATGCCGTGCAAAAAATGCTTTACAATCTGGGAGTCCCCGATGAAAATGTCTTATACGACGACTTCGGTAGTTAATAGCATGACCTGATCCCCAATCCGGGATCACTCGAAATACAACTGTTAATAACGTTGGAAGTGAGCATCCTCCATATTTGGAATGCTCGCTTTCACTGTTTTATGCGGTGCTGCCTGATTCAGCTTATCCATGTTAATTTTAATGAGATGCCACAACAAAACAACCCGTTTAAACCCCTCCCGGGATACGAAAATTTCGAAGCAACAACTCAAATTATTATTGCAGAGATCCTGAGAAGGAAGCTGCCTTTTGAGATTATAGACCCGGACAACAATCTCATTTCAGTCACATACAACAACCAGGAGTTTATTATCCTGGAAGGTACCATTTCGGATGCCAACAGCCTGATCGCCTATTGGATATCCAACGACAAATGGATGACGCGCCAATTTCTGAAACGAAACGGGATCAATCATGCCCAAGGGATTCTGCTCGAGCGAAATTATCAACCAGAGAGGCTTGACAAAGTAAAGCTGCCAGCCGTTGTTAAACCGGTGAATACCGATCATGGAATCGCAGTCAGCACCGATATAAAAACAAGTGAAGCGTTGATAGCAGCCATAAAAAACGCTTTTTTGTATGCAGAGAAGGTAATCGTGGAAGCGTTCTTCTCCGGAAAGGAGTACCGGTTTCTTGTCATTGATTACCAGGTAAGAGCCATTGCCTGTCGGGAACCTGCCAACGTAACGGGAGACGGTCAGCACACCATCAGGCAACTGATCGGGGAAAAAAATATGGGTCGCGGAGACGACTACAGGTATCCGTTGCTGAAAATCGTCATTGACGAGGAGGTGGTGAGACACCTGAACGCCTTATCCTTGTCGCTGGAAACCGTTTTAAAAAAGGGAGAGAAAGTCTGTTTACGGAAAAACTCTAATTTAAGTACCGGAGGAGACAGTATCGACGTAACAGATGATATCCCTGATTCCTACAAGGAGATAGCGATCCGTGCAGCCCGGGCAGCAGGTCTGAAGATCGCCGGTGTTGATATTATCATCAAAAATCCTGCACTCGCTCCATCACCCGAAAATTACATCGTGGTAGAGCTAAATGCTCCGGCCATGCTCTCAATGCACGATTTTCCGTATATCGGAAAAAATCGCCGTGTTGAAAAATATGTCCTGGACAGCATTTTAAACTCGAAAAAAAAGGGAGATCAATTGAATGACTGATACCGGAGAGATCGTTGAAATTCACCATAAATCACAGCTCATCGAATATTTTGAGCAGGGGAACAAGCCGCCCGAACAATGGGGGATTGGCACCGAACATGAAAAATTTCTTTTTCACAAAAGCAATTTAAAAAGACTTGATTATCAAACGGAACCTGGAGTCAAAACGATATTCAGGTGTATGCAGAAATCCGGATGGCAACCCATCAAGGAGGGTAAGAAAATAATCGGATTAAAAAAAGAGGGAGCATCGGTTACGTTGGAACCCGGCGGGCAATTTGAGCTCTCGGGCCGGAATGTTAAAACGGTAAAAGAGACCTGCCGGGAAGCAAAAATGCACTTTGAAGCGTTGAATCGCATTTGCCAAAAATATGATCTATTCATGCTTTCGCTGGGCGTTGATCCATTTTCCAAAACGGAAGATGTGCCCTGGATACCCAAAGAGCGTTATGCATGGATGAGAGCATACATGCCTGACAAAGGAAGTCATGGACTTGAAATGATGACCCATACGGCATCAATACAGGTTAACCTTGACTATGCCGATGAACCGGACATGATAAAGAAAATGCGTGTGGGTCAGGCTTTGCAACCGGTGGTGTCAGCGATTTTTTCCAATGCCCCTTTTTATCAGGGAACGCCAAATGGTTTCTTAAGTTACAGGGGTCATATCTGGGATCATACAGACCCTGACCGGTGTGGGTTTCTCCCTTTTATTTTTGAAGAAGGTTTTGGATTTGAGCGGTGGGTTGACTATCTGCTCGACATCCCCATCTATTTTATGGTTCGGAATGGGACCTACCAGTCGGCAGAGGGTATGACCTTCAGGGCTTTCCTGCAAGGTAAACACCGGTTAAGACCGCGCATGGAGGATTGGATAACGCATCTGTCAACCGTATTCCCGGATGTCCGCCTCAGGCAATTTATTGAAATGCGGGGAGCAGATGCCGGAAGTGTTGCTCAGATTGCTTCACTTTCAGCGTTATGGGTTGGATTGCTATATGATCCCGTCAGTTTGGAGGAGGCCAATGAACTTATTTCGAAATGGGACGTTAAAACAATTCAGGAGGTGCGCCACCTCGTGCCCCGGAAAGGATTGAACGCCCGGAGTGGCAACATGCATGCCGGAACGGTTGCCGGAGAGATATACCGGATTGCCCGGGACGGTCTGAACAGACGTGCCATTGCCTGCCACATGGAGAGTGAAAGCCGGTTCCTGGAGCCCGTCCGTGAAATAACGAAAAGTGGTATTACGCAGGCAGAAAAGCTTGTACATCTTTATGAAAATAATATCGATCACCATTTGTTTGACCTGTTATATCGCTGGCAGAAGTCTCAAATGGTAAATTGCCCCGAAGAGTAGAAGGGCCATAACAGCGTGCAAAACTATGTTTTCAAAACTTCAGTTTTTATTGCGATACACTCATCAATACCGATGGTGGTATACCGGCGGAATGCTGTTTCTGTTTATAACCGTATGGGTGTCGGTTTCCATTCCCGAATACATTCAAAAAAGCATCGACCTGGTGGTTTTAGGACGCGAGGGAAATGAAACCGAATTCATAAAAATCGTACAGATCATTATCGGTCTGGCCATCGCACTGATCTTAGTCCGAACGCTTTCACGCATCCTTATTTTTATTCCTGCCCGGGAAATTGAAAGACAACTTAAAGGTGAACTGTTTAAAAAACTCGCCTCCTTTGGAAAGGATTATTACGATTTGAACCCTACCGGAACCATTATTTCCCGTGTAAACAACGATATCAACGGAATACGGATGATAACAGGCTTTGGCATTTTACAGATTGGCAATATCCTGCTGTCACTGTCGCTGACACCTTATAAAATGTGGAAACTTTCACCCGAACTAACCCTGTACTGTCTGGTTCCGGTAATCGTGGTTTTTATTGTCGTGCAAATTGGCATGAAAGTGATGGTCAAAAACACTCATTTCAGAATGAACACCCTGCAACAACTATCCGGAAAGATCATCTCCTTCCTTTCCGGAAACAGTGTCGTAAAAAGTTACAATATCTATTCATATGCTGAGCATGAGATCCAAAAAGAGAACCTGCTGAACTACGAAGCTACGATGAAAATCTCATGGATACGGTCATTTATTTTGCCGCTGCTTTCCAACCTCGGACAAATTTTAAAAATCGTTGTACTCCTGGCAGGCGGGATATATGTCATAAACGGTGAATTCACGATTGGAGAGCTCACTGCCTATATTGCTTACGCAGCCCTTCTAAGCCAACCAATCATGGGATTAGGATGGGTACTCACCATTTTTCAGCAAGGCTTTGTAGGCATCAGCAGCCTTCAAACCATTCTCAACCGAAAAGAGAGTAATGACGATCGAAAATGGTTGCCTTCCCACGAAAGAGAGCAACTTTTCGAACAGGGTATTCGCGTTCAGAACCTGAACTTCACCTTTCATAACGGAGAAAAACCGGTGCTAAAAAATATTTCATTTACGATTAAACCTGGTCAGATTGTTGGAATTACCGGGAAAGTTGGTGCCGGAAAAACAACATTGATTAATTGTTTGAACGGTTACCTGCGCCCCGGAGAGGGACAGATTTTTTTTGGAGAAAAAGATGCTGCTCATTTAAAAAGTGAGGATATCAGGTTCGTGGTAAAGACAGTCAGCCAGGATCTCTTTCTCTTTTCAGATACGATAGAAAACAACGTCACTTTTGGATCAAGAGTGACTGATACCGGTGAGAAATTCAGGGATGTGATCCACAAAAGTGCATTTTCGGGTGAATTAGCCCGGCTCCCGATGAATGAAAAAACCATGGTGGGAGAAAAAGGAATTATGCTTTCGGGTGGTCAAAAACAACGCATCAGTCTCGCCAGGGCGCTCTATTCGACGAGTAAACTGCTCATTCTTGATGATGTATTTTCCGCTGTTGATGCAGATACCGAACGATTCTTAATCCATCAGATCATAGACAACCATGCCGTAAAAAGTCTGCTGGTAATCTCCAACCGGATCAGTGTACTGGAAAAAACCGACTTCACCCTCGTGTTGGAGAATGGTTGCCTGGTCGCCATGGGAACTCATCAGGCGCTGAAGAAAGATTCAGATTTCTACCGACACCTGATGGAGTTGCAACAGGAAAAGCATCTGAACAAAACTGACAGAGATCATGATAAACGGAATAGATAAAATCGCAAACAGCAAAGACTGGCAACTCCTCCGGAAATTTGGCCGTTACTTTGTTCCGCATAAAAAGTGGTTCTTCTTAAGTATTGCCTCGATTCCGATTACCACCGCCGCGGGCATCCTATTTCTGTGGCTGCTGGAAAACATTATAGATCAATATATTGTTCCGGGAAATGCGGATGGGTTGATCCGTCAGGTTCTATTTCTCGCCCTGGTACTAATTATGAATATCCTTTTTGATGGCGTATACAGCTACTCCTTTTCCAAATCGGGCAGCCTGGCCATTGTTGACATGCGGAACCGACTTTTTGGCAAGTCACTGCGTTTCCCGTTAAGTTACTTTGATAAAAAGCCGATTGGCGTAACCCTCTCCCGCCTTACCAGCGATATGGAATCCATCTCCGATTCGTTCGCTGCCGGCATACTGGGATTATTAGCCGATAGTATAAAAACCCTGTCACTGATGGGATATCTGTTTTATCTGAACTGGAGGCTTACCCTGGTTCTGCTTCTGGTGGCCCCGTTCATTTTTCTGGTGATGCGCTATTTGCGTAAAAAGATCCGCATAGCCTATAATAAATCACGAACCTCTCTGGCAAAATCAGCGGCTTATCTGCAGGAGTTATTAACCGGCATTAAAACGGTACAGCTCTATTCGGCCGAAAACAGCGTTCTTGAAAAATACGATGACCTGAACAAACAGTACTGCGATGCACAAAACAATTCAAATGTTTACGACTCCTTCCTCTACTCCATTGTTGAGGGGATCACATCGATTGCTACCGCACTGGTTATCTGGTATGGAGCCGTTCAAATCTGGGATTACGGCTATACGATGGGCGTTCTGATTGTCTTTATCACCACCCTGGAACGGTTATTTATTCCCGTAAAACAATTTGCCCAGCAGATATCGACCATTCAGCGTGCACTATCGGCGCTTGAACATATCAGTGAGCTGTTTGATCAAAAAGAAGAAGCCTCGGAACCAGCTGAAGCAGAAAAAAATGCGAAACTTTTAACGCTTCACGAGATTGAATTTAAAAACGTATCCTTTCGGTATTCTGAAGATTCACCGGATGTCCTTAAAAACATCTCTTTTAAACTGCACAAAGGCGACCGGCTGGCACTTGTCGGAACCACAGGCTCGGGAAAATCAACCATCATCCGGCTACTGACCAAAACATATACCGGTTATCACGGATCTATCACCATCGATGGCGTGGAACTGGCCGACATACCGGTTGCCCGGATCCGTAAAACTATTTCGATGATGCAACAGGATATATTCATGTTTAACGATACCATCGAATTCAACATATCGCTGGGACGTGAATCCGTTTCAAAAAGCGATGCAGAAAAGGCTGCCTCTTTTGTGTATGCAAATTATTTCATTGATCAGCTGCCAGGCCGCTATCAATTTAAAGTTCAGGACAACGGAGACAATCTTTCCAGAGGACAAGCCCAGTTGATCGCTTTCGCAAGAGCACTTTGCGGAAACAGCGAACTCATTATTCTCGATGAGGCAACCAGCGCTGTTGATTCGGTTACGGAAAAATATATCCAGCAGGCGATCGCCAATATTTTTTCATTCAAAACGGTGATCGCGGTAGCTCACCGGCTCAGCACAATTAAAAATTCGGATATGATACTGGTTCTGGAAGAGGGACAAATCATAGAACGGGGCAACCATTCGGAACTCTTGAAACAAGGAGGTAAATATGCACGCCTTCTTCATCAGTTAGAAGAGGAACACTATTGAATTTTTTCCATCAAAAAAAAGTTCTATTTTTGAAACCTATAAACAATAATTTCTGATAATCCCATCTTTGGAATTATCAATCAATAAAAATTTTCAAAAATAAAAATCATGATGACCTGCTTTAAGAAAATGATTCTGAGTACAGGATTACTCTTTCTATCAACGATCGTTTTTGCGCAATCCACCAGTGAAATTTATGGGAAAGCCAAATTACTCAATAAACCGGACGATGGATTCCGAGGTATCTGGTACATGAACCAGCGGCTGGATAACGAGTACAAATTTAAGTACAGCGGCGGACTGGGTACCTATCCGGCCAACCACTATCCATTTTCGGTGTATGTCCCTGAAGTAAATAAGACTTTCTTCTGCTATGGCGGAACCGATGAGACCAACAGTACACTCCTGCACGAAGTTTCCTATTTCGATCACAGCACCGGTGAAGTGGCCCGACCGACCATCGTTGTCGACAAAGCTACGACCGACGCCCACGACAATCCGGTCATGCAGGTCGACAAAGACGGGTACATCTGGATCTTCTCCACATCGCATGGTGCCGGAAGACCCTCTTTTATTCACCGCAGTACAGCTCCATACAGCATTCAAAAATTTGAACGGATAGCAGCCACAAAAATGGAAAACGGGAAAAAGGTTCCGATGGACAATTTCTCCTATCTGCAGATATATTACCACAACGAACACGGATTTCTGGGACTTTTCACTTACTACCAGGTGCGGGAGCTCCCCGGACGAAATAACAGCTGCCGCGACATCGCCTGGATGACCAGCCCCGACGGCATTCACTGGTCGGAATGGAAATACCTGGCTACCATTGACCAGGGACATTACCAGAGCAGCGGTCAACAGGGAGCCCGGGTGGGTACATCCTTTAACTACCACCCACATCGCGAGGAGAGAGCCGGACTGAACTACCGCACCAACCTCTACTGCCTGATAACCGACGACTTTGGAAAGACATGGAAAACAGCCGACGGGAAAAAAGTAACCCTGCCTCTGAAAGAG
Organism: uncultured Mariniphaga sp.; assembly: GCA_964540165.1. Lineage (GTDB taxonomy): Bacteria > Bacteroidota > Bacteroidia > Bacteroidales > Prolixibacteraceae > Mariniphaga. The sequence goes on from CAZILU010000022.1 coordinate 20,221, forward strand.
ATCGATAATGAAGCGTTAGTCTATGACTATCAGGAAAAAGGACTAAATGTATATATCAGCGACCTGAACTTCGATGAGAAGGGAAATCCGGTCATTCTCTATCTTACCAGCAAAGGCCCCATATCGGGACCGGAAGACGGGCCCAGGCAATGGCATACAGCTCATTGGACCGGCAAAAAATGGAAAATAAACCCGGTTACAATCTCCGACAATAATTACGATGCCGGATCAGTCTATACCAACCAAAAGCGCTGGCAAATCGTTGCCTCAACTGAAACAGGACCTCAACCTTACAACACCGGAGGGGAAGTTGCCATCTGGGAGTCGAAAAACAGCGGGAAAAGCTGGACCAAAATAAAACAACTGACCCATAACAGCGAATTCAACCACGCCTATGTGCGCCGGCCGGTCAATGTTCACCCTCAGTTTTATGGATTTTGGGCTGACGGTCACGGTCGTGAAGTATCGAAATCAAGACTCTACTTTTGCGATTCCGACGGAAATGTCTTTAAACTCCCTGAAGTTATGGAAGGAGATATGGTAAAACCCTTGCAGATCAAAGTTCCTTATCTTTCCAAATTCAACAACAAAAACAGCGTTGTATTTAAAAAAGAGTACATCCGTGAGGTGATGAGAAAAACCACGTTATGGCAACTTCAAAATCCCAAACACCAACCCTACTCCTGGCATAACGGTGCGCTTTATGCCGGTGTATATGAAGCGTTAAAGGTTACCAAACTGCCCGAGATTTACCAGGCTATGCTGGATATGGGGAAAGCCAATCAGTGGAGGCCGGGTCCCCGATGGTTTCATGCCGATGACATCGCCATCTGCCAAAGCTATGTTGACCTGTACCGGAGGGAAAAACAGCCGGAGATGCTGCGTCCTTTCATTGACACCCTGGAGGTTTTGATGAGCCGGCCCTATCCCACCAAAGGAGAAATTGATGTGATAAAATGGTGGTGGTGCGATGCCCTGTTTATGGGCCCGCCGGCATTGGTAAAATTGGGAATGACACTCAAAGAGGAGAAATATCTTCAGTTTAATGATCAATGGTTCAAGGAGTGCTACGACCTTCTCTACGATAAAGAGGAACATCTCTTTGCCCGTGACCTCAAATATGTCATTAAAGGCAAAGAGAGTGACCTGAGGGAAGCCAACGGCCAAAAGATCTTCTGGTCGCGTGGCAATGGGTGGGTTTTGGGCGGACTTGTCCGAATCCTTGATGAACTGCCGGCTGAATATCATAAACGCCCCTTTTATGAAAAACTTTTCCGTGAAATGGTTGCCAGAGTTGCCTCCCTTCAGCAACCCGACGGGCTGTGGAGGGCCAGTCTGCTCGACCCGTACTCCTACCCGGGAGGAGAGGTCAGTGGTTCCGGATTCAACTGTTATGCGATCGCCTGGGGAATAAACAACGGACTATTGAACCGCGAAAAGTATCTCCCGGTGGTGGAGCAAGCATGGATCAGCCTCAACGAATGCGTAAAAGAGGATGGTATGATCGGTTGGGTGCAACCCGTAGGCGCAAGCCCTAAAAAGAACTTCAGCTCCGAAAGCTGGGAGGTATATGGCACCGGGGCATTCCTGTTAGCAGCCAGCGAAATGATCAAGCTCAACCGATGAAAAATCAATCAACCGGCAGGCATTTCCCCACTAAAATAGCCATCCTGTTGTTATACTTCTGGCATCATTTAGTGAGAAACCGCTCTATTTTTCTATTTTTACATGCAAATCATCAAATTAACTAATGAACTTCCCCGGGGCAGAGCCCCGAGGATTTTTTTTGATTAAATATTAAATTATGGCTCGATTAAAAAAACTCCTCTTAGTCATGTTGGCTTCTGTTCTCATCATCGGACCTGTCATGACAACCACAGCCCAAAAAAAGTACGATATCGTCATTTATGGAGGAACCTCGGCAGGTGTTGCCGCCGCAATCCAAAGTTCCCGGATGGGAAAATCAGTGGTTCTGATAGAACCCACCTCCCGGTTGGGAGGACTAACTACCGGAGGACTCGGAGCTACCGATATCGGGAACAAGCAGGCCATTGGCGGTATCTCACGGGAATTTTACCAGAACATAAAAAAACACTACGAAGATCCCAAAAACTGGAAATGGCAAAATCCCGAAGAGTATAAACAAACCCGAAACCAGGGAGGTGAAGATGCCATGTGGACATTTGAACCCTCTGCCGCACTCAGGATCTACCAGAATATGCTGGCTCCGGAGAAGATCGACATCGTTTACAATCAGCGACTTAACCGAAACTTCGGAATAACAAAAGAGGGCAATCGCATCGTGGAGGTCGAAATGGAAAACGGCTCCCGCTACCGGGGAAAAATGTTTATCGATGCCACCTACGAAGGTGATCTCATGGCTGCTGCCGGAGTGAGCTATACCCTTGGACGGGAATCCAACAAACAGTATGGAGAAACCTTAAATGGTGTGCAGGCAAACAAGATCAACCTTACGCTCAATAACCGGGTGTCAAGGAATGCCCTCCACCACAACTTCATCGATGGGGTCGATCCCTATATCGTGAAGGGGGATCCCTCCAGCGGACTGCTTCCCTTCATCAAAGAGGGAAAACCGGGAATCGACGGTAGTGGCGACAAAGGGATCCAGGCTTATTGCTTCCGGATGACCCTTACCGACCATCCCGAAAACCGCATCCCCTTTAAAAAACCCGAAGGATACAACGAACTGGAGTACGAACTGCTCTTTCGTAACTACGAAGCAGCCGACGGTCCTGTCGAGAAAATGTACTCCTATGGCGATCCGCTGGTGCCATGGATCAATACCCCCATGCCTAACCGAAAGACCGACACCAACAACCAGAAGGGATTCTCTACCGACTTCATCGGACAGAATCACGACTATCCCGAAGCGAACTATGAAGAGCGGGAGAAGATCACCGAACGGCATCGTCAGTACCAGCAGGGACTGATGTGGACGCTGGCATACCACCCCAGAATTCCAAAAAAGGTGCGGGATGTGGTCTCCCAATGGGGTACCTGTAAGGATGAATATGAGCAGGAAGACGGGTGGCAGCAACAGCTATACATCCGTGAAGCAAGGCGCATGGTCAGCGACTATGTAATGACCCAACGCAACTGCGAGGGATATGAAACGGCAGACGACCCGGTGGGAATGGCTGCCTATGGAATGGATTCGCACCATGTCAACCGCTACGTCGATGTAAACGGTTATGTCCAGAACGAAGGGAATGTAGAAGCACACGGATTCAAACCCTACCCTATCAGCTACCGTTCGATCATCCCCAAAAAGGGAGAGTGCCATAACCTCATCGTTCCGGTTTGTGTCAGCGCTTCTCACATTGCCTTTGGCTCCATAAGGATGGAACCGGTATTTATGGTGCTGGGACAATCGGCCGCTACTGCTGCCTCCCTGTCTATCGACAACAAACAGGATCTCCATTCTCTCGATTATAAAATACTAAAAGAACAGCTGCTGAAAGACAACCAGGTACTAACCGGAAAATAATCTTAATGAAACGAGCATGACAACTTTTGACAAAAAACCAAAAAAAATGTTTATTGCAAAAGCCCAACGATTCATCCTACTGACACTTATTCTCATGGTTACCGCCTCTACACTTTCTTCGGTTGTCGGCCAGGAGACTCCGGAAAAGATGAATGTCCTCTTCATCATTTCCGATGACCTGACCACTACTGCTTTATCAATGTATGAGAACAGTGCCTGTCGGACGCCCAACATCGACCGGCTGGCGTCAGAAGGAATGGTGTACACCCACGCATACTGCCAATACCCGGTTTGTGGCCCCTCCCGCGCATCCATGATGTTCGGCTATTACCCCAGCGCAACCCGCACCTATGGTTACGTAAGCGGAAGAGAGCAAGTGGGCCCGGAGAGAGTTTCCTGGTCCGAGCTTTTTAAAAAGAACGATTACTATACGGCCCGGGTCAGTAAAATTTATCACATGGGGGTTCCCGGCGATATCGAAAGAGGATCGGACGGAACCGACGACGAAGCCTCCTGGACCGAACGTTTTAACAGTCCCGGTCCCGAGTGGCAAGCCAAAGGCGATGGCGAACTGGTGCAAAACAATCCATACGGAGACAAACCCATCCGCGGAGGTAATGTGATGACCATCGTAAAAGCCGATGGTGACGATCTGGCCCACTCCGACGGGAAAACCGCCGAAAAAGCCATTGAACTGATCCGCCGGCACAAGGATGCCCCCTTCTTCCTGGCGGTGGGATTTGTCAGACCTCATGTACCTTTTGTTGCACCAAAGGCTTACTTCGATCCATACCCGCATCAGCAAATAGTGCTGCCACCCATGGTCATTAACGATTGGGACGATATCCCCGAACGGGGCATTAATTATGTCACCAGTGTCAACGGCAAAATGTCGGAAGAACAGGAGAAAAAAGCCATTGCCGGTTATTATGCATCGGTCTCCTATATGGATGCGCAGGCAGGCAAAGTACTTAATGCACTGAAAGAGGAGGGTCTGGAAGAGAACACCATCGTAATCTTCACTGCAGATCACGGCTTTCATTTGGGTGAACACCGGTTCTGGATGAAGGTGAGCCTGCACGAAGAGTCTGTCAGGGTGCCCCTGATTATTAAAGTCCCCGGCAAGCAACCGGGTGTATGCCACTCGTTTGCCGAACTGATCGACCTCTATCCCACCGTGGCCGAACTGGCCGGATTAACGCCCTCTTCCCATCTGCAGGGGATCAGTCTTGCCAATACCCTCGATGACCCAACGGCAGAGACCCGGGAGGTTGCGTTCTCTGTAACCGTGCGCAGGGGAAACAGCGACTTCCTGGTACGCACCAAAAAATGGGCTTACATCCAGTACGATGAAGATGCCGCGGCAGGCATGGAGCTTTACGACATGGAACACGATATAAAACAGTACAACAATCTTGCTTACAATCCTGCATGGCAGCATATCGTGGAAGCGATGCAGACAAAACTCAAAGCCAAGCTGGCAGAAGTAAGGGAAAACGATCTGGGTATCTCCTACACAAACTAATTGGTGTATCCACTAAAACAATCGTATCACAGTGATAGGAGATGCATTTTTTCAAGTTGGCATACAATAACAAGAAAGAGGAACATGCAGGAAGCTCTATTCTATAAAAAAGCGGAGAAAAGCAGGGTTAAATGCAAACTCTGCCCGAAAAAATGTACCATCGCCCCGGGGAAAACAGGAAGTTGCCGGGTCCGCGAGAATGTGAATGGTACGCTCTTCTCGCAGGTCTATGGCAAGGTGGCAGCCAAAGCATTAGACCCGATAGAGAAGAAACCACTCTACCATTTCTTTCCGGGGAAAAAAGTTCTCTCGATTGGAGAGGTCGGATGTAACCTTCACTGCTCTTTTTGTCAGAATTACACCATTTCACAATGTTCTGCCAGCAAATATCAGAGCTTTGTATCAATTTCATCCGATGAAATTGTGAAGGAAGCACAGGGTATTCCCGGAAATATTGGGATTGCCTATACTTACAACGAACCCTTCACCTTTTATGAATTCATGTTCGATACGGCGCGATTGGCCAAAGATCAGGGATTAAAAAATGTTGTCGTATCCAATGGTTACGTCAATACAAAACCCTTAAAGAAGATCCTGCCCTACATCGACGCCTTCAATATCGACCTGAAAGCATTTGATAAGAAGTTCTACAAGAAAGAGGCAAAAGGAAAGCTAAAACCTGTATTGAAAAGCCTGGAAATTATTGCCCAAAGTCACAGTCACCTTGAAATTACCAATTTGGTTATTCCCGGGCTTAACGACAACGAGGAGCAGTTTGAAGCGATGGTAAAATGGATAAGCGGAACGTTGGGACCTCAGGTCCCGTTGCACCTGTCCTGTTATTTTCCACACTACAAAAAAGAGCTGCCTCCCACGCCTGATGAAACCATTTTCCGGTTGCTAAACATCGCAAAAAAGCACCTCACCCATGTCTATCCCGGAAACCTCCCTGACAACAAAGATGCTTCGACTTTCTGTTCCGGTTGCGGGGCATTGATTGTCAGCAGGAAACCGGGCCAGGCAACCATTACTCAAACCGGGTTTGACGGAATTTGCACCCAGTGCGGAGAACCGGCAAACATTCACACGGGATAAAATAAAACTCGGAACAGTCAGCGCCATCCCGGGAAACTATGATCCAAAATAGATCTGAACCGGGATACGCAGTCACATGATAAACCCCGGCAATTCAAATCTCAATCAAGCGATAAACAGATGAAAACCAACCCACTGACACACCAAAGCGCCTATGTGCAATTAACAGAAGAGGCAAAACAACTGCGTCAACGCATCTATTCCGACATCATCGACGATAACGGATTTCAATACGTTGATCTGGTTCAGGAAGGCGGAGGAATCTTAGGAATAGCATTGGCAGGGTATACAGCCATTCTTGAGGCTGCCGGCATCCGGTTCTTTCATATGGCCGGCACATCAGCCGGAGCTATCAATACCTTACTGCTGTCTGCGTCCGATACCATCGACAAAAGAAAGTCAGAAAAAATTGCAGAACATCTGGCCTCTCAGGATCTAAGCAAATTCATCGATGGGAATCCATCTCTAAACCGAATCTTCAGGCTAACGCTTGAAGGAGTGCCATGGATAAAAGTACTGTGGAAACTGCTCTGGCACCTCAGGGCGTTTAAACGGGCTTTCTTTCAAAACCTGGGACTGAATCCGGGAAAAAATTTTGAATTATGGATAGAAAACGTTCTGGCAGAGGCACCTCACCGGATAAAAACCACCGGAGAGTGGAGAGAAAAACTGGGAAGAGCCCATTTCCCGATCGGATTAAAAGATCGTATCAGCGGCCTCCCGGTTTCAGATGATCAGATACATATTCATTTAATCGCTGCCGATATTACCACACAAACCAAAGTACTCCTTCCCGAAATGGCATCGCTTTATTGGGGTCCGAAGGCCGATGAGATCGCTTTGGCAAAACTGGTCAGGGCCTCCATATCTGTGCCATTCCTGTTCATACCTTTTACGATCAACCATATACCTAATGCAGGAGAGCCGGCTACCGATGAATGGAAAAACAAAGCCAACTATTACGGCACTATTCCATCCCGGGTTCGAATGGTTGATGGCGGCCTGACATCCAATTTCCCCATCGATCTTTTCCATACCCGACCGGAAGTAACGCCCCGGAAACCAACATTCGGAGTCAAATTAAAAACCTACCGGAAAGAATTTACCCAAATCGATCATCCGGGAAATTATATTGGTTCAATGATCAATACCATGCGCAACGATGCAGACAATCAATTCCTTCACCAACATCCCGATTACCAAAAGCTGATCTGCTTTATCGAGGCAGACAAAGCGTTCAACTGGCTTGATTTTAATATCTGCCAAAAAGAGAAACAGAAACTGTTCCTGCTGGGTGCATCCAAAGGGCTTGAATTCCTTAAAAGCTTTAACTGGACGGAATATAAAAAATCCAGAGCCGGCAGTCACTCCTTTTCATTGAAATTCAAAACCGTTTAAAAAAATAGTTGAATGGTCTGATCGTCAATCGTAATGGCGGTGTGCAGAATACTCATTTTTTTTAGTTTACTTTGCGGAACCAAAAAAACGGTTGAACAAATACTTTCATCACAAATAATACCATAGATAATGACATTTTCTGAATTAGGTGTTCATCAGGACATTCTTGACGCCATCTCCTACATGGGTTTTAAAAGCACAACCCCCATCCAGGAACAAGCCATACCTGTTATTCTTTCCGGACATGACCTGATCGGTTGCGCCCAAACAGGTACCGGAAAGACAGCCGCTTTCGTCATTCCGATTCTCGACCTGATCCTGGAACATCCGGCCGGAGAGACTTCTACATTGGTACTGGTACCTACGCGTGAATTAGCCATGCAGATCGATCAGCAGGTGCAGGGGATTGCTTACGGTATGGGAATCCATTCCATTGCAATTTACGGTGGCAGCGATGGTGACGATTGGGGCCAACAAAAGAAAGCGCTTACCCAGGGAGCCGATATTATCATCGCCACACCCGGGAAGCTGATCGCACACCTGAACCTGGGCTATGTTCGGTTTGACACCATCAAATATTTGATCCTTGATGAAGCGGACCGGATGCTGGACATCGGATTCTATGATGATATTCTGAAGATCATCTCATTCATTCCAAAAAAGCGACAGACATTGATGTTCAGCGCAACCATGCCGCCCAAAATAAGGACACTGGCTTCAAAAATACTGGAAGATCCCAAAGAGATCAACATTTCTATGTCGAAACCGGCCGAAGGTGTTCTGCAGGCTGCTTATCTCTGTTACGATAAACAAAAAATTGGCCTGATCAACCATCTGATTGCTGACAAGCCCGATTACAACAGCATTCTGATCTTCTGTTCAACCAAAGTTAAGGTAAACGAACTGGCCCGGTCGCTCAAAAGAAACAGACACCAGGTGGAACCCATATCCTCCGATCTGGAGCAATCGGAGCGGGAAAAGGTGTTGCAGGGATTTAAATCACGGCGAACCCGCATCCTGGTTGCCACCGATGTCCTGAGCCGGGGTATCGACATAAAGGAGATCAACCTGATCATTAATTACGATGTTCCTCACGATGCTGAAGACTATGTACACCGCGTTGGCAGAACGGCACGTGCCGACTCTACCGGCGTTGCCCTGACCCTGGTCAATGAAAAGGAGATGGGGAAATTCCACCAGATTGAACAACTGATTGAAAAAGAGATCATCAAGTTAAAAGTACCTTCACCGCTTGGCGAAAGTCCCGAATGGAAAATCACCCGGTACAACGAAAGAGGTGCCCGAAACAGTAACAAATCTAAAAACAGAACGGGTAATCGCAGTGGAGGCCCTGAAAAGAAGCACTCAACATCATCACAAAAAAGAGATAAATTCCGAAAACAAAATTAATATGCCTCTGTTCAATTTGTTGCCATCAGGTTAGGATTTCGAAAATGCTTTTAATATTTTAGCGAAATAAACAAACAGTGAATGCGATGGTAAAAATTATGGGACTCCTTCTGATTTGGTCTCTCTCTTCGGCTTGTGCCAATCAGGTGCAACCGCCAATTAAAACCGGAGCAGAGCAGCCGGAACAGTACCTGCCCATGCTTCATAACAAGAGCGCAGGATTGGTCGTCAACCATACATCGCGGGTCGGAGAGGTTCACCTGGTTGATTATCTGCTGGAGCAGAATGTGAATGTAGTTTCCATCTTTGCTCCTGAACATGGATTTCGGGGCGATGCTCCGGCAGGCAAGAAGATCGATGATGCGATCGATCCAAAAACCGGACTTTCGGTAATTTCACTCTATGGGAACAACAGAAAACCAAAACCGGAGCACCTTTCGGAATTAGACCTTCTGATCTTTGACATCCAGGATGTCGGATGCCGGTTTTACACCTACCTGTCAACCCTCCACTTAGTCATGGAAGCTTGTTCGGAAAATGGCATTCCTCTCATCGTTTTTGATCGGCCCAATCCCAACGGAGACTATATAGCCGGACCCGTTTTGGAGCCGGTATTCAGCTCTTTTGTCGGAATGCACCCCATACCGGTAGTACATGGATGTACGCTTGGCGAAATGGCTCAAATGATCAATGGCGAGAAGTGGCTGAAAAACGGAAATCCCTGCGACCTTACCGTCATTCCGGTAAGCGCATACACCCACAACAGCCGTTATCCGGTGCCGGTTCCGCCCTCCCCCAACCTGCCGAATGATTTAGCCATCAGGCTATACCCATCCTTGTGCCTCTTTGAAGCTACCAGCGTCAGCATCGGCCGGGGTACCGCATTCCCCTTTCAGGTAATCGGAGGTCTGAAACCTGATTTGGGAAGTTTTGCCTTTACCCCGGAAAGCATCCCCGAAGCAGCGATTCATCCGCTAAACGAAGGGAAAACATGTTATGGTTCCGACCTCCGGGAACTTACCGATCCCCCCAAATTTACACTCAAATATTTCCTCGATTTCTATCATCAGTATGAAAATGAAGCGGAATTCCTTACTCGTGAACAATTTCTGAATCTGTTGGCCGGAACCGACAAGCTTATCCACCAGATCAGAAATGGAATGACTGAAGATGAGATTGCATCCGGTTGGACGAATGACCTGAATCACTACAGATCCATCAGAAAAAAATACCTGCTCTACCCCGATTTTGAATAATTA
>CAZILU010000023.1:0-9451 GCA_964540165.1 uncultured Mariniphaga sp.
CCCATCCTGCTTTCCGATGAACGCGATATCCTTTCATTGTTTTGTAGCGGCAGAAAATATCCTTAATTGCCCTGGCCATAACATGGTGAATACCAGGCATTCCGTTTGCAGAGGGAGGACCCTCATAAAAGACAAAAGTGGAGTGCCCTTCGCGGGTTGAAATACTTTTATGAAACGTGTCATCAGCTTCCCAGCGCGCTAATACCTCTTTGTTGATTTGAAAAAGGTCTAATTGTTTGTATTCCTGAAATTTATTAACCATAAGAATCGTCTTGTTCTACCAATTTTTTATAAAAAATATGCAAATATATGAAATTTACCAGCAATTCAATTGATTCTAATGGGAAAGCCAGGAGCCTGCCATTTCCGATTAATTCTTTATTTTCGCAGTTTCTTTTACTGAAATAGCAATTTATGTGGCTGAAAGTTTCAAGCATTATCCTCAGAAATAAGATTTTATTATTAAGTTCTCTGGCGCTTATTACATTGGTAATGGGATACTTTGCTCAAAAAGTGGAGATGTCATATGAACATGCCTCCCTTCTTCCAAAGCGGGATCAGGCTTTTAATGATTATCAAAATTTTGTGAAGGTTTTCGGAGAGGAGGGGAATTTAATTATTTTGGGCATTAAGGATTCATCTTTTTTTCAAATAGAGCGATTTTCCCGTTGGGAGGCTCTTTGTCGTGAACTTGAAGCCTTAGAAGGGGTAGAAGGACTCCTTTCGGTGTCAAATGCCTATAATTTGAAGAAAAACAGTGATGCACGAAAATTTGCTATGGTTGAGCTGTTTCCGGATTCAATTACCGATCAGGAATCGTTATCCCGTCAGGAAGAAATTTTCAGGAACCTTCCGTTTTACAGAAAACTGCTTTATAATCCCGAAAATCATGCATACCTGTTGGCCATTACAGTCAATAAGGATCGGATGCATTCGAAAGAGCGGGAGAACCTGGTAAAAGAGATCAGGAAAATTGCCGGGCGATTTGAGAAGGTTCAGCAAATTGAACTTCATTATTCGGGATTGCCTTATATCCGGGTGATTCACTCAATGAAAATCAAAAGAGAGATCTATCTGTTTAGCATGTTGGCATTGGCAATCTGTATTGTGGTTTTATTTCTCTTTTTTCGCTCCTTTAAAGCCGTTTTTTTTCCTGTGGTCATCGTTCTTATCGGTGTTGTTTGGGCTATGGGATTGTTGTCGCTTCTAGGATATAAAATCACCCTCCTAACCGGTATGATCCCACCCCTGCTGATAGTCATCGGCATTCCAAACAGCATCTATATGCTGAATAAATTTCATCATGAATATGTCAGGCATGGGAATAAAATTAAGGCATTGCAACGGGTTATAATTAAAATTGGAAATGCAACGTTTCTTACCAATCTGACCACAGCATCCGGATTTGCAACGTTTATCATTGTCCGGAGTGATATCCTTCGTCAGTTTGGCATTGTTGCCTCACTGAGTATTATGGGATTGTTCTTTTTATCGCTGCTGCTAATTCCCATCATTTTTAGCTTCATTAATCCTCCATCGTTACGGCATGTTAATCACTTGAATAATCCGTTTGTTGCCCGGATTATTCAGCGGTTAATTAACATCAGTGAGAATCACCGCTTAAAAGTATATGGGGTGGCAGCTGTAATTATAGCTGCCGGAATATTTGGTATGACATTGATCAAAAGCTCGGGATATATGGTCGATGACATACAGAAGAGTGATCCGATTTACCGGGATTTAAGGTTTTTTGAGTCTAATTTTGAGGGGCTGATACCTTTGGAGATTGTCATTGATACCCGCAAACCTGGTGGGGTATTGAATCCAACGACGGTTCATAAAATAGATGCGTTGGAAGAGCGACTATCAACTTTCCCGGAGTTATCCCCTTCGCTCTCAATCGTGACTATGTTAAAATTTTCAAAACAGGCTTTTTATAACGGAAGTGAGAATTATTATTCAATACCCAATCCACGCGAACAAAATTTCATTCTGCAATATGCCTCGTTAAAAGATGGGGTATCCAAGCTACTCAACACGTTTGTTGACAGTACCAAACAGACGACACGTGTCAGCTACAGAATGCATGATATTGGAACCACACGGATGGAGGAGATTTATCATCGGCTCCGGATTGAAATTGACTCTGTATTTCCAAATGATAATTACCGGGTAATGGTGACCGGCTCAAGTATTACATCTTTTAAAGGGACTCAATATCTGTTAAAGAACCTGATATCCAGTCTGGGACTGGCTATTGTTCTGATTGCTTTTTTTATGGCCATCATGTTTTCTTCAGGACCTATGGTTTTTCTTTCATTAATTCCCAATATTTTGCCGCTTGTTTTTACCGCTGCACTCATGGGCTTTGCCGGGATTCCGATCAAAGCTTCAACGATTCTTGTTTTCAGCATCGCTTTTGGAATTTCCGTTGACAATACCATCCATTTTCTGGCTAAATATCGTCAGGAGCTTACGGTAACCGGCTGGCAAATTCGCGAGTCAGTGGTTCTTGCACTTAAAGAGACAGGGGTAAGCATGCTATACACTTCGGTTGTTCTCTTTTTTGGTTTCGGAATTTTTTCCTTATCCGGATTTGGAGGTACCGTGGCTATGGGTGTGTTGGTTTCATTAACTTTGCTGGTGGCTGTTACTTCCAATCTTATTTTGCTACCTTCGCTTTTGACCAGTCTGGACAGAATTACCACGACCCGTTCTTTTCAGGAGCCATTACTTCATATCTATAATGAGGAGGAGGATATTGAGTTGGAAGCGTTGAAAATTAAAGAATTGAATCATGAATAGTAAAATTTATCCGGTTGAAGAGTTGCAAGGCATCGTCAATGAGGCGATTGTTTCCCGGTTGTCAAAACTGGAAAATCGAATGCCCGATACGTTGTATGCACCGGTCATTTATTCCATGGGCGTTGGAGGTAAAAGAATCAGGCCTGTTTTGTTGCTCATGGCTAATAATTTATTTTCCGGGTCAATCACTGAGGCACTGCCGGCTGCACTTAGTCTGGAATTTTTTCACAATTTTACGTTGTTACACGACGACATTATGGACAAAGCTCCGGTACGGAGGAACAAACCAACGGTGCATGTCAGGTACAGTGAAAACAGTGCGATCCTCTCCGGCGATTCCATGGCCTTTTTGTCGTATCGATATTTGCTTGAGTCGGCTTCCGACCGAATGATGGAAGTTCTTCAGTTATTCACTGAAACTGCGGTGGAAGTATGTGAGGGACAACAGTATGACATGGATTTTGAACAAAGCGATACGGTGACTGAGCCGGAGTACCTGAAGATGATCCGGTTAAAAACGGCTGTTCTGTTGGGTTGCAGTTTGAAGGCTGGGGCATTACTCGCTGGTGCTCATGATGATAATTGTCAGGCTCTTTATGATTTTGGGGTACATCTGGGAATGGGATTTCAACTGCAGGATGACTGGCTTGACAGTTTTGGAAATCAGGCGTTGTTCGGCAAAAAAATCGGAGGAGATATTGTGGCAAATAAAAAGACTTATTTGCTTATCAAAGCCTTAGAGAGTGCTAACATAGATCAAAAGGCTACGTTAACGAGTTGGCTTAACGCAGAAGATTTTAAAATAGAAGAGAAGATTGATTCGGTATTGCAGATATACAAGCAGTTGGGAATTAACGAGGCAACCATCGCACAAATTGATCACTATTTTAATCAAGCCAGGATAATATTAGATGATTTATCCGTTGATGAATCCCGGAAGGGCCCATTAAAGGAGTTGACCGGAAACATGATGAGACGAAGTGTGTAAATTGCCGTTAATATTTGAGCTGATTTTTACGGTTACTTGTAAAACTTCCATACATTTGTTAGGCAGCAAAAGGGAGCTGATACCTTAATTAATTGAAAAGATCGAAGAATAAATGGTTAATCAGATGAATAAAAATCCGGGTAAAATTATTCAGGTTATTGGGCCGGTAATTGATGTGAGTTTTGAAAAATCAGATGACAAATTGCCTACGATTGATGAAGCTCTTGAGATATACCGAGAGGGGAATGATCCGTTAGTTATTGAATGTCAGCAGCATATTGGAGAGAATGCCATCCGTTGCATAGCTATGGACTCAACCGATGGCTTAAAAAGGGGATTATCGGTATTTCCAACGGGTCAGCCGATTACGATGCCCAGGGGCGAGGATGCTCTTGGCAGGTTACTTAATGTTACGGGCGATGCCGTTGACGGGCTACCTTCCCTGCCAAAGAATGGCTTTAAAATTCATAATGATCCGCCCAGGTATGAAGATTTGCTTACCGATACGGAAATATTGTTTACCGGGATTAAGGTAATTGATTTGATTGAGCCTTATGCAAAAGGCGGAAAGATCGGATTGTTCGGAGGTGCCGGTGTTGGAAAGACGGTGTTGATTCAGGAGTTGATCAACAATATAGCGTTGGCACACAGTGGATTGTCGGTTTTTGCCGGGGTAGGAGAGCGAACCCGTGAAGGGAATGATTTGATGCGTGAGATGATTGAAGCCGGCATTGTTGATTACGGTGACGATTTTCGGCAGTCGATGAATCAGGGCAGCTGGGATTTGTCGAAAGTTGATATGGAGCGGTTAAGCCGTTCAAAATTGGCGATGGTTTTTGGTCAGATGAATGAGCCGCCGGGAGCACGCGCCCGGGTTGCTCTTTCGGGATTGGCTATCGCCGAGAGTTTGCGTGACAGCGGATCCGTTACAGGGAAAGGACGAGACATTCTTTTTTTTATAGATAACGTTTTTCGGTTTACTCAGGCCGGATCAGAAGTTTCAGCCCTTTTGGGCCGAATGCCCTCTGCCGTCGGTTATCAGCCAACACTGGCCTCTGAAATGGGTGACCTTCAGGAGCGGATAACTTCAACTCAGTTTGGCTCCATTACATCGGTGCAGGCCGTTTATGTTCCAGCCGATGATCTGACCGATCCTGCTCCCGCAACCACTTTTTCTCATCTGGATGCGACAACGGTGTTGAGCCGGAAAATTGTTGAATTGGGCATTTATCCGGCCGTTGATCCGCTGGAATCTTCTTCCCGGATCCTTACGCCTGAAATTGTCGGAGAAGCACATTATACCTGTGCACAAAATGTAATAAACCTGTTGCAACGATATAAAGATCTTCAGGATATTATTGCCATTTTAGGCATGGATGAGCTGTCGGAAGAAGATAAACTGGTGGTGCACAGAGCCCGTCGTGCACAACGATTTCTTTCACAACCTTTTTTTGTGGCCTCTCAGTTTACGGGACTGGAGGGAAAGCTCATTTCAATTGAAGATACCATTAAAGGATTTAATATGATCCTGAATGGCGAGGTTGACAAATACCCGGAAAGTGCATTTAACCTGGTCGGAACCATTGAAGAAGCGATTGAAAAGGGTGAGAAGTTGCTTAAAAACAGTTAAATAATCGATTGTAAAAATGTTTTTAGAAATCATATCTCCTGAAAAGAAAATTTATAGTGGCGAAGTGAGTCGTGTCAGAGTTCCCGGTAGTAATGGATTATTTGAAATTCTTAATAACCATGCACCGCTTATATCGACACTTGCCTCCGGAACCATTCGGATTCAGGATGAAAATGGCCGGAAGTTTTCATATCCGGTTGCGGGCGGCGTTGTTGAAACCAGAGATAATCAAATAATAATTTTGTTGGACGCATTTTGAGTGTAAAATTTTTAGTCATACGGTTTAGTTCCATTGGAGACATTGTTCTTACCACACCCCTGGTGCGATGTTTGAAGCATCAGGTGGATGATGCTGAAGTACACTATGTTACCAAAGAGCAGTATGCCGGTTTGGTAACAACCAATCCCTATATCGATAAAGTTCACCTTCTGAAAAATAATTTGGGAGAGTTGTTGAAAAGTCTGTCGGAAGAGCAATTCGATTATATTATTGATCTGCATCATAATATAAGGAGCAGAAGAATAAAAAGTGCGCTGAAAGCGATCTCTTTCAGTTTTGATAAACTAAATATTGCAAAATATCTTCTGGTTAACTTTAAAATTAACCGTTTACCTCAAAGGCATATTGTTGATAGATACCTCGATACACTTCAATTATTTGAAGTTGTAAATGATGGTGAGGGGCTCGATTATTTTATCCCTGAAAATGAAGGTCAATATAAAGATTTATTACCGACGGAGTTTAATCAGGGTTTTATTGCTTTCGTTGTTGCAGGCACCTGGGCAACCAAAAGACTTCCGGCAGAGAAAGTAGCGGCTATATGTAACCGGATCAAATATCCGGTGGTTATTCTTGGGGGAAAAGATGAAAATACAGAGGGGGAGGCTGTTTTTTTGCGTTCGAAAGGAAACGTCTTGAATCTTTGTGGGAAAATTGATCTGAATCAATCAGCCAGCCTGGTTCGTGATGCAAAACTGGTTTTGACAAATGATACCGGATTAATGCATATTGCTGCTGCATTTAAAAAGAAAATTTTAACATTCTGGGGCAATACCGTGCCGGCTTTTGGTATGGTGCCATATCTGGCCGATCCGGATTCTCTGTCGATGGAGGCTGAAAACCTTTCATGTCGGCCATGCTCGAAACTGGGCTATAGAAAATGCCCCAGAAAGCATTTTCGTTGCATGGAAGAACAAAATATTGATATTGCTGTTCATTGGATTAATGAGCATTTTAACCGGTAGGTCAATGATGTGTATGAAAAAGGAGTATGAAACGTTATTGAAATATTTTTTACTGTTTCTACTGATATTGGCCGGTATGACAGTGTGCGGACAGATTTCTTTTGTTCCGGCCTCACCATATCCTGTAGCCGTCAGACAGTCAGACGGTTCTGAATTATTTCTATATGCCGGTGGAGATGAGCGTTTCCATTTTGCAGTGACAGAAGATGGTTACACCGTACTTAAAAACCGGCGTGGGGATTATGAATATGCCCGGTTAAATAGTCAAGGGGAATTAAGATTATCAGGGGTAAATGCCAGAAACCGGAATATGAGGAGCAGGGAGGAGGAGCAGTTTCTACTTCAAATTCCTCAGGAGCTGGTTCCTGCTGCCAACTTTTCAGATATTCAGTTAAAATCGGCCTCTTCGGAAAAGGTATTTCCTTCGGAAGGAGACCACCGGGTGCTGATGTTGCTTATTCAATATCCGGATCTGCCCGCAGTTCATAGTGTGAACGATTTTGGAAATTTAATGAATCAGCCGGGGTACAACGGAACCGGTTCGTTTCGCGATTATTACCTTGCCTCTTCCGATGGGCAACTTGAGATAAATACTGATGTGTTTGGATGGTACATGGCCGCCAATAGTTATGAATACTATGGCGACCAGAATGGCGATGAACGAGCCAGGGAGTTGGTTGCAGAAGTCGTAGATGCGGCCGAAGCTGCCGGGGTTGACTTTTCCGTTTACGATAACGATGGAGACGGTTATGTCGATAACCTGATCGTTGTGCATTCGGGACCGGGCGCAGAACAGGGATCTCAGACCCAGTATGTCTGGTCACACAGTTGGTATCTGGGAACCCCTAAGTTGTACGACGGTGTGTTTATTCGCAATTATGTCATGCAACCTGAAATTCGTACCTATGGCATGGTGGGCATTGGCGTTTTTTGCCATGAATTTGGCCATGCCCTTGGATTACCGGATCTATATGACCGTGATAATTCATCGAACGGACTGGGCGACTGGTGTTTGATGGGTACAGGTTCCTGGCTGAATCAGGAAAAAACGCCCGCAATGATGTCTGCCTGGTGCCGGGAAAAACTGGGATGGATTACACCAACCGTTATTCAATGGCCTGTATCAGAAAGTTATTATGGCGATTACTCTTTACAACCCGCTGCTGTATCGACCCAGGCTATAAAGATTTTAACCCAAAACTCAGATGAGTATTTTTTACTTGAAAATAAATTTAAAACAGGGTTTAATGCTGCATTGCCCGGATCGGGAATGGCAATTTTTCATGTGAATAAAAGTGTTGAGAATAACGACAACGAAAATTTGAAAATGGTCGATCTGGAGGAAGCCGATGGAAAAGATGACCTGGATAAAAAGAGAAATCGGGGAGATGGCGGGGATGTCTACCCGGGAACCTATAATAACAAAATATTTGATGATTATAGCTATCCCAATGCCAATATCTATAGTGGTTCAATAACGGGAATTAATATCCGAAATGTGACGATCGATGGTTCGCTGGTAACTTTTTCACTAAATCCTCCACAAATTCCTGAACCTGATTTAGTCTTTGATGCAGATTACAATCAGTTGACCATTGATGGATCTGCCGTTAGTATCGGATTGCGGATTAAAAATGCCGGGGAGATTGCTACCGGTCCTTTTGAAATAGCATTTCTTATTTCTCAGACATGGCCTGTGACCGATTCCGGAGTGCTTCTGGGGGTCTATCCCTTTTCAAAACTGAATGCAGAAGGATTTGCAGACATCTCTTTTACAAAAGATATCTCAACCATCCCATCACTGCCTTTAGGAAATTATTATGTCGGATACTTTATTGATCATACCGATCAGGTTTCAGAGATAAATGAAAAGGATAATCAGTTCTCTTTTACAGATCCGCTTATGGCGCACTCATCTTTGCCTGACCTGACCTATGTTTCAGATATGAATACCATCCAATTCGATCGTGGAAATGTAGCGATTGAAAATCATATCGTCAATATTGGAAATGCTACTTCCGGAGAAGCCGTGGTAGCCTATTATTTGTCAAAAGATTCGATGATTCAAGCAGATGATTATCTTTTAACAGGAGTATCCGTTGGTGTTCTGAATCAAAATGAAAATGAGGCCGTGTCAGTTTCTGTTGATATCTTGAATGTACTGCCCGATCTCTCTTATGGCATCTATTACCTGGGGTATATTATTAATTATAACGAACAATTTCCGGAGGTGGATAGAAGCAATAACACCTACGTTTTTACGGACGATCTTTATTTTTATTGCAAAGAGAACAGGTCGATTACAACTGATACCATTTGTGCCGGTGAAATGTATTTTTTTGAAGGCAATCAATACGCAGAATCGGGTACGTATGAGTTTATATATTCAGGGTATAACGGATGTGATTCGGTGTTGATACTTAACCTGACGGTTCACCCGGTGAGCGAAACATTTTTAGAGGCCACGATCTGTCGCGGTGCGGTGTATGAGGTTGGCGGCATTGGCTATGGTGAAAGCGGCCAGTACGATGTCATGCTGACCAACCGGTACGGATGCGACTCCCTGGTTCATCTTAATTTGACGGTTCACCCGGTGAGTGAAATATTTTTAGAGGCCACGATCTGCCGTGGTGCGGTGTATGAGGTTGGCGGGGTTTCGTACGGTGAAAGCGGCCAGTACGATGTCATGCTGACCAACCGGTACGGATGTGACTCGCTGGTTCATCTCAACCTGACGGTTCACCCGGTGAGTGAAACCTTATTAGAGGTATCGCTCTGTCAGG
>CAZILU010000023.1:9551-30143 GCA_964540165.1 uncultured Mariniphaga sp.
AACCTGACGGTTCACCCGGTGAGTGAAACCTTATTAGAGGTATCGCTCTGTCAGGGAGAGATCTGTCATGTCGGTACGGATTCCTTCACTGAATCGGGCAATTATATGGTTACGCTGACCAATCGATACGGATGCGATTCACTGGTGCATCTTGACCTGACGGTTCATCCGGTGATCGAAACTTCTTTGGAGGCAACTATTTGCGAGGGGTCTGTCTATGAACTGGATGGTTTTGCATTCAATGAATCAGGAAGGTATGAAGTGACTTTTCACAGTCAGTTTGGTTGTGATTCGTTGGTGTTTTTGAATCTTGAAGTAGTTCCGGTCAGAGACACGATTATTTTTGCAGAAATCATCAAAGGAACAAATTATGTTATGGGTGATTCTGTCTATATTAAAACCGGCATTTATACTCAGATCCTTCAGAGTAGTTTTGGCTGTGATTCGACTGTCACCCTGCATCTGAAGGTGACGGATCCTGTTGGAGCATCAAGCCTGAAAGAAGATAATAATTCATTTATTTCAATTTTCCCAAATCCTGCCGTGGATTATGTTTTTGTGCGGTTTATGCAAGGCGAAGGTGATTTTTTTATCACCATTTTATCACCGGATGGCAGGGTGATGGAGCGAAAAGAGGGGAGATATGGCGGTGATGGTTACACAGAACTAATGGATTTGACTCAACTCAGCAGCGGTTTATATTTTATTGTCGTTGAGACCAAAGGAAGGTTTATTTCGAAAAGGATTGTTATCCAATGATCCGATGGCAGTATTATAAATGATCAATAGGTAAATATAAAAATCGAATAATTAAACAGATATGAAGAAGGGAGATGGAAGGCCCGCTATCCTGGGAATCGGGAATGCATTGGTTGATATTATTAATATATTAGAGGACGACACACTGCTTCAGCGGTTTGGATTGCCAAGGGGAAGCATGACGCTTGTTGATACTGCGCTGTCACGCCAGATTTTTGACGCCACCCGCGGGAATAAGCGTCAGATCACTACGGGAGGATCAGCTGCCAATACCATTCACACATTAGCTGCCTTGGGAAGCCGTTGCGGCTATCTTGGTAAGATTGGCAACGATGATCTGGGCAAGGTTTTTATTGAGGAGTTCAACCGCCATCAGATCCAGACTCATATGATGGTTAGCGAGAAGGATACCGGGCGGGTCATGGCATTGGTAAGTCCGGATTCGGAACGAACCATGGCTACTTATCTGGGTGCTGCTGCTGATTTAAAACCGGACGATTTATCGGAGGATATATTTCGGGCCTATGACTTCCTCTATATTGAGGGGTATCTCGTTCAGGATCACCGGCTTATTGAGCGGGCCGTTGATTTAGCGCGTAAAAACGGACTAAAATGTGTGATCGATTTATCAAGTTTTAATGTTGTTGAGCAAAACCTCTCTTTTTTAAGAGATCTTATTTCTGATCGGATTGATATTGTTTTTGCGAATGAAGAAGAGGCATATGCTTTTACCGGGAAAGGGCCGCAAGATGCATTGGATGAGATGGCCGGGATGTGTGACCTGGCTGTGGTAAAAACCGGTAAAGAGGGGTCGCTCATTGGCAGGGGCGCCGAGCGGGTGAAGGTAGGAATTATTCCGGCAAACGCTGTTGATACCACCGGTGCAGGGGATAATTATGCCGCGGGATTTTTGTATGGATTCACCCGGGGATACGCGTTAGAAACCTGTGGTGCCATTGGATCCCTGGTGTCAGGCAAGGTTGTTGAGGTGATGGGGGCAAAAATTACGGATGAGCAATGGCCTGACGTCAGAGTTAAGCTGCATCTGTTGGAAAGTTAAAAAAGTCCGTGGATCTGGGCATCAATTTTGTCAATGATGGTACTCAGGTATTCCGGATTGGCTGTAAAGTCAAAATTATCTACGTTGATGATCAGTAATTTTCCCATGGTATAACTGTTGATCCATTTCTCATACCTTTCGTTTAGCTGTTTCAGGTAATCGAGTCGAATGGAGTTTTCATACTCACGGCCACGTTTTTGAATTTGATGAACCAGTGTCGGAATGGTTGCCCTGAGATATATAATCAGATCTGGTGGTTGTATAAGGCTGACCATAAGATCGAATAGTGATTTGTAGTTTTTGAAGTCCCGGGTACTCATTAGCCCCATGCTGTGCAGGTTAGGTGCAAATATTTCTGCATCTTCATAAATGGTCCGATCCTGAATAACCGTTTTTCCCGATTTTCGCAAATCAATAATTTGATTAAACCTGGAATTGAGAAAGTAGATCTGCAGGTTAAAAGCCCACCGCTGCATGTCGTTATAAAAGTCATTCAGATAAGGATTTTGTTCTACATCTTCGTAATGAGGAATCCAGTTGTAATGTTTGGAAAGCAACTCAACCAGGGTTGTTTTTCCGGCACCTATATTTCCAGCAACGGCGATATGCATATATACTATGTTTAAATTTCGAAGATATAAAAAATAATGGATTATGAAATCATTGATAAAAGGTCATCCAGGTATTTTCGATCGTTGGAGAGGCGGGGAATTTTATTCTGCCCGCCAATTTTCCCTCTTATTTTCATCCAATGGTAAAAGGTTCCTTTAGGGGCAACCGTTAAATGTAGTCTTTCCAGAGTCAGGTCTTTGTAACGCTTTGCTTCGTAATCAGAGTTAACCTCTTTTAATGCTTCGTCCAGAAGCGATGCAAACTGTATAGCATCGGGAGGCTCTTTTTCAAATTCAATAATCCATTGGTGAGCTCCTTTTTGATTCTCTTTCATGAAAACGGGACCTGCCGTATATTCATTAACTATGGCGCCGGTTTGATGACATGCCTTTATCAGCGCGTTTTCAGCATTATCGATAATCACCTCTTCACCAAAAGCATTGATGAAATGTTTGGTTCTTCCGGTAATTTTAATCCGGTATGGATTTTTGCCGGTAAATTGGATGGTATCTCCGATAATATATCTCCAGAGTCCCGAGTTTGTGGAAATCACCATGGCGTAATTTTCGTGGAGATCTATCTGGTTTAATGTTAAGACCCTGGCATTATCATGGCCAAACTCTTTCATCGGGATAAATTCGTAAAAGATTCCGTAATCGAGCATGAGCAGCATATTGGGATTTCCCGGTTCATCCTGGATGGCAAAGAAACCTTCGGAGGCATTATAGGTTTCCATATAATTCATCTTATCAGAAGGTATCAGAAGGTTGTATTGATCGCGGTAAGGTTCAAAATTGATGCCTCCGTGAATAAAAACCTCCAGGTTTGGCCATACTTCCAGAATATTTTTTTTTCCTGTTTTTTCCAGGATACGCTTGAGAAGTACCAGATACCAGGAAGGAACCCCGGCTAATGAAGTGACATTTTGGTTCAGTGAGGTGTTGATTACCTGCTCGATTTTCTCTTCAAAATCTTCAATAAGGGCAATCTCTGCCGATGGAATGCGTATCAGGTTGGTCCAGAAAGGAACATTTTCAATCAGGATGGCAGAAAGATCACCGTAATAGGAGTTATTGCTGAAATTATTAATCTGATGGCTTCCCCCAATGGTGAGTGACTTTCCCCATAAAACATTGGTGTCGGGATGATTTTTGATGTAGAGAGCAAAAACATCCTTTGGCCCCCGAAAGTGGCAATCTTCTAAAGACTCTTTCGTAACCGGAATGAACTTGCTTTTATCACTGGTCGTCCCGGATGATTTGGCAAACCATTTTACCTCACCCGGCCATAAAAGATCAGACTCTCCTTGCCGCATGCGTTCAACCCAGGGTTTAACATCATCGTATGTTTGAAGGGGCAGGGCGTTCTGAAATTTTTCTACGGAAGTGATTTCGTTGAAATGATATAATTTTCCCCAATGGGTGTTTTGTGCCTTACGCAACAGATTGAGCAACGTCTCCATCTGGATATCGTTCGGATGCTCTCGATACAACTGTATCTGATAATTTCTTTTAAAATTGATCCAATTGATTACTGAGTTTAAAAGCGGCATTTTTTATGTCATAATTAAACTCCAAAGTTAAAAAATATTTGAAAGTAACGGTGTCGTCGGTTTTTGGGTTTTATTTTTATTCAGGATAATCCGAAAGGTTGTACCTTTTCCGATTTCTGACCATTTGATAAAAATTTTCCCTTTATGATAGATGTCAATGATTCTTTTAGCCAGTGATAATCCCAATCCCCATCCTCTTTTTTTTGTGGAAAATCCGGGTTGAAAGATGGTGTTAAACTGGGATTTGGGTACTCCTTTTCCGGTATCTGTGATGTCAATGATGACATGATCCTCTTTGTCGGTTAATGCATACGTGATGCTGCCGTGATTATCCATGGCATCTATGGCATTTTTGCTGATATTTTCAATGACCCATGAGAACAGTGCAGCATTTAGCGGCACAAATACCTCCTTGTTTTGAATGTTTGTGATGAATTTGATTTTGTCTGATGATCTGGTTTTCAGATAGTTTATTGTCGAAATAAGCGATTCTGATATATTGGAAGGGAATAGCTCCGGTTTAGAGCCAATTTTTGAAAATCGTTCGGTGATTTTTTCCAGTCGTTGGGTATCTTTTTCGAACTCCTCAATTAATTCCGGCTTCACGTCTTGAAGCTTTAAAATTTCGATCCACGCCATTAACGATGAGATGGGAGTTCCTAACTGGTGTGCCGTCTCTTTTGACATTCCTACCCAAACCTGGTTCTGTTCGGCCCGTTGTGTTGCATTAAACGCAGCGTAGGCAGCCACGATAAAGATAATAATGACAACGAGTTGGATGAATGGGTAATACCGCAGGTTTCGTAACAGGTTTGACTCCCGGTAGTAGAGTAGCAGTTCATCCCCTTCCGTCAGGTCAAGCCGGATCGGTTCTGCATGGGCCTTCATTTTTTTTAGCTCTTTATTAAGAACCTGTTCCCGTCGGTTTTCGCTGTATGATATGTTGGCATCGGCATTGAGTGTACCATCGGGTTCAACCAGAATGATTGGGATGGTGCTGTTCTGCTCAAGAATCAGGAGAAGAAGGCTGATGTAAGCGGAGTTGAGTTTTTCGACTTCTGCCTTGTTGTTGGTTTGAATATCGGTTACAGCCATTCTCTTGGTTGCTTCAGCCCACAACTCCACTTTATTGTTCTCCTCGGTGGCCATTTTTCCGGTAAGCCAATTGGTATAAAGCAGCGATGCTAATCCAATGATGACTGCCACCAGCAGCAGCAAAATCTTTCCGCGTTTTCTTTTCAGATAGATATCCAAGGTGAGATTAATTTCTAATTTATGGGTTGAAAACGTTTGTTATCAGGATTTATTATTCTATTTGTCAATCATTTTTTTTGCCATTGATACAATTCCTTCACGATCGATGCCGCATATCGAATAAAGCGTGTCTATCGGGCCATGCTCAATGAAATTATCCGGAATGCCCAGCACCTTAATTTTTGCAGAATAGTCGTGGTCGGACATGAATTCCAACACAGCGCTGCCAAATCCTCCTTTGATGGTACCATCTTCTACCGTAATAATCTTTCTGAACTTTTTAAAGATTTCATGAAGCATTTTTTCATCGAGAGGTTTAATAAAGCGCATGTCGTAATGGGCTGCCGAAATTCCTTCTCCGGCTAAAATTTTTACAGCTTCGCGCGCGAATATTCCCGACTTTCCGATGGTCAAAATGGCCAGCTCACTTCCGGAAGCCAGGCAACGGCCCCGGCCGATTTCAATGGGTTCAAAGGGCTTTTCCCAGTCGATATTAGCTCCGCACCCTCTGGGGTATCGGATGGAAATAGGCCTGTTTTTGCTGTCTAATTGAGCGGTATACATCAGATTGCGCAATTCGGCTTCATCCATGGGTGCTGAAACGATCATATTCGGGATATGACGCATGTAAGCCATGTCGAATACGCCATGATGCGTGGGACCATCCTCTCCAACCAATCCGCCACGGTCGATACAAAAAACAACAGGTAGTTTCTGAATGGCTACGTCATGAATTAATTGATCGTATGCCCGCTGCATAAAGGTTGAGTAGATGTTACAAAAAGGGATCATTCCCTGGGTTGCCAGTCCGGCAGAGAAGGTTACCGCATGTTGTTCGGCGATACCAACATCAAATGCCCGGTGAGGCATCTCCTTAAATAGCAGATCCATAGAGCATCCGGATGACATGGCTGGGGTTATTCCCACGATTTTGTCATTCAACCGCGCTAACTCTACAAGGGTTTCCCCAAAAACATTCTGGAATTTCTTGGTGTTGGTTACGGGGCATCCACAGGTGTATATCTCACCGGTATCTTTGTTGAAAAGGCCAGGAGCATGAAATTTGGTCTGATTTATTTCTGCCTGTAAAAATCCTTTTCCTTTTTTTGTGACGATATGAAGCAATTTGGGACCGGGAATGTTTTTCAGGTCGGTTAATACTTCGGTCAGATATTTTACATCGTGGCCATCGATTGGTCCAAAATAACGAAAATTAAATGCTTCAAAGAGATTATTCTCCTTAAAAAGAATATTCTTTAATGCGTGCTGGTTTTTTTGAATGAACTTGCGGGTTCTTCTTCCAAAACCGTCCAGTTTTCCCAACCCATCCCAAACCTCTTTTTTTACTTTGTTGTATGTGTGCGATTTAGATATGTTTAAAAAGTATTGGCTGATAATTCCGGAATTCGGATCAATCGCCATGTTATTGTCGTTCAGAATAACAAGGAGGTTTGATTTATTTGCTCCGGCATTGTTCAGCGCTTCGAAAGCCATTCCTCCGGTCATCGCTCCATCACCGATAACAGCAACGATGTTACGGTCTTTTTCAAGTTTCAGTTCAGAGGCTACCGCCATTCCCAATGCTGCAGAGATAGAGGTGGATGCATGGCCAGTGCCGAACGTATCGTATTCACTTTCCGATCTTTTGGGAAACCCGCTGATTCCATTGAATTTTCGGTTTGAATGAAATATGTCGCGCCTGCCTGTCAATATTTTATGACCATATGCCTGATGGCCAACATCCCAGACCAGGAGATCGTATGGGGTGTGGAACACGAAATGGAGAGCCACCGTAAGCTCAACGACACCAAGGCTGGCACCAAAATGGCCCGGATTGGCAGAAACCTCTTCGATGATAAAATTCCTTAACTCCTCGCAAACTTCCGGAAGCTCATCGGGATTTAATTTTCTCAAATCTTCCGGGCTATCTATTTTTTCAAGGGCCTTATATTTTGTGCTGATCATTTTTGTCGAAAATATTTTCAAACTTATATAAAAATCAAATACCCTGTTTTGTTCAAAAAGCAGTGCATGGTACTATATTTGTTCCAAAACCATAAAATAAGTAAATTTAACCAGATTTTAAATTTTAAAAAATGAAACGATCATGAAAATTTTTAAAACTTCACATATAATAACCTTTTTTTTCGCGATTCTCCTTTTATCCTCCTGTGTATCGATGAAAAATTTCACAGACCTTCAAAATCGTTTAACGATGGCAGACCAGGAGGTTGAGTCTTTAAAACAGTCGGTTCACCGGCTTGAAACGGCCAATCGTGAGTATGAAGGCGTGAATCGGAATCTGACGGAGCGAAATAAGGTGTTAAATGATCAATTAGAGGAAGCCTTGTATAATTTGAATGCTCAGAAACAGATCAATGCCGGGCAGGATGTTGGAATGCAGAACCTGCGGCGTCAGTTAGATATTTTGAAGTCAGGTAGTTCATCAGAGATTGAGATGTTGCTGGATGAGTTGCAGACAGCCCGGGCTGAATTAAATCAGCGGGAAGATCGCTTGAGGGAGGCTGAAAAAGAGCTGGAAGATCGGAATGCACGTCTGGTTGAATTACAGGAGGTGTTAACACAAAAAGATTTGGCGGTTAAAGATCTGAGAGAGAAGGTGGTTAAAGCATTGACCGGATTTACGGGTAATGGATTGTCTGTTCATGAAAAGAATGGTAAGGTATACGTCTCTATGGACGAAAAATTGTTATTCAAAACAGGTCAGTGGGTGGTTGATCCCAAAGGTGAACTGGCACTGCAGGAGTTGAGTCAGTTGTTAGCTGAAAACCCGGATATTAATGTTATGGTGGAAGGCCACACCGATGATGTCCCCATGCGAGGTTCAGGCGATGTTAAGGACAACTGGGATTTAAGTGTCATGCGCGCAACGGCGGTGACAAAAATATTAACCCGTAATACGCAACTGGAGCCAAATCGGATTATTGCTGCCGGAAGGAGTGAATATATTCCATTGGTCGCTGATAAAGGTCCGGAAGCCCGCCAAATGAACCGGCGAACTGAAATTATTTTAACGCCCAAATTAGATGAACTGTTAAAAATATTAGAGTCGAATTAGGGGGTGTTTTCATTCGTGATTTCAAAGATCCGGGCCAATCCATCCAAAGTCAGCAGCGGTTCAATAATTTTAACTTTTCGGGTCAGGGGAGCTATCACTGAACTTAATCCACCCGTAGCTACCACCGTTAGTTTTTCGCCTAACTCCTGTTCCGTGCGTTCAATCATCGAATCAACCAGGCCGGTAAAACCGTACATGATGCCTGACTGGATGGCATGAACGGTATTTTTCCCTAAAACAGATGGGGGAGGTGTGAGGTGAACATGCGGCAGTTGGGCTGTGCCTCCCGCCAGGGCAGAAACAGCTGTCAGCAGACCGGGCGCAATAGCTACTCCGGTTATTTCAGCATCTTTTCCAATGGTGGTAAAGGTAAGCGCCGTGCCAAAATCAATAACGGTAGTTAACTTCCCGTATTTCGTTAACGCGGCAACAGAATTTGCCACCAGATCGGCTCCGATTTGAAATGGATTAAGGACTTTAACCGGCAATAACGGATAGATTTCCGGACCTACGATGGTCATCGGTGTCCCATTGAACAGGCCGGGTAACATCTCAGTAAAAGGCCTGACCAGTGAGGGAACGACACTGCTCAAGATAATTCCTGAAAGATCAGTCCGGCAAATCTTCCCCGCTGATAGTAAGGACCGGAAAATTACTTCATACTCATCGGCCGTCTTTTTGTGATCGGTCTGTATCCGCCAATGGTTAATCCATTGTTTGTCACGATAGATTCCAAAAACGATGTTTGTGTTTCCTATGTCAATGGCTAAAATCATAATTGATATACTGATGGTTTCTTAACGCTGAAAAAATAATAAGTGCTCTTAATTATTGCCAGGATGTTTTCGCGAACTTTTACCAGGCTTCATTAACCGGTATAAAAGCTTCCTTATAATTGTTAAAACAAACTTAGTTGATTATCCTTATATTTCCTTATCTGGTTCATATTTTTTACATAGATCAGATTTTAAGAATGATTAAATTGTCAAATTATCCTATGTGACGATACCGTGATCGATTAAAAAATATTTACCTTTCGGCAATCAATAATAATTACCCTGTTATGGCAAGTGTAAGAGAATTAAAAAAGGATATCGACATGTTGATGTCGCTGGTGTTAAACGACTGTTTTTATGTCATTGAGTATAATCCAAAAGTTGATGCGAAGGCGGTGATGGAGATCGCCGGTACTATCATTGAGAAGCACCAGGAGTTCAGGGCCAGGGCCAATCACCCCGACGGGAAAGATAATCCAAAGCTGGTTAAGAAGTACTACGCAGGACTGGTATCAGATCTTTTTGCCGCAACCGATGAAGCGCTGGAGGCGTTATCTGCCGAAGTAAAAAAAGTTGCCTGATTCAGCTCATCAGAAGCCATCCGCTTTTTCGATTAACACTAAATCTGAGATTTAATTAGATTCCCCATTTTTAGGGATTTTATCATTGCCCGGTGGTCTCTATTTTTGGCCGGCGGAATGGTTGAATTATAAGACTATGTACGCTTTCTGATTATTGTTGTAAACATGCCAGATACATAGCAGTTTTCCCGTGTGATTTTTTCGATCGTTTCATTTGCATAAACAATTTATAACCTGTTTGCCGAATGCGTATTAAAATTTGGATTGCTCTGCTTTTATCGTTTCATCGTATTCTCATAGTCAATGGAAATGAGCCTTTAAGAAATTCTCCTACCGATGCCATGCTTTTTGGTGATGTAAAATCGGATGGGGAACACGTGCCGTTTGCTACGGTATCGATTAAAGGTACAACGATCGGAACTGCTGCTGATGCATCCGGTCATTTTAAAATAACCAATTTGCCCGTAGGGAACCAAACGGTAATTATAACTGCCGTAGGCTATAAGCCTTTCGTAAAAGAGATGGAGTTTATTTCCAATCAAAGCGTAACCATTCTTGCCGAACTCGATTCAGACAATATTGGGATTGAGCAGGTAATTATTTCTGCAGATCGAAATGCGGTGAGCCGCCGACGCAGTGCTACGGTTGTTAACAGTATCAGTTCAAAAATTTTTCAACAAACACAAAGTGTAACACTGAGTGAGGGATTAAGTTTTTCTCCCGGACTACGAATGGAAAATAATTGTCAGAACTGTGGTTTTTCTCAGTTAAGAATGAATGGACTGGAAGGGCCATATACGCAGATTCTGGTCAATTCCAGGCCGGTTTTTAGCGGATTGGCGGGCGTTTACGGACTTGAATTAATTCCTGCCAATATGATCGAACGCGTGGAGGTTATCAGGGGTGGCGGGTCTGCCATGTATGGCAGTAATGCCATTGCCGGAACCGTGAATCTGATTACAAAGGATCCCATCTCAGATGCCTTCGTAATTTCCGGCAATTCCGGGGCGGTAGGCGTGTCTGGTGAATCCGATCCGGCATCTGATTTTTCGCTCAACATGAATGGGTCATTTGTTTCTGATGACTATCGTACCGGCGTAACCCTGTTTGGATTTTTTCGAAACCGCAATCCATACGATGCAAATGAAGATGGTTTTTCTGAGATGGCCCTGGTCGAAAACAGCACATTCGGCATGCGGTTTTATCAACGCACCAATACCCGTGGAAAACTGTCAGGAGACTATTTTCATATCAAGGAGTATCGGCGTGGTGGAAATCGATTTGAACTTCCGCTTCATGAAGCGGATATTGCCGAGAGCGTGGACCACTCTATACATTCAGCGGCCGCTACCTACGATTTATTGTTGAGAGAGGCTGATAAGTTATCTCTTTTTGTCTCGGTACAGATGGTTGATCGTGCCTCTTATTATGGTGCTAACCAAGACCTTTCTGCCTATGGTCAAACCGGTGATCTGACCTTTAATGCCGGTCTCGACCATTTGCGGCATTTTGATCATTTGATTTTTGCCCCGGCGGCGCTTAATTTCGGAATGGAGATTGGCGGCAGCAGGTTGACCGATGAGAAACTGGGGTATTTTGACTGGCAAGAGGGCGTGCATTACGGGAATACTCGTATTGCGGATCAAAATCTGTTAAATCAAGCGCTTTTTCTTCAATCGGAATGGAAGAGTGATCCATGGGTGGTTGCTGTTGGTCTCCGTTACGATCACTATGAAGTAAAGGATTTAAGTTCGGAGAATAAGCAGTTAAATGGTCATGTGTTCAGTCCAAGGCTCAATTTGATGTATAACCTGGGGAGGCAATGGCAGCTACGTGCAGGATTGGCGCAAGGATTCAGAGCCCCGCAGATTTTTGATGAAGATCTTCACATTGAAACCTCCGGATCGCGAAAAGTCCTCCATCGGAATTCTCCTGACCTGAAACAGGAGACCTCCCAAAGTTTTACGCTTTCGCTGAATCATATCTATGAAGAGGGGAGATGGCAATACCAAATGATGGCAGAAGGGTTTTATACCCGGTTGCAGAATCCGTTTATGAATGAATATGGTCTCCCCGATGCTGACGGAGTGGTTGTCTATACCCGCACCAATGCCTCCGATGGCGCTGAAGTTTCAGGCATTAACATAGAACTTAATGCCTCTCCGTCTAATCGGCTTCAACTACAGTCCGGGTTTACCATTCAACATAGCGGCTATGAGAAGCCTCAGATGTTTAATGAAACGCGTTTCTTCAGGTCGCCAAACCGATATGGTTTTTTCAGTTTAAATTACCAACCAACACCCCGCTTAAGCTTTACGGCAAGCGGAACCTATACCGGTGAGATGCTGATTCCCTATTTTGGCCCTGAAGCTGAGGATCCGGATTCGGGGCTGCTAAGGCAGTCGTATCCTTTTGCAGATGCCGGTCTGAGAGTGGCCTATTCAATTCGAATAACGGATTTGATAAAGATGGAGTTGAATGGTGGTGTGAAAAATATTTTTAACTCCTATCAAAAGGATTTTGATCGTGGTGTTGACCGCGATCCCGGCTATATATATGGTCCAACCATCCCGCGAATGTTTCAGGTGGGTGTTCGGTTTGGAAACTTTCTCTAATGGCCGTCTGAATGTCTCTTTGGATGCCAATTTCGAATGGTTCGGTTTTTTCCTGTCAAAAGATTTTTAATTTTGTGTCGTTATACAAAGTAAAATCTGAGAAATGGATGAGCAGGATATAGGAAAGAGGATGAAGGCAAAAGAGATAAGAAACAATATCATTGTAATTATATTATCGCTTCTTCTTGTGGCTGTCGCCGTAATGTATTTTTTTCAACGTAAGGAGCATCAGCAGATTGTCAGTGAGTTGAATGTCGAGAAGGAGACGATTAAGAAAGAACTCAGCGCGCTGGTGGTAAGGTACGACTCGCTTGAGACGGAAAATGATACAATCAATACTCAGCTCTATACCGCTCAGTCGAAGGTTAAGGATCTGTTAATCGAAGTTGAGCAGACTAAAAAGATCAGCCTGGAGAAGATCAATGCTTATCAAAAGCAGGTGAACACCTTGCGGGGCATCATGCGCGATTTTGTTGTGCAGATTGATTCTTTGAATCGGAGAAACCAGGAGTTAATGGCCGAAAATCTTGAGGTAAAAGAACAGTTTAAAAGGGTAGAGACAGAGAAAGAGCAGCTTAGTATGGAAAAGGAGAAGCTGGAGCAGAACCTTCAGAGAGCTGCGGTTTTAAGCGTACGGGATCTGTTGGTAGAGCCGTTGAATCAACGGAACCGCGAAACCCGTTTTGCCGATCGGACTGAACGAATACGAATCTATTTTATCATCAATGAAAATGTCTCTGCCCGACGGGGAACAAAAAATATCTATGCCCGCATCATGCGTCCCGACCAGCTTTTAATGAGCAAATCGGCCGATCATCTTTTCCAGTTTGAGGATCTTAAAATTCAATATTCAGCCATGCGTGAGGTGGTATATGAAGGGCAGGATTTACCGGTGGCCATTTTTTGGGATAATGCCAATGATCCTTCTTTGATGCCCGGGACTTATAAGATTGATCTGTTTGCCGATGGTCATAATATTGGCTCTACCTCTTTTGATTTGAGGTAAATACACTAATATTTAAGTTTTTAGAGCCAGCTGATTTGGCGTCTTTAGCTGTGTTTAAACAGGGGTTTGGTTTTTTGTGCCAACTCATTTAATGTTTTTGTCTCCTCATCGGTAATCTTCTTAAAATCATTCATAAATTCAAGAGCTTTCAGGAAAAGGGCACTGTTTCCCGGAGGGATGGCGGCAGTAATTTTTTTGGAGAGCGTAAACTTGAAAGCCATCTTAATCAGCTCATCTTCAATCAGAGGCCTGTACCATACATTTTTATCGTATTTGGTCTCTCCCGGCTCCAGCCGTGTCAGTGCCATGGCTTTTAATGCCAGGATACCCATTTTCTGCTTTATCGCTTCATCGTAAACCTGAGGTCCGAAGTCTCCTGAGTTCCAGCAGGCAAAATTGATGGGAAAGAGAATTGAGTCGAATGAATAGTTCTTCATGGCCAGAAGGGCTGCATCAACCGAGTGGGCAGAAAACCCCAGGTATTTAATTTTGCCCTGCTCTTTTGCCTTTATAAAAGTCTCCATAGCGCCTCCCGGGCCAAAGGCTTTTTCAACCTGTTCAACGGAACTGAGGGCATGCAATTGATAGAGATCGAAATGGTCTGTCTGAAGCAACCGAAGCGAATTTTCCAACTCCTGCATAGCCCCTTCGGCGTCACGTTTCCCCGTTTTGCATGCGAGGAAGCAATGATCCCGGTATGGTTTTAGGGCAGGCCCTAATCGCTCCTCTGCATTCCCATAGGATGGAGCTACATCAAAGTAGTTCACTCCCAGTTCGTAAGCTTTGGCGACTAATTCTTCGGCTAACTCCGGTGGATTATCGTTCAGCATAATGCCACCAAATCCAATAATGGAGAGTTTTTCCCCGGTTCTTCCTAATTTACGACGGGGGATATGATAGGTGGAAGAAAAAGTGCTTCCAAAACTGCGAATGGCCGGGATGGATATGGCCATGGTACAAAAGGCGCTGTTTCTGATAAAATGTCTTCGTTTCATAACCGGCTATTTTTTAATCTGTTCTAAATATACGATTTTTCAGTGTTTATGAAAGAATCGTTCGTATTATTATTTTTAACATTCGCTGATGTATTGTCTTTTTACAGTCCAAAGAGACTCGAAAAAATTTAAGTGGTTCTGTTTGTGTCATAAGATCTCATACTCGTATCAACCTTTCTATCTCTTTCATATCAAACGGTTGTGGATTTAAAATCCTTTTTGTTAATATTGTGTTTTCATTTCTGTTATAAAGGACATATGTTTAGAAATTGTTTGGTGTTGTTTTTTTTGGGATTGATTTTAAGTAGTTCAACGGATAAAATTTTTCCGGATGAACGGCAGGTCAGTAAAATTCACAAAAGGGCACTCACGGTAGATACTCATGTGGATACTCCTATGTTGATGGTTCAGAAGGGGGTGGATATCGGGCAACGAAATTCTGCTCCGGATAGCCGGGTTGATCTGATCAGGGCAAAGGAGGGTGGTTTGGATGTCATTTTTTTTGCGGCGTTTACCTCCCAAAAAGTACGAACCCCGGAGAATATTGAAAAAGCTTATCAGTTGGCACATCGGATGATTGATTCTACTTATGCCGCTTGTCATCGAAACCGTGAGCAGGTGGAAGTCGCCACCCGTTCCGATGATGCCAGACGCCTGGAGTTGATGCATAAAACAGCCATTTATCTGGGAATGGAGAACGGTTTTCCTCTGGGAACTGACCTGTCACGGATCGAGGAATTTTACCATCGCGGAGTTCGGTATATTACGTTGTGTCACTCAAAAAACAATGATATATGCGATTCATCTACCGATCGTAATGGTCCGGAACATCATGGTTTAAGTCTGTTCGGCCGATCGGTCGTTGAAGAGATGAACCGGTTGGGTATGATGATCGATGTATCTCATATCTCTGACCAGGCATTTTACGATGTTCTAAAGTACAGTAAAGCGCCGGTTTTTGCCTCTCATTCGAGTGTTCGCGCCATAGCGAATCATCAGCGGAACTTATCGGATGATATGATCAGGGCGTTGGCAAAAAACGGGGGGGTGATCCAGATTTGCCTGCTCGATGATTATGTCAGGAATCCGGATACCACCACTGTTTATTATCAAAAAATGGCGGAAGTTTGGGATATCTACAACAGCCGGTATGAAACAATGACCGACCGCGAAAGGGAGGAGCTGTGGAAGTTGAGCGGTGAAATAGAGCAGCAATATCCTCGGAAGGGGCCGTCTGTTTCTGACTTCGTGGACCATATTGACCACGTGCGAGCGTTGGTTGGAATCGATTACGTTGGTATTGGCAGTGATTTTGACGGAGGTGGTGGTTTGGACGATTGCAGGGATGTCAGTCATATTCCTGAGATTACCCGTGAAATGTTGCGTCGTGGTTACCGTGCGAAGGATATTGAGAAGGTGTGGGGAGGGAATTTCTTTCGGGTTTTCAGCGAGGTGGAACGAGAAGCTTCTCTTTTTTAATTTCGAAGATCTGTAAAAAGCAGTTCGTTAAGCGTCAAAAAAAACGGAATCAATCAGATTCCGTTTTGTGGGTTGTACTGGATTCGAACCAGTGACCCCTACCCTGTCAAGGTAATGCTCTAAACCAACTGAGCTAACAACCCAAAAATTTTGTGCAAAAATATAAAAAAATGTCAATTAATTCTGCGCTAAATATAAATTGTCTGAATGAATCGTTTTGATTCGTTCAAAACTCTTTAATCAGGTTCGTATCGGAAACTAATTCGGTTCTGTTTTTAACGCTTCATTCAGGAGGGCTATGAATTCTGATAATTTTTTAAATTTTCGGGTGGCAATTTTAAGAAAATCTCCGCTGATTAATTGTTCGTCAGAAATATTATCGGAAAAAACAAAAGATTTATAGCAGAGTATCGAAGCAGCCGGGTGATCTTTGGGAAATCCTTTGGGCATGGTTTTCAGTCGGTCATCATACATTTCCGGAAATTCAGATCTGAACCCGGGATCATTGATGATCTCTTCAAATTCTTCCGGGAAACGTGCGATGTAGTGCCGTACCGATTTTAGCATTTCGGCAGGAGGGTGATAGAGTCCGCCGCCAATAAAGCTCTGTCCCGGTTCAATATGGAAGTAGTACCCGGGTTCATTCACTTTCCTGCCATGCTTTGCAATAAAAGATCCAAAATTGGTTTTGTAAGGGCGTTTATCGTTTGAAAACCTAACGTCGCGGTGGATTCGAAAAATGCACTCTTTGGGGCTCATTGGCGGAATTTCCGGATCCAATTTTACTATTTCATGGATAAGTACATCGGTAATGAAGAGAATTTTTTCCCTGTTTTTTTCATACAGATCGCGATTTGTCTCGAACCAGGAGCGGTTGTTATTTTTTGACAACTCACGAAGAAAATGCAATAGATCTTCCATTGGTTGTATATTTACGTTACATTAGGGGCAAAATAACCAAATTTTCCGTTACCAGAATGAATAATTATGTGCTAATTGTTGCCGGGGGAAGAGGGAGCCGGATGAATTTAACGGTTCCGAAACAGTTTGTTGAAATTCATGGGATTCCAATGCTTATGCATACATTTTTTGCATTTCAAAAAAGTGAAATAGATGCCCGGTTTATATTGGTATTGCCTGAAGACGAGATTGAATTTTGGAAGGACCTGTGCCGGAGGCATCATTTTGATATTTCGCATGATATTGTACGGGGGGGTGATACCCGGTTCCAGTCGGTAAAAAACGGCCTTTCAGAAATCGATTCCGACGGAATCGTTTTTATTCACGATGGTGTCAGGCCCCTGGTGTCGGTTGATACGATCCGGAACTGTTATGATATGGCTCTTGAGCGTGGGAATGCACTGCCCGTGATTGCTGCTTCAGAGTCGATTCGGGAGCAGGTGGCTGATGGGAGCCGGGCTGTTGATCGTTCCCGTTATTTCCTGGTTCAAACGCCCCAAACCTTTCAGATCTCCATAATCAAACAAGCATATAATCAATGTTATTCTGACCGGTTTACCGATGATGCCTCTGTTCTGGAGAGCGACGGAGAAACGATCCATTTGGTGGCAGGAAATATTGAAAATATAAAAGTTACATGGCCTGTGGACCTGGCCCTGGCAGAGATCTTGCTGAAATAGCACTGCCGGATTATCTTCTGCAGGATGAGGTCAGAGCGGCCAGATCAGCATCATACCAGGGAATCACCTTTATGTATCCGCACATCGGTTACGAACTGTTTAATTTGTTGCTCATCTTCCCGCCGGCAAATCATCAGTGTGTCATTTGACTCGGCAATGATATAGCCATCAAGACCATGCAATACCGCAGCCTTTTCGTCTGACAGGTTGATGATGCAGTTGCTGGTTTCGTATAGCATAACATTTTCTCCACTGACTACATTTCCGAGGTGATCTTTCTCTTTATTGTCGTATAACGAGCCCCAAGTACCCAGGTCACTCCATCCAAAGTCGGCCGTCAGTACATAAACATTTTGTGCTTTCTCCATGATGCCGTAATCAATCGATATTCCCTGGCATTCGGAGTAGGTTTTATTAATAAACGGGCCTTCATCTTCCGTATTATAGAGTTTAAGCCCTTTGGCAAAGAGGTTGGATACATTGTTCAGATGGGTGTCGAGTGCCCGGATAATGGAAGGTAGTGACCAGAGGAAAATACCTGAGTTCCAGAAAAATTCACCGCTATCGACAAAGATGGTAGCCATTTCCAGATTGGGCTTTTCGGTAAAGGTCTTAACCTTGTATAAGTTGTTCAATTGGTTGAATTCGACTCTTTTTTTAACCTGAATATATCCATATCCGGTTTCGGGTCGGCTGGGCTTAATACCGAGCGTTAGCAGTGCATCGTTTTTTTCGACAAAATCAAGTCCGTTTTTTATCTGCCTCACAAACTCTTCCTCTTTTATGATCAGGTGATCCGCTGGAGCAACGATCAGGTTGGCTTCGGGATCCCGGGTTTTTATTTTATAGGTTGCATAAGCTACGCAGGGAGCAGTATTGCGTCGCAATGGTTCAAGAAGGATCTGATCTTCATTTAGCTCGGGAAGCTGTTCCATCACCAGGTTTTTATAGCGGATGCTGGTAACTACCTGAATATTTTCTTTTGGGATAAATGATACAAAGCGATCGAAGGTTTGCTGGATGAGTGTTCGTCCGGTTCCAAGAATATCGAGGAACTGTTTGGGGCGTGCCTGTCGGCTTAACGGCCAGAATCGGCTTCCAACACCACCGGCCATTATAATGCAATAGTTTTTATTCATGTATACTGTTTTTTATTGATCTCTATTCACTGACTTATGAAATTACCATGCTCTCCTGCAAATTTAAAATTTTTGGCTTTATCGCTATGAAATAAAAATGATTTAAATAGAGGATTCGAAGCTATTTTAGAATTTTTATT
The DNA here is from genome assembly GCA_964540165.1 of uncultured Mariniphaga sp. Classification (GTDB taxonomy): domain Bacteria; phylum Bacteroidota; class Bacteroidia; order Bacteroidales; family Prolixibacteraceae; genus Mariniphaga. The sequence goes on from CAZILU010000023.1 coordinate 28,239, forward strand.
TTGATTCAGTTATTAATGTTGTAATTTTAACCCTGAAAAAACAGAGATTTATGAAGTTCTTTTTTCATGTCGGGCGATATTTTCAAATGCTCAAGCGCGTTTTCGGGAAGCCTGAGAAGATGAAAATGTATGGCAGGCAACTCATACATGAGATTGACAGCCTGGGGGTTAATTCCGTGTGGATCGTCATCATTATTTCGGTGTTTATCGGAGGCATTATGACGATCCAGTTTGCCTATAGCATGGCTAATCCGATGTATCCGCGAACTTTGATTGGGCTGGGTACACGCGATACTTTGATCCTGGAGTTTTCGTCAACCATGATTGCCTTGATTATGGCTGGAAAGATTGGTTCAAATATTACGTCGGAGATTGGTACGATGCGGGTGACCGAACAGATCGATTCATTAGAGATTATGGGCATTAACTCAGCAAGTTATCTCATTTTACCAAAGATCGTTGCTGTTGTGTTTATTTTCCCCTTTCTGTTTATTATCAGTGTATTTTTTGGATTGTTGGGTGGAATGGTCACGGGACCGTTAACCGGTGTTATATCTATACCCGATTTTATTGCCGGCATCCAATGGCTCTTTGTTCCCTATTATGTAACTTTTTCTTTGATTAAGTCACTCTTTTTCGGTTTTATCGTGGCATCGGTGCCGGCCTATTATGGATATCATGTGCAGGGCGGGGCATTGGAGGTTGGCAGTGCCAGTACCAAGGCCGTGGTAAATACCAACATTCTTATTTTATTGTTTGACCTGATTTTAACCCGTTTGCTATTGACATGATTGAAGTTCAGAATGTATATAAGTCGTTCGACGGTCGCAATGTATTGAAGGATATTTGTGCGCGTTTTGAACCCGGATTTACCAGTTTGATCATTGGACGGAGCGGTTCGGGAAAAACGGTGTTGTTGAAATCAATACTTGGATTGCATGATGTTGACCGTGGGTCAATCTGGTATGATTCCAATAATTTGGTTGAGATGAACAACAAGCAGCGAAAGAACCTGCGTCGTGAAATCGGTATGGTTTTCCAGGGTGGAGCTCTTTTTGACAGTCTTTCGGTTCAGGCCAATGTGCGATTCCCTTTGGACATGTTTACCACGATGTCTGCAAGAGAAAAGCAGAATCGGGTCGATTTTTGTCTGGATCATGTTGAGATCGACCAAAAGGCACATCATCTCTTTCCCAGTGAGATCAGTGGAGGGATGAAAAAGCGGGTGGCGATTGCCAGAGCCATAGCCTTGAATCCGAAATACCTGTTCTGTGATGAGCCCAATTCAGGACTTGACCCGGAAACATCGACGGTTATTGATAAATTGATTCAGAACCTGACAAAGGAGTTTAAGATGACGACCATCATCAACACCCACGATATGAATTCAGTTATTGAAATTGGTGAATCCGTTTTATTTATTTCGAATGGGGAGGTTTGCTGGCGTGGAACGAATCAAGAGATACTTCATTCGGACAATGACCGGCTAAATGAATTTATTTTTGCCAATAAACTGTATGCCCAGATGAGGCAAGAGGAGAATGGATCTACACTGGGAAAAAAGATATAGCCGGAGTTGGAACATTTTCTAAAACTTTTTTTATTTTTGCATTCGATTTGCCGGGAGGCTTATATTTTTAGCAGAATATAGTCATTTCCGGTTGGTTGAGACACTATTTTGTCCTGTGGTGTAATTGGCAACACGTCTGACTCTGGATCAGAAGAGTCCAGGTTCGAGCCCTGGCAGGACAACTGAAAATGAATGAGTTACGAAGTTTTTCGTGACTCATTTTTTTGTGCGCCGGATTTTACGCCAGCTTGTGGGGGAGATCCGCTGAACTTTTTTTTAACTTCAGAACTCCTGACCCCATCCTTGGGGATCAATAAGTTGCCTTTTATTTATCG
>CAZILU010000024.1:0-13480 GCA_964540165.1 uncultured Mariniphaga sp.
TGCGCCACCGAAAAAAGCCGGCAAACGGAAAATCCACAACCGGCGTGGGCACTAAAATTTGCCGATGCCGTCATGTATAACGCCGACAGCCTGATATACTACGACCGTGAAGTTCCTAAATATGAATACGATTATGCATTTTTAGGTTCAGCCATAGATCAGCTTGGCGCTTTCAATCCAACGTATTCCGACTACATGAAGGCATATATCGACTATTTTGTACAAGAAGATGGAACCATAAAAACTTATAAATTATCGGATTACAACATCGACCGGGTAAGGCCGGGATTGAACATGCTGGTGCTTTACGAACGAACCGGTGATGAGAAGTATAAAATAGCCGCACAAACCCTGGTTAAGCAAATGGAGGAGCATCCACGCACAAAAACAAACGGCTACTGGCACAAAAAAAGCTACCCCTGGCAGATGTGGCTCGATGGAATCTATATGGCACACCCCTTTCTTACTAAATATGCCGCGATGTTCAATGAACCGCGGTGGTTCGATGAAGTTACTTTTCAGGCCGAACTCATTTATGAAAAGACCCGGGATGAAGAGAGCGGATTGGTTTATCATGCCTGGGATGAAAGCCGCCAACAGCGCTGGTGTAATCCGGAAACAGGCCGGTCGAAACACTTCTGGAGCCGGGCCACCGGCTGGTACCTGATGGCGCTGGTCGATATGCTCGACTACCTTCCCGAATCGCACCCCAAAAGAGATCGCATGATCGAAATAGTGAATGACCTTAGTAAAGCGCTGCTAACGGTGCAGGATGAAAAAAGCGGATTGTGGTACCAGGTGCTTGATATGGGCGAAAAAGAGGGCAATTACCTGGAAGCTTCCGGATCGGCCATGTTTATCTATGCCTTTGCCAAAGCAGCAAAAAAAGGGTACCTTCCAAAAAAATACCTGAAAATTGCCAACGCTTCGTTTGATAACCTGACGGAAAGGCTCGTGGTGACCGATGAAAACCATAATCCGGTGTTAATCCAAACCTGCGGAGCTTGCGGACTGGGCGGAGATCCATACCGGGAAGGTGATTACAACTACTACATCAGTGAAAAACAGATTGACAACGACCAAAAAGGGGTGGCACCGGTTATCCTCGCAGCCATCGAACTCAACCGGTAAGGTGTAACTTTATCAATAAAATTTTTTTAATTTGATAAAATAAATGGACTCTGATTAAAAATTATTCATCGAATGCAATAATTTTACACGACAAAATTATGGATGCAATGCTATGTCATATTCTGTATGATCCTCTTCCCAGTGAGAGTATTATCAGCTTTTTTGCCGTGCTGGTGGCACTGACAACCATCCTCATATTATTGAAAACAAGAAGCTCAAACGTTGCCCGGTATATGATTCTTGTTGAGTCATTGGCTGCCATATGGGCATTGGCATACGGGATGGAGTTCACTACTGCATCCTTTGAGCTAAAGGTGCTCTGGTCAAAAATATCCTATTTAGGCATTGCATTCCTTCCACTAATATACTTCCTGTTTACTACGGCATTCAGTCAAAAAAGAGAAACAATCAATCCCTCAAAAGTGGCTCTCTTGTCTATTCTGCCGTTCCTGACCATTTTGCTGGTATTTACCAACCACGCACACCATCTCATCTGGGCTGAGGTAACCATGGATTCACGGCTGAACATGTTGCTTTACAGATACGGCCCGATGTTCTGGACGTTCTGGATCTATTCAATACTCCTGATCCTTGGTGGCTTATATAACCTATATCACACCCTGCATAAGTTCACGGCATACTATAAGTCCCAAATCAGGGTGCTGCTAATTGCAACCCTGGTCCCGTTTTTGGGTAATGTGCTGTATGTAACTCATTTGAATCCGGTACCGGGATTTGACTGGACACCCGTTTTGTTTATTTTTACCGGACTGGTCGTAACATTCGGGATTTTCCGGTATAAGATGTTTGACCTGGTTCCCTTTGCACGCAATGAACTGATCGAAACCATGCACGACGGCGTTCTGGTGATTAACTCCGAAGGATTCATCGTCGATTGCAATCAGGCTGCTACAACCATATTTAACACGGATCACCGGTTCATGATTCGAAAACATTACGCGGAAATTTTTAAATCTCATCACTCTCTGACTGATGAGATAAAAAAGAACAGAAACGGATTAATAGAGATTGCTACAGAGAACAGCACCGGCACCTCAAATTATCAGGTTCGTATTTCACCGGTGTGCAGCATGGACCTGAAATTATCGGGACATCTGATTCTGATCAATGATATCACCTCACTAAAGAAAACGGAGAATGAGTTGAAAGATGCCAATCAGCAGCTTACAGACGAGGTAACCAAACGCGATCAACTGATCGATGACCTCGACTCTTTTGCTCACACGGTAGCCCACGATCTGCGCAGTTCCCTGGGGTCACTATACGCAGCCGGCGGGATGATCAGGGAAACCATTCAATCCGGAGAGCAGGAACCGCTCGATGATATGGCCGGCCTGATTATGGATACGGCGCAAAAGGCAATGCATATTACCCATGAACTGCTTTTGCTGGCAACCGTAAGTCACCAGGAGATCGAAAAGAGGCCGCTGGATATGGCACTGGTTTTCAAAAACTCAGTCAGCCAAATCCGTTCGCTCATTCATCAGCATCATGCTGAAATTTATGAACCGGCACAGTGGCCGGCAGCCGAAGGATATGCAGCCTGGGTCGAGGAGATCTGGGTTAATCTGCTCACCAATGCCATTAAATATGGCGGCGATCCGCCTCAGATAACCGTTGGTGGCGAATCCCTCGAAAAGCGGGTGCGGTTCTGGGTAAAGGACAACGGAAACGGAATTCCTCCGGAGGAGCAGGGGAAACTCTTTCAAAAAAGAGTCAGGCTTGATCCCGAAAAGGCTGAAGGATACGGACTCGGTCTAACAATCATAAAGCGAATTGTGGCGAAACTTGATGGCTCTGTCGGAATGGAGAGCAGCGGTGAACCGGGTGCCGGCTCCCTATTCTGGTTTGAACTTCCCACATCAAACCTGGAGACTGATTCATTCGAAAAAATAACAGTTCAGGACCACATACCCATCCGGGAAATATTTACCGCTTCTGGTTACCATTTCCATCGGTTTTGGAAAATCCATCCGGTCACTGACCGGTACCAAATTTTCTCAAAAGCTGATCGTAAAATAACCGATCATCCAATACCAGTATCCAACAGAGGCCGGTGCAATGCACCGGCCTCTGTTGTATTGAAACATCCCATCCATAAAAAAATATGGACTAAAACCTCACAGCCCCGTCGGGCACCTCGGGTCCAACGGTCGTCAATGGAGTTAAATCAACCGATGATTTCAACACAATGTCACCACATTCAGGGCCATATACGGTAATCGATTTTGAAGATCTGAAATTCCCCTCAACGTTGGTTACCGTTGCGTTTTGGGTATTATAAAACTCCAGGGCCGTTTCGTTTTTTATCATCAGCCGAACCTGGTCAATTTTCACCCGGTCGGCATCGATAACCGTAATGCCATTATCTGCTTCTAACAACATCCGGCTGATCTCCACATTTTCAAGCTTCATCTCGGGCAATCCCTGCAGAAAAATGGCCTGAGCTGCTCCTTTCAACGTAACATCCCGAATGAAAATATTTTTAAACTGAGGTGTCTCTTCGGTAACCGGTTCAGCCCGAGCCATGGCAACCGGACCTCCTTCCGCCAGCATCTCGGAGACTGACTTGCCTCCGTAATAGAGGTCGAACGAAATAGCCTGGGTAGGTATATTTATCATGCGAATATCCGAAATATAGATATTTTCTACCACGCCTCCCCGGCCCCTGACACTCTTAAACCGCAATCCCACATCGGTTCCCATGAAGGTACAGCCGGAGACATGCATATTCCTCACGCCTCCCGACATTTCACTGCCAACCGTTACGCCACCGTGTCCATGATATACGATATTGTTTTTGATCACCAGGTTTTCAGAGGGAACACCCCGCCGGCGACCATCGGCATCCTTTCCCGATTTAATGCAGATAGCATCATCTCCCACATCGAAAGCGGAATGGTGAACAACCACATTCCGGCACGACTCGATATCAATTCCATCACCATTTTGAGAATACCATGGATTGCGTACGGTAATATTTCGAACCGTTAGGTTTTCAACCATTAACGGATGAATACACCACGCCGGGGAGTTCTGAAATGTCGGGCCATCCAACAGTACCCTTTGGCTGTTCTGAATGCTAACCATAACAGGCCGTAGAAAGTCACGGATCGCTTCATACGCTTCTTTTGTGTTTAATCCGGTCGGAACATTCATATTGGCACTCTCCTGCGCTGTTTTGAACGACTCCGAGGGGTACCACTCGTCTCCCTTTTCATTCACAACCCCTCCCGAGGCAACCAGCTCTTTCCATTGGTTGGCTGTCATTTTACTTCGCTTGACAAAACGCCAGGCCTCTCCCGATCCATCCCAGACACCATGCCCCGTAAGAGCTACATCTTCTAAATCTTTCCCGTAAATGGGTGAGATACATCGCCAGGTATCCAATCCTTCAAAACTGGTTTCGATCAGTGGATAGAGATCTTTATCCGGTGAAAAAATAACCAACGCCCCCGGTTCGGTGTAGATCTCCAGACGACTCTTCAGAATGATCGGCCCGGTTAACCAGATTCCGGCAGGAACCACCACCCGGCCCCCACCCTTTTGAGTCACCGCTTCAATCGCCCGGGCAAATGCCTCGCTGTTCAGTACCTGCCCCCCCGGCTCAGCTCCATAGTCGGTTATCCGAACTTCATTCCCGGGAATCACAGGCTCCTCAACCCGCGGCATGTCAAATTCTATCCCATGGTAAATATCCGGAAAATCGCTGTTTTCCGAAACGGTGGGAGCTGTGCAACCAAACATAAAAACAAGCGAAAGTACTACCAACCACCTGAATTCACCTCTCAGCTTATTCATTTATCTCTGTTTATTTGATAAAACATCCATCATCTACCAACGAACAATTTTCTCACTGTACACCCGATGATCTTCATCAATGATCCGTACAACAAACAGACCCCGCTCCTCAACGATTGTCTCTATATTGTAATCTCCAACCATTTCGGTTTTCACCCTAACTCCCGACATTGAATAGACCTGAACCATCTTTATCAATTTTTTATGTCTGATTATCAGACTACCGGAGTGACTATTAAAAGTCAGTTCAGGCTTCAGCTCCGGTTTTCCTGCAATGGACACACCCGATACGATCGCGTCTTCCAGTTGTTTCACTGTGATCTCCTGCACCAATCGGTTGAGGTACACTTCCAGGTTGGGGTAAACCCCGTCAACCGTTTTTAAACGGGCATCATCGGGCAGATACGCATTTAACCCGTGCTGATCTTCCCACAGATCGGGCATCCCGTCGCCATCGGAGTCGACCGGAGCCTGGGTTGATGTCAGGTCCGGCCATCCTCCGGCAGCTGCTTGTGTATCGATCAATCCGTTGACACTGCCATTTCCGCCATCGGTAATGGTGGCTGTTCCCGTGGTAATATCGTGAATTATCCTGGCATCAACGGCATCGCGGGAATAGACGGCACCGGCATATGCCAGGACCTTCTCATACCCCTTTTCAGCCGAATGGGTTGTCACCTCACCACGCTCAAAAGGCTCATCGGAGCGTATATCAAGCTGGGTAACACCCATGGGAAATGAGGAGTGCATAGTTACGCCCAGCCAGTTATTTTCGGTATTTATAGCACTGGCCGTAACGAGGTTTCCGGTGATATAAAACTTCCCGTAAACACCGGCAGGTTGGTTATTTGATCCATCATCGGCATACGGTTGCAAAATTCTGCCCCGGTTGGAGATAGTGGCCGGACCGGCCTTATAAACGTTGTTTACCAGGTTGTAACGCCCTCCCTCTCCGGCATAAGAGCTGTTACCGCCCCAGTTGTAAATCAGGTTGTTTCTGAAATCTACCAGTTCCAGATCGGGTTTGCCGGAATAACGGCTTCCGTTAAAACGGGGATTTCGGCTGTCGTTATGTGCCAATACATTGTGGTGAAACGAAGCTTTCATCCCGCCCCAAATGCCGCCATATCCATGTTTTCCTTTGTTATGCACCGAGTTCCGGAGGCCTTCGGAGATGATTGACCACTGCAGCGTAAAGTTCTCATTATCGTAAAAGGAGGCCACCTCATCGGTTGACCAGCTCATGGAACAGTGATCAATGATCAGATTTTTCCGGTTTCGGCCCCAGATCGCATCGTTCTCCTGATCGGTTACATCGCCCATCCGAAACCGCATAAACCGGATTATGATGTTATCGGCATTGATCCGGACGGTATAGTCTCGTATCGTGATGCCATCACCCGGCGCCGACTGGCCGGCAATGGTGAGATCGCCCTGGTTGATATTCAGGATGCTTTTCAACCGGATGGTCCCCGATACCTTAAAAAGAATGATCCTCGGTCCCGACTGATTGATGGCATACCGGAGCGATCCTTCACTGGTGTCGTCATCCAGCCGGGTCACATAGATCACCCGCCCGTTACGTCCACCGGTCACATACTTCCCAAAGCCTTCAGCTCCCGGAAAGGCAGGTAAAAGCTCCGGCTGCGGGGGATCTTCTCCAACGGTAAGCATTCCGGAAGCAGAAATAAATATCCCTCCCGACAGGATAATCATCCAAATAATTCTATGTATATATCTCCTTTTCAATCGATCCTTTTTTATGTCATTATTTTCGATAGGCATCTTTTACCAGTCCGTTCAAATAGATCTCCAGATGGGTGTATCCGCCTTCGGACGACAACTGGTTGCCATCGGCAGGATCTTCCGGATTGAGTCCGTTCTCTGTTTCCCATCCATCGGGCACTCCATCCCCATCGCTGTCGGGCAGTGCCCTGGTTGATGCCAGTACCGGCCATCCTCCCACCTCCGAAGGGGTGTCGATGATGCCTTTACCTCCGCCGCCAAAGGAGGCGCCATAACGCTCTTTTGCCGATTCAGCTTCAGCAACAATCCGCTGATCAACGGCATCGCGAACCAAAGATGCTCCGGCAAATTTCAGCACATTCCGATAAGCTTTCCGGGCACATTCCGTTTTTACTTCACCATGTGCCATCGGTTTATGTAATTTTGAAAAGGCCTTTTCTGCCTCACCAACACCCTTCCCCTGTACACCCAATCGCCAGTTATTCCGGGTAGCCTTTGGATAGCCATCGACCCGGTTTCCCTTAATAAAAAATTTGCCGGCAGTCAGTGTATCCGGATTCCTTCGCGAATCAAAAAACCATTGGGTCAACTCCAGAATTCTGAACTGTACATCTTTATTTGTAGCAGGTCCGGGTTTGAAATAGTTATTCACGATGTTGTAGTTGCCCTCTTCCCCTCCGTAGATGCTGTTGTTTCCCCAGTTATAGATTACATTGTTACGAAAATCGACCTTTTCAAGCTCCGGGTCATTGTTGTAGCGGGATCCGTGGAACCGGGGATTCCGGCTGGAGTGATCTGAGATCAGGTTGTGATGAAACGTTGCCATATTCCCGCCCCAGATACCCCCATACCCATGATCGCCTTTGCTGTGAACCGACCGGTAAAGACTTTCACTTACGATACACCACTGAAAGGTAAAATGGCTGTTCTCATAAAAGGAGGCCGCCTCATCGGTTCCCCAGCTGAAGCTGCAGTGGTCAATGATAATATTGCGAACACCCATCGCGGAGATAGCGTCCAGCTCTTCATCCGACTGATCGCCGGGCCTTACCCTCAAAAACCGGATAATCACATTGTCGGATTCAATCCGGATACCAAAATTCTTCAGGCAGATACCATCGCCGGGAGCACTCTGACCGGCAATGGTCAGATCGCCATTTTTGATGTAAACAGGCTTGGCCAGCTCGATAGTCCCCGAAACCCGGAAAAGAATGGTGCGCACTCCCGTTGCTTCGATCGCTTTTCGGAGGCTTCCATCTCCTTTGTCGTTCAGATTGTCAACAAAAAGCACTTTTCCCCCTCTCCCGCCGGTAGTAAACCTGCCTCCTCCCTCAGCGCCCGGAAATGCCAGCGATTGAGCCGATAAAACACCACCGGTTATCAGCATCACAACAACAATAAAAAACAGTGGTTTATGGTCCTGCATAAATTAAATTTCTTAAATCCGGGACAGGCAAAGCCTGCCCCGGCATATGAAACAATCAACAGTTAATTCGAAAGCCACCTCGGATCACCAATCCCGTTAAAGATGATATTTTCATTGGTAACCGTGAAGTTCCCGTTTTCAGCGTCGACAAATCCGGGATCCATCGTTGTATATGACCCGGAGTCGTAAACTTTCTGAGCCGAATCGAACAATCCCGTAGCATTGAAGTAGTTATTTCCGCTCATTCCCGTTACGGTAGTCGATGACTGGTTTGAATATATACCTTTCGTATTCGCAAACAGATTCTTATTCACATAGATTTGATGCGATGCCAGCCGGACATAGAGTACACGCCGGGTGGTTCCTTCGGCAGAGATAATATTGTAAAACGTATTATTTTCGATGGTGAGTACACAACTGTTGTCGCCCGAAAAGCCAGATGCATTGTCCATACGAATCAGATCCCGGTTCAGCGCACAGTTATAGACCGTATTGTTCATGAAATCAAACTTTTTGGTCATTCCGCTTCTGAAATCGATAAAGTCACCGCCCGAACACTCAACATTGGCATAAATCGTACCTTTGATCGAAACGGACTCAATCAGCACGGCATTGCTCGCATAGAATACCCCTTTGACATAATTTTTAAATTCACAATTTTCAATCTCCACATCATCATAGGTGAACCCGGGTGTTAATACTTCATCGTATATAATAGCCTGATTACCATCGGGTGCCGTAGCGCCATCCAGAACAAGATCTTTCAGTTTTAGACCGCCCCCCCCGTTCATGCGCAGGACGGCTCCTGTTAACTGAGGTTTGTCATAGGGCCTGACACCAATAATTCCGACCGATTTCGTGATGGTAATATTTCCATCGATCACATATTCCCCCGGCATCAATGCAAAGGCATCGCCGTCGTCAGCCGCAGCGATCAGGGAAACTAAATCATCTTCTGTGGTAACCAAAATGGCATCGCCAATATCGATCAGGGTAGTAAACATTAACAATCCCCGGGTTTTGGTACCATTCAGTAACCGGGCTGAATATTCCGTTTCACTGGTAAGTCCGGTGACCTCTGCAACACCGGCAGCAATCTCATCGGTTGTCAGTTCATGAACCAGGTCTCCCGGAGTCATAACGATGGAAGTTGCCACAGCGCCTGCCGGCCATCGCAAGGTTACCGTAAACGGCGTGATCTCTTCCGGATTAACCGCATAAAAAATCTGCTCCGGATCGGTGATGAATACAACCCCGATCCATTTGGATTCGTCAATATCTTCACCAACCGCCTGAACACGAACCGAATATTCGGTTTCACCTGCCAAGCCGGTAATGATGTAGGGCAATTGATCGTACTTCACGCCGGTAACGGATCGAACCGGTGTACCGGAATAGTCCTCAACACCATTCTCATATACTTCGATGTTGTAGCTCTGTGCTTTATCAACCGCGGCCCAGGTAAGGCGGAGCGAAGTCTGATTCACTACCCGGGCCTCCAGGCCAACCGGAGAGAAAAGCCGGCTTACATCCAGCGTTGTAATTTCAGGATCGATATCGTCGGAACACCCTGCCACCATTACGGCGACGACAAAGCCCGTCAGGTATATGCATTTCTTGATTAAGTTCATACCATTTCAATTTAAAAATTAAAGCCATCGTTGTTCAACAATCCATTGCTGGAATCTATAAAAACCTGCCAAACAGGCCAATACTGCTGCTGATCGGGATTACGAAGGTAGAGTGCATCCCAGAAAGTTGCTTTTTCATCGGAAGAGGTAATGACCCACGATTTATTCGATTCATATCCCAAAGAGGCACCGGCTTCATCGGTATCGCCATAGTTAAGTCCGTAAATGACAACCGTTTCACCATCGCCGGCCGTTTGATAGTAGATCTTTTGAGGCAGGCTGGCATACTTTCCTTCCCGGTTTTCTAACTGCTGCAATTTGGTTTTAGCTTCGCTAAGCTTTGTCCCTAAAAGATTCCAGCGGATCAGATCTCCTTTCCGCAGCATTTCACCGGTAAACTCAAGGGCGCGCTCATCGACAATGGCGTTAAAGAACGCCGTCTTGCTTGCGGTAGCCTGTGCCATAAAGGCATCCACCTTATCCGGATTACCCGGGAAAGCCCTCATTCTGACCTCTCTCAGATAGGGGGCAGCAGCCGATGGGCCGTCCAGTTCGTTGATCGCTTCGGCAGCCATCAGAAGAACATCCGAATAGCGCATATAGAGCCAGTTAAGGCCATCATCGTTGGTGGAGGTAACCCTTCGGGATAACCACTCGTACCGGTACTTTCCAAACATCCACCGGCCATTATTGGTTGGCACCTGAACGCCGTCGGTCCACTCATAAGGGACACAGGTCACATCACGGCGTACATCGTCAACATCGTATTCGTAAAACATGATGGGATTGGGGCCGTTTGATCCGCCCCGGTTCTGTCCGGTGTACTTATCAACCGTGGTATGACGCAGTCCCAGATCAAAAATAACGCGTCCGCGACCTTCACTGAAAGGGATCTCCCATAAAATCTCCCTGCCGGTAATGAACTGCTCTGCATGAAACGAACGAAAAACGCCTTCAAAGGTCTCCAACCGGGCAGTGCCGCTATTGATCACATCTAAGCACTCCTGCCTGGCAATCTCATACATTTTGGCCGGTGCCAGATCGGGATCATTGCTCCTTCGGATGGTGCCGTCTGAGCGCTGGCCATAGCCACCGGCAGCCAATGCCAGGCGCGCTCTCAATCCCTTCACAAAGGCTTTGTTGACCCGCTCCGTTGAACGTGTCATGGCCGTCTCGCCAGGCCATGCAACCAGATCAGCCGCTTCGGCCAGATCAGCCAATAACTGCTTGTAGATAACATCGCGATCGGACCGGGGAAGATAGACCGTTTCGGAGTTCACCGGCTCAAACCGGGCAGGAACATCACCCCACCCCTTCATCAAATCGTTGTACACAACCGCCCGCAGCGTTAATACCTCTCCCAATAGCTGGGCCAACGCCGGATTGTTCTCAACATCGCCGTGGTTCCGAAGGCCCCGGATCGCAATATTGGCACGCTCTATGCCCTGATAGAACATCGCCCAGGCATTATTCTCCGTATTCATATTGCTGTTATTCACATTGGTGTTGTAGTTAACCAACCGTGACCCTTCGTGAGTAACATCCCTCAATCCGTTTCGCACCTCACAATCGGTGTTCACACCATAATAGGCAATGTATCTGCCCCGGTATGAGTTGGTCTCACAAAAAGAGTGGATAATCCCGGCAACAGCCCCTTCTGCCAGACTGGGATTGGAAAATATGACAGACTCGTCAAGCGAAGATTTGGTAGGAGCCTCCAAAACATCTTCACATGAACTTATCAGCAGCGATAGTGATAAGATTATGATAAGATTATATAGTATTTTCTTCATCGGAACACGTATTAAAAGTTAATATTCATACCAAAAACAATCGACCGGCTGCGTGGATAGGCCGAGTAGTCAACGCCCGGAGTCAATGGCGTTTTTCGCCGGGTAGATACCTCCGGGTCAAATCCCGAGTAGTTGGTCAGATTAAAGATGTTGTACCCGCTAACATAAAACCGGAGGTTTTGAATGTGAATCCGGTTAATCAGATTCTCAGGGATAGAGTAACCCAACGTTAACGTATTCAACCGGAGAAATGAACCATCCTCCACCGCCCAGTCGGAGAATACAAACCGGGCCATATAGGGCGACCACAGCGTGGTGTTTTTATTCAGTTCAGCCAGTTCACCGGCATCATTGCTCAACGCGCCGTTTGGCAACAGGTTGGTCCACCGCTGCCCGTCCTTCATGATATCAATCATATTTCTTGAATGATACTTGCTGGTAGCGGTATATTCAATCTTGTTGGCATTGTATACATCATTGCCATAACTCCAGTTGAAGGCTGCCATCAGATCAAACCCATAGTAACGGGCATTCAGCGTGAAACCTCCGGTATGAAGCGGATTGGCATCACCAATGATGGTCCGGTCGGAGACGTTGACCAGGTTATCTTCTTCGGGGTTCAGATTTACCAGCTTCATCGATCCCGGGCGTACCGTTCCAATCACAGAACTGGCATCGGCAACCCCCTCTTTAAGCACCCATTGCCCGTCGATATATCCTTCGAAATCGGACAATTCATACCGGCCATCGCTTTTGTACCCATACATTTCTCCGACAGAACCACCGGTTTCAATCAGATAATCATCGCCGATCTCGGTTGAAGCCCAACCCGAGGGACTGGTAAAATTCTCCATCAGTCCAAGCGATTTAATCTCATTTTTATTGAATCCGATATTGGCACTCAATGATAGTTCAAAATTTGGCTGACTCACGGCCATCCAGTTCACGGTTGCTTCCACGCCCCGGTTCTGAGTCTCCCCCATATTCCGGTACTGATCGGCATATCCTGTTCCCGGTGTCGGAAACTGAATCAACAGATCTTTGGTGTTGTTGATATAACCTTCAAAGGATCCGTTTAGCCGGCCTCCCAAAATGGCATAATCAAGACCTAAGTTCCGGGTAACGGTTGTCTCCCATTTCAGATCGGGATTCGCCATGGTTGATGTACCGGCCCAATAACTGTTAAAATTGTTCACCCAGGTGGTCGTTCGCACCTCCAGGGTTTGTGCCATCTGTCCGGGAGGAATATTGTTGTTCCCTGCCGTACCATAACTAAAACGAAGCTTCAGATCGTCTAACCAACGGCGCGTTGGCTCCAGAAACCTCTCTTCCGACACTCTCCAGGCCACGGCTGCCGAGGGAAAGTATCCCCATCGGTTGCCTTCCGAAAACTTCGATGAACCATCGGCCCGGAACGTCGCACTGACCAGGTATTTACTGAAATAGTCGTAGTTCACCCGGCCAAAATAGGATAACAGAATATCGTCCGGGCTCAGGTAGTTATCGACCGAATTGGCAGCTCCCTGAGCAGAAAGCTTGGTAGCATCGGAAAATGAAAATGATTTGGGAAATCCGTGAACCACCGTATTGTGCGACTCCTGTTTCTTGATGATATACTCCTGCCCTGCCAACAGACTCATCTTATGATCCTCGGGAAGGAGATGGCTCATGTTGAATGACAGGGTGTTTGTATTGCGGAAAGTCTCTCTGGCGACCTTATCAAATATGATTGCCGGCATTCCCTGGTGCTCTCCGGCGGGTTTGTTTTTCACGTAATAGGTGGTTGTGCCATAAAACCGGTCATCGGCATTCCAAAGGTTTTCCTGAACGAGCTTTTTTAAGGTGTCGGCTTTGGCTGCATACAGGCGGGCAAGATCCGCCTCGCCCGCCAGGGCGGCTATCTGCGCGACGGCCCGGGCATTCCCGTACAT
>CAZILU010000024.1:13490-29837 GCA_964540165.1 uncultured Mariniphaga sp.
GGCATTTCGGTAATCGTCCACACCAACTTCCGTTTTCAGCGTCAGATGATCAACCATCTCCCAGGCGATACTCCCACTCAGATTGTATGTAACTCTTTTTTGAAACCGGTCGTTGTCCGACAACGAAACCAGGGGATGGTAGAGGAAAAATCCCTGGTCGGTTTCATCGCTGTCTGTCAATCCGGAAATGGGAAACGGAGGAAAGATCATCGCATACTTCAACCGGGAGTCAGCCGATGAGACCTCATTCTGTTCGTTTGCACCACCACCGTCAATCTGCGTATTGGCATACCGCATCGACAGGTCAACCGATACCCGTTCGTGAGGTTTGTTGCTCAGCTTCAGCGCCAGGTTGTCGCGCTTAAATCCCGACAGTTGCATAATGGCCTTATCATAAATATGGCTGTAGCTCAACGCATACGATGTTTTCTCAGATCCTCCGTTCAGACTCAGATTATGATTGAATGTATAGCCGGTTCTGCCAAACACTTGTTCCTGCCAATCGTTCGGCTGCAATTCTCCGTACAGATCCATATCCTGATAGTTGCCGTAGATATTGTGGTACCGGTCCATGTCGTTATCAAGCAGTGCCCGTTCATATTGCCATTTGACAAAATCGTAAGGATCAAGAACATCCAGTTTATTAGCCAGCTTTTTCCAACTGGTATAGGCATTGTAGCTAACCCGGACTCTCCCTGCCTGCCCCGACTTTGTGGTGATAATGATAACCCCGTTAGCTCCCCGTGAACCATAAATAGCGGTTGAGGAGGCATCTTTCAGGACAGAGGTTGATTCAATATCGGATGCAGGAATGTCTGAAATCGATTCTACCGGAAAACCATCCACAATAAAAAGGGGCGTGTTATCTCCGGTGATAGAGCCGCCACCGCGAACCCGAATCCGGATCTCAGCATCGGGTGATCCTTCAGTAGCCATCACCTGAACACCGGCCAGCTTTCCGGTAAGGGCCTCAGTCATCGTCCCTACAGGAATTGCCTGAAGGGCATCACCGCCCACCGATGCAACCGAACCGGTCAAATCCCGTTTCTGAACCGTCCCATAGCCAATAGCCACCACCTCATCGATGCCAATGGTAGTCGTCTCCATGGCAACGGCAATAACTGTCCGGCCGTTGACGGGGATCTCCTGATCGGCAAATCCGATAAACCGAAACTGAAGGACCGACGATTGTGCATCGCTAACCGTCAGACGATAATTGCCATCCATATCTGTCACAGTTCCGGTGGTCGTCCCCTTTACAATAATGGTAACACCAGGTAACACCTCACCGGTTGCTGCCTCAGTAACCTTTCCCGTAACAACTACAGCCTGCTGGGCCATTGCTGCCGATGTAAAGGCCAGGAGCAAAACGGCAGGAAATGCCAAACAGTGAAATGCTCTTTTCCACTGTTGACCTCGATCTTTGCTTTTCATCTTTATCATACTGTTAAAATTTAGATTTGATATTCTATAATCGAAAAAAATTCAAATTGCCTAAAAGTGTCACGTTAAATTTACCAAAGGATGATATTCAGAAAAACGATAATTGTCACCACTAGGATAATAATTGAAATCAGTATCATCCGGTTCGTCCTTTTTAAATTCTTTTCAAATCGATTCATTAATTCTGTGGCATAAAATGATAATGCAAATTACGAAACAGTTATTTACATCCCAGATACAGGCTTCCCGGAACCTGAGACATTTTTTCCCGAAGCGGTAAATATTTCCCATAATGCGGGATAAATGATTAGGGTGGATTAATAAATCGAAAAAGAGAGCTAAAAGATCAGGGCAGCATGATAAGATTGAAAAACAGTCAACGGTTCTTCTCCTCTAATTGTTTCGCCACAAATTCAGTGGCACTCATGCCATATTCTCTCCTAAAGCATTTACGAAAATGAGAAGGGTCCTTAAATCCAACGGCATAAGCGATTTCCGAGATATTCAGTTTTTTCTGAAGGAGCAGTTGCGCGGCCCGTTTTATCCGGATTGACCGGATAAACTCCTTTACCGTCATATTGGTCAGCGCATGCAACTTCCGGTATAGCTGCATCCGGCTGACTCCGACTTTATCGGCAAATCCTTCAATATCAAGATCTCCGTCTGAAATATTATTTTCAACCACTTCAATCGCCTTATAAAGGAATCGTTCATCGGGTGAGGTAATAACAACGTTCGAGGGTTCCAGAACCACCGTGCGGCTGAATTTCTCATGCAGTGAAGCGCGAATAGAAAGTACATTCTCAACTTTTACCTGCAGTACGGAAAGGTCAAATGGTTTGGTGATATAATCGTCTGCACCGGTGGTCAATCCTTTGATCTCATCATCTTTTGAGTGCAATGCGGTCAATAACAATACCGGTATGTGTGAAGTCCGTTCGTCGTTCTTAATAAGTTTACACAACTCATAACCATTCATGTTAGGCATAATAACATCAGTGATCACAATATCGGGAACAATTTCCAACGCCATTTTCCACCCCTCCTCTCCATTTCGCGCTTCAACGATCGTGAATGAGTTATTGAAATGAGAAGCAATAAATTGTCTGACATCGGCATTATCCTCAACGATCAGCATAATCTTTGAATGAAGATCGCCATTAACCACCTCCTTTTCAGACAGCCCTGATCCGGTTCCCTTCCGAAGGGAGTTGCTCTCCAATTCCGGAGTCTGCTTTTCCGGATTCAACGGAATATAGGGAATTCTGATGGTAAATTTCGTTCCTTTCCCCGGCTTGCTGGTCACGAAAATTTTTCCATTATGAATCTCAACCAACTCCTTAACCAGGGCCAGGCCAATACCGGTTCCTGAATTTCGGGCATCATCGTTCGACTGAAAAAACCGCAAAAAAATCTTGTTCAGGTTACCGGGCGAAATTCCTCTGCCGGTATCCCTTACCGAAATCTCAATAAACCGTTTCTCCTTCCCTTCCGAAGAAAGATCATTATCCTCCGCATCAAAAACAAGCGACATATTAACAGAGATCAATCCTCCGGCATCGGTAAATTTAAATGAGTTAGAGAGTAAATTATTGATAATTTTTTCAATTTTATCGGCATCGAAAGAGGTGAAAAGTTGTTTTTTCAGCGTATTAAATGAGAGTTTTATCTCCTTTTCAACCGAAAGGTCATGAAAAGAAGCCGTCAGATTACGGACAAACTCCACCATATCTCCATCGGAAAGATTTAACTTCAGGTTGCCTGTTTCCAACTTACGAAAATCGAGAAGCTGACTGATCAGTGTCTCCAGGTTCCGGGCATTTCTGCTTACCAGCTTCAGATTCTCTTTAATATCATCCTTAGGCAGGTCCTGCTTTATAATCTTCTCCAGTGGTCCGATGATCAGGGTCAGCGGTGTACGGATTTCATGCGATATATTGGTGAAAAATTTCAGTTTCATCATATCGAGTTCATGCAGTTTCCGGGCATTCACACGTTCGATGATCAACTGGTTTTTTATCTTCTCCCGGTTGATAAAAAACCGAACCAGCAGATAAATTATAAAGAGAATGAACAGAAAAAGAAGCGTCAAAAACCAGGTACTCTTCCAAAAAGGGGGCAGTATTGTGATCTTAAGCTGCAGCTCGTTGCCTGTGTCGGAAGCCCCCGGGATTACCCGTTTGATCCGCAGCAGGTAATCGCCCGGATTGAGGTTTGTAAAGGTAGCAGAGCGGGTCAATCCGGGTTCATTCCAGTTTCGGTTAAATCCTTCCAGCATGTAAGTGTACTGATTTTTATCGCTGTTCACATAGTTGAGTGCGGCAAACTCAACGGTAAACATATTCTGATCGTACTTCAGCACCACATGGCTGGTTTCTGAAATCGCTTTTGACAGGACCGGTTTTTTACCTTCACCAATGGGAACTCTCTTATTGAATATCTTCAAATCGGTTAACACCATAGGAACCTCCGCAATCTCCTCCCTCACCTCACGGGGATCGAACATATTAAATCCGGAAACCGTTCCAAAAAGCATCTTCCCTGATTCGGTATGATAGGCAGCACCATAACAGAACTGGTTATTGCTAAGGCCATCCTTACCGGTAAAGTTCTGAAATACTATCTTTTCCGGGTCAAACCGGGAAAGCCCGTTGGTTGTGCTTATCCACAGGTTATGCGACTGATCTTCCAACACACAGAGCGCCTGGTTATTTGCGAGGCCGTCTTTTTCATTGAAATAGCGAACCGGTCCGCTTTCTGCCAGATAGAGTGCCAGGCCTTTGTCCATGGTAGCAACCCAGATCCGGTTCCGGGAGTCTTCATACATCGATCTGGAAAGTTCAGGATACCGTAAGACAACTTCCGTTTCCGGATTAAAAACGATCACTTCACTCAGGCTTCCCAGCCACAGGTTCCCTTTTGAATCGGTCTCAATCCAGGATACCTGCTCCCTTCCGGCCAACTGGGGAAAATGTTCAAATTGGTTCTGCTCCGAATTGTACCGGTCAACGCCTCCGGAGGTAGCAATCCAAAGGGCATTAAACCGGTCGGTACAGAAATCCCAAACCCGGTTATCCGAAAGGGATCCCGGGTCATCGGGATGGTGCTTAAAATGAGTGATCTGACGGGATTTCAGGTCGATCCGGTTAATCCCCCCAAGAAAGGTCCCTACCCACAACCGCCCCTCCGTATCGGGTTCAAATGCCTTAATGCAGTTCTGTGAGATCGAATTGGGATGTTTTGGATCGGCCATCAGATATTCATACGTTCCTGTTTTTTGATCCAGGATATTAATACCGCCATCTTCCGTACCAATCCAGATACGCTCCTGAGGGTCAATCCAGATAGCATATACAATTCCACTGTTCAGGTAGGCTCGGTTATCGGGCATGGCGCCATAATGGTGAAATACCTGTTTGCTTTTTGCCAGCAGATTGAGTCCGCCCCGCGTTCCAATCCAGGTCTCTCCCCTCACATCGTTGTAAATAGACAACACTGAGTTATTGGAAATACTGCGCGGATCCCGGTCATCGTGCCGGTAATATCCGGTAATCCCATGAAGCTTTGAGTAACCATAAAGCCCTCCCCTCGTGCCAATCCAATACTCACCAAATATCCCCTTCGAAACAGACCGCACGGTTTCAGTACGAGGGAAAACAGGCTCAAGGGCAATGGATTGCACCGACCGCTTTTCGGGTGAAATCAGGTACAGGCCAGACGTGTATGTTCCTACCCAGAGAAATCCCTCATCATCAATAAAAAGTTCCCATATCTCCCGGTTTTGATTCATATCAACAGGTAACGAAAAACAGGTAACCTGATCCGAGTCGGGCATACCATAATAAAGACCATCGTTGGTTCCGATCCAAAGCACACCCGTTTGATCAACCTCCAGATTGCGGACAAAGACGTTGGAAAAATCATCTTTTTCTGATACATAGAATGACGCAGGCCGAATCGACATCTCAACGGGATCGAACCTGAATACGCCAAAATCGGTTCCTAAAAAAAATCCACCCTCACCATCACCGATAATGTCGTTTACCGATATATTTTGATAGCTGGATATGGAAAAACTTCTTTCGGGATAGGTAAACTGTTCCGTTTCCCGGTTAAAAATATTGAGGCCCCCATTTTCGGTGCCAACCAACAGATTCCCGCGCTGATCCTCCCGTATTACCCGGACAATGTTTCCCTTCAAGCTGTTTTCCTGTGCCGGATCGGGCAGGAAGTTAACAAAATTGTACCCGTCGAAGCGACTCAGTCCCTGATTAGTACCGATCCATATCCAACCGCGGCTATCCTGAAATACACATTGAACCTGATTGTTGGGAAGACCATCTTCCTGGGTAAAAAAATCAAAACTCAATTCAGAATTGGAAGCAGGCAATGAAAATGGTTGCATCAGCAACCATAAAACCGGCAAAAAAATATAGTTTGGCCATGGTTTACGCAATTGATAATGGAGCCATGCAACACTCATCGGTTTTAACGGTTATTATTTTACCTAAGCTTTCTCAATTCAAATTGATCAATCCTGTCTCTGAAAAAAAAAAATCTTTCTGTTAAAAAATCTATTCAGGATTTGAGCCTCTTACAAATTAAGTTCATTTTTTTCTTATTAACAACACCCGGATTAGCATGTTTGATAGTAATTCGGGAAATCACAGGATTAATGAATTAATAATGATATGATCGAAAAACATAAGCAATAAAAAAGCCGGAAACAGTGACTGCCCCCGGCTTAAATAAATTTCAATATCCTCGATCAGAATCCGAATTTTTGCGGTAACCACAAACTGATCTGTGGGAAATAGGTTACAAGCAGAAGGACAACAACCATCGCTAAAAACATCGGAATCAAGGGCTTTAAAACCTTATCGATGCTCAGCCCCGCCACACTGCAGCCAATAAATAGTACCGAGCCTACCGGAGGCGTGCAAAGACCAACACTAAGGTTTAACGTCATGATAATTCCAAAGTGAACCGGATCAACGCCCATCGCTGTTACGATGGGTAAAAAAATCGGCGTAAAAATCAAAACAGCCGGCGTCATATCCATAAAAGTGCCGACAAAGAGGAGTAATACATTAATGATTAACAGAATCATAAATGGATTGCTGGTCAGGGATAACAATCCTTCACTCACATTTTGCGGAATGTTTTCATATGCCATAATCCAGGATAATCCCAGACAGGTGGCAACGAGCAGCATAACAATTCCGGTAGTTTTTACCGACCGGAGAATAATATCGGGAAGGTCTTTCACTGAAATCTGACGATAGATAAATGCAAGGATAAGTGAATAGAGCACCGCAATAGCGGAAGCCTCCGTTGCGGTAAAAAACCCGGCAACGATACCGCCGATCACAATCACCAGCATCAGCAGGCTGGGAAAGGCATCCAGCATTTTTTTAGTCCCATCCATCGCCTTCTCCTTATTACGGATTGTTTTCACTACGGCGAAGATGGCAAAAGCGACAACCACCAGATAGATCAGCATCTTGTTAATAACCGGTGAAAAAGAGGACTTTGCAAAAGAAACTCCCTGATACAGCAGAATAGCTGCCACACCAATGATAGCAATAACACCCAGTGTTTTAATAGCTCCGGCAGTGCCTCTCTTCTTATAAACCAACATTGTTACTGCGGCAATCATAATTCCGATGCCGGTAAGTAATCCCGGCAAATAACCGGCCAGGAAAAGCGCGGTAATCGATACGCCGCCACTGGCAAGGGAATAGACGATCAGCACATTGCTGGGCGGAATCGACAAACCGGTGGTAGCTGAGGTGATATTCACCGCAGCACTGAAATTTTCGGGATAACCCTCCTTTTTCATTTCGGGTTGCATAATACTGCCAATGGCTGATGCAGAAGCTGCAGCAGAGCCTGAAATAGCTCCAAAAAGCATATTGGCCAACACATTAACCATGGCTACTCCCCCGGGGATTCCCCCAACCAGCACCCGGGCAAAATCGATCAGCCGGATGGCAATGCCTCCCGAATTCATAATATTGCCCGCAAGTATAAAAAACGGAATGGCAAGCAGCGCAAAACTGTCAAGTCCCGTAGCCATTCGCTGGGAAAAGGTTGTCAATGCAGGAATAAAATCAATGCTGACCAACATGGTTAGAATACCGGAGATCCCGATCCCAAAGGCAATGGGAACGCCCAATGCCAACAAGATAATAAAACTGAATACCAGAATAAATACTTCTAAAAATTCCATAACACTAATTTTTCCGGTTTTGCTTAACCATGTTATACAAATTGTCGATATCAAAATAGGCGATCAAAAGACCACTGATGGGCAGTACCAGGTAAACAAATCCCAACGGCATTCCCAATGCAGCCGATTTTACATTCAGGTAAAAACGGGTATATACCAGCCATGAGCCTCCAATGAGAAGTACGGTAATGGCAAATAAAATGATTACCACGCTGATAATCATCTCCAGCTTAATCCTCCGCTCCGGAGTACTGCGCTGCAACAAGAGGTCAATGGCCAGGTGCTCCCGTTTTCCGGCTACATAGGTCGCCCCAAGCAGTCCAACCCATATCAGCAGAAAACCAGCCAGTTCATCGGTAAAGCTGCTGGGCGATTTCATCACATACCGGCTGATGACCTGCCATAATACATCAATTACCAGGATACTCATAAAAAATACAAGTACCCACTCAAGAGTTTTGTCAATGATTTTTCGTATAGTCATAATATCGGTTTTTATTCAACAGCCTGAATTCTTTTTATATAGGAGTATATGATTTCGTTGTCGCGATAGCTCTCCAACAGAGGCTGAACCCGCTCAATAAAGGGTGCTTTATCGGGATAGATAACTTCAACGCCGGCCTTCTTAACCTCCTCAATCGACTTGATTTCAGACTCAGCCCAAAGCTTACGTTCCAAAATGGCCGATTCATCGGCTGCCTGCTGCAGCCATTTCTTCTCCTGATCGGTCAGTTTATCCCAGACAATCTCACTCACGACCAACACATCGGGTATCGTGGTGTGTTCATCCAATGAATAGTATTTACACACTTCATAGTGATGTGACGTGTAAAGGCTGGGCGGATTGTTCTCTGCACCGTCGACCACCCCGCTCTGCAGTGCCGTATAAAGCTCTCCCCACGAGATCGGGGTTGCAGATCCACCCAATGCCCGGATCATCTCCACCGCGGTGATACTGCGCATAACTCGTATCTTAAGACCGGCCAGATCATCCGGATGATGGATCGGTTTATCTTTGGTGTAAAAACTGCGTGATCCGGCATCGTAATAACACAATCCCCGGATCCATTTACTCTCGGTACTCAGAAGCAGATCTTTTCCAATCTCTCCATCCATGATACGGAACGCATGCTCCTTGGATTTAAAAATATAGGGCAAGCCAAATACTTTATAATCTTCAGCAAAACTCTCCATAACGGCGGCAGATACTTTGGTAATCGCCAGACTGCCAATTTGAATCAACTCCACACACTGCTGCTCCGATCCAAGCTGTTCGGCCGGATAAACATCGATAACCATCTTCCCTTCTGAAAGTTCCGCACACCGTTCAGCCATAAAGGCCATCGCTTTATGAACCGGATGGTCGGTTGGCAGGCCATGTGCCAGCTTCAGTTCGGTTGTATCGGAAGGCCCGATACAAGAGGTAATGAAAAACATCACCGCAACACCTGTGATTTTAAAAAATGTGTAATAATTCATATGATATTGATATTTAATTTCAATACTTCTCCCAGGAAATAGAAAGGCACAAAACAAATAACACCCCAGACGACCTGTAAATCAATTAACTACGTATAAAAAAACTTTCGCCGAGTATATTCTGACTCCACTGATTTCTGTTCACAAAGTAACAATCATTGGTACGGCGAACGGTCCGGATCAGGCATGCCACTCTTCCTCCAATTTTACCGGTCTATTTTTTATACTTCTTAATGATGGTCAGTGCCTCCCGACATTTTTGCGTAATATAGGCATAATTTTCGGCTGCCAATACCTCTTTGGGAAATAACTTTGATCCCATTCCTACACAGGTTACTCCGGCTTCGAACCACTCCTTGAGGTTATCCTCCGTTGGAGAAACACCTCCGGTGGGCATGATGCTGGTCCAGGGCATCGGCCCTTTCACCGCCTTCACAAATCCGGGGCCGCCGACCTCCGATCCGGGGAAAATTTTCACCACTTCAGCCCCCAGTTCATGGGCACGTCCAATCTCGGTAACCGTTCCACACCCGGGGCTCCAGGCCACTTTACGCTTGTTACATACCCGCGCCGTACCTTCATCAACCAATGGGGCAACAATAAAATTGGCTCCCAGGGCAATGTACATGGCTGCCGTTCCTTCATCCACCACAGAACCAACGCCCATAATCATGTCGGGACACTCTTTGGCGGCCCACTGATTCAGCTCCGCAAAAACCAACGTGGCAAAATCCCCCCGGTTGGTGAACTCAAAAAGCCGTACACCTCCCTCATAACATGCCTTTACCACCTGTTTGCATACATCCGCATCCTTATGATAGAAAACCGGAACCATACCGGTCTCTTTCATCTGTAACGCTACTTCTATTCTTGAAAATCTAGCCATAATTTTAAATAAATGAAAAATGAAAAATGAAAAATTAAGGATTCATTTTCCAAAAAATTTATGAGTTTAAGTTCAAATTATTTCTGGTTGTTATTGCTATTCTGCCCAAAATATTTTTAAGCTCAATTGATTCATCCATAATAGCAATCAACTCTCTTTTTAAGTCACCTTCAATATTAAGGGTTGCATGCATTAACCTTAACCAATAATTACTTTCACGCATCTCTTTTAAAGAGATATCAATTTTAAAAAGAAAATCCTGTTTCGAAAAAGCTGCCTGTGCCTCTTCATAATTAGCACCAGAAGATGATGAAGATTTTGAAAGTTGAAATCGAATGTTATTAACCTCATGTTCAACAGGTAAATTTCTCAGTAATTTTATTACCCTGACAGCAAATTGGAACAATCTTTCAGCTAAATCAACATCCATTTTCTTCAATTTTTAATTCCTAATTTTCAATTTCAAATCTTCTGTCCTAATTCCTCAATTTTTAATTGTAAATTTTTAATTTCAAATCTTCTGTCTTAATTCCTCAATTTTTAATTGTAAATTTTTAATTTTTAATTGATTATCTGGCTACCCGGCCTGAAGCATCTCCCCCCATCAGCTTCTCTACCTCATCCACGGAAACCTGGTTAAAATCGCCATAGATGGTATGTTTCAGGCAGGAGGCTGCCACAGCAAAATTGAGTGCTTTCTGATCGTCATTCTTATACGTCAGCAAACCATAGATCAATCCGCCCATGAAAGAGTCACCGCCCCCGACCCGGTCAACAATATCGGTAATCTGGTACGTTGGCGCCTCAAACAGTTGCTCTCCGTCCCACAAAACGCCCGACCAGGAGTTGTGGTTGGCGTTTACAGATCCCCGAAGCGTGGTAATCACCTTTTTACAACGCGGAAATCGCTTCATGATCTGCCTCGACACCGACTCATAGGCAGCCCCTTCGACATGACCGCCAGTCACATCCACGCCCGCTGGCTTGATCCCAAGCACCTTCTCTGCATCCTCTTCATTTCCAAGGATGATATCCGTTCCGGCTACCAGTTCAGGCATCACCTCACCGGCACTCTTCCCGTACTTCCACAAATTTTTCCGGTAGTTCAGGTCGCAGGAGACTGTTACACCGATCTCATTGGCTGTTTTGATCGCCTCCAGACAAACATCGGCGGCACTTTGAGAGATGGCCGGAGTGATGCCGGTCCAATGAAACCATGTGGCATCTTTTAAAACCTCTTTCCAGTTCACCATACCCGGCTTAATCTCCGATACCGAAGAGTGGGCACGGTCATATACCACTTTACTGCCCCGACTAACAGCGCCGGTCTCCAAAAAATAGATCCCCAACCGTTCGCCACCCCAGACAATCTGATCAACACCAACGCCATACTTACGCAGGTCCATCATACAGGCGGTCCCAATGTCATTCTTTGGCAACCGGGTGATAAAATCAACCGGAACACCATAGTTGGCTAATGAAACAGCCACATTGGCCTCTCCTCCGCCAAACGTAGCAGTCAATGAATTGCTCTGAGAAAAACGAAGGTATCCGGGCGTTGCCAGACGTAACATGATCTCTCCAAACGTAACGACTCGATTCTTCATTGTTATATTTTAAAATGTATTTTATTTAAACAGAACAAGTAATAACTCTTCAATATCTAAAATTCTCCCAGCTGATTTTCGTGTATCCTTTTATCAAAAAAGCTTCCGGTCTTTCAATCTTTTCAATCCGGGCCAAAATATTTGCAATCGATTGCAAAATTAATATTCTGTCAGGAACTGAAAAGCGTTTCTTTTCAATTCTTAAAAATTAAAATAGTTTTTGGCGTTATTGAAACAGATATTCTCTACCATGGTACCCAACAGCTCCATATCGTTTGGAATTTCACCATTTTCCACGTCATTCCCCAAAAGGTTACAGAGTGTCCGTCGAAAATATTCGTGCCGGGTGTACGATAGAAAACTGCGGGAGTCGGTGAGCATTCCGACAAACCGGCTTAACAATCCCAGGTTTGAGAGTGCGTTCATCTGCTTTTCCATTCCATCCTTCTGATCGAGAAACCACCAGCCCGATCCATACTGCATTTTTCCCGGGACCGTGCCATCCTGGAAGTTGCCTACCATTGTGGCTATCAACTCATTATCGCGGGGATTCAGATTATACAATATGGTTTTTGTCAGTCGATTATCCCGGTCAAGGTGATCCAGCAATCGAGACAAGGGACGACCTATTTCAAAATCGCCAATAGAATCCAATCCGGTATCGGGTCCCAGCTTGTTAAACAGCCGGGTGCTGTTGTTTCTCAATGCCCCCAGATGAAACTGCTGCGTCCATCCCCGGCCGTGATCCATAATTCCAAACTCATACAAGAGACACGACTTAAATTTTTGTACTTCCGAAAAACTCAGACGACCACCTTCCCTGACTTTCTGAAAAATGGCAGCCACCGCCTCATCCGTGTACTCCTCGGCTATGGCTGTCTCCAGGCCATGATCCGACAAGCGGCATCCATTTTCATGAAAAAACTGATGTCTTTTATCGATCGCAGCCATGAAATCATCAAATGTCTCAATCTTCATCGCTGCAGCATCGGCTAATTGATCCACATACCGGTTAAAAGCAGTACCGTTTTCAACAGCCATGGCCTTATCCGGCCGCCACGCGGGAAGTACCGTCACTTCAAATCCACTGGCTTTTATCTGCTTATGGTATTCAAGCGAATCAACCGGATCATCGGTGGTGCAAATGGTGTGAACATTGGCCATTCGGATGATGTTTCGTACCGAATATTCCGGAGTGCGCAGTTTGGCATTGCATGCATCCCAAATTTCCCGGGCTGTCGATGGATTTAACACGTTATCAATTCCAAAAAAACGCTTCAACTCCAGGTGAGTCCAGTGATAAAGAGGATTCCGCAGCGTTTGAGGTACCGTTTCTGCCCACTTTTCAAACTTCTCCCAGTCCGAAGCATCTCCGGTACAGTAACGCTCATCAACGCCGTTGGCCCGCATGGCCCGCCACTTATAGTGATCTCCATAGAGCCAGATCTGCGCCATATTGTCGAACGATTTATCTTCGGCGATCTCTTTGGGTGAAAGGTGACAATGATAATCGAAAATGGGCATTTTGGCAGCATGCCGGTGATATAATTTCTGTGCCGTCTCTGACTGCAACAGAAAATTTTCATCCATAAACTTCATCTTATTAAATTTTTGTTCGTAAACTTTTTTTACCAATAATCTCTCTGTTTATAATTTTGTTCCATGGCCCGACGGAACTATTTAAATTTTTATCCAGATCGTTTGTGTCATAAACCGTCATGCTCGTTTCATAAGTCAAATAACCGTTTTAAATGCCGGTCGTATATATTCTCCTCAACACACCCCCCCACAATATCGGCATATAACTTCAGCAGGCTGGTGTACTTCACGCCCATTTCGGCAGCCACTTTATACCCCACATGCACCAGTTGCCTGAAGTTTGGGTTATACTCCGGGTGCCCGGGAATGTGCCGCAATGTATTGGCAAATTGATTGCTGCTCCATCCGGCCACATCATCGGGCGAAGGAAGCATAGCGTCGTCAATGTCAATGACATCGGCATAGGGAGCACAAAGTTCATCTTTTCTTGAAAATGCCTTTGCATAGATCTCTCTGGCAACCGTAAGGCCTTCTCCTCCGGCAACCGCCAGCCCGATCACCTCTTCCAGCCAGGTTGTTCCTGCGGTTTTAATATGGATGCCTTTATCGTATTTTCTGATGATCTCTCCCATAACGGGATAAATGGTAAATTTATCGGAACCCGAATGAACGCTCAGTTTGAGGCTTTCAGGAAGTCCACAGCATCTGACGGCATAATCAATAACCAATACATCCTGCTCAAACTCACGGGCAAACTGCTGCACGTCACCCACATAATCCACCCCCTTGTTAAACCGGCCGGTAAACTTCGGGGCGATTGTCTGCGCGGGGATCTGCTCCTCAGCAATCATCTTCAAAATAAAAAACAGTTCAACCGGTGTCTGGGGAGTTTCCACCTCATCCATCGACACTTCCGTAATAAAGTTTTCCACACCCTTTTGCGATGCAATATGGCGATAGATCTTCCCCGCCTCTTTGATGGCGGCCAGGTATTTCCCGGATACTTCATTCAACAGCGCCTCCGTAATGCCAATCGCTTCATCAATTCCCGGAATGGCAACCACAGAGCCCAAAGAGCGGCACGATGCTTTAAAGGCAGCGACATCGGCTTCCAATGGTTCATTGCCAATATACATAGCCACATCAAGGGTAAAAAAATCGGCAAAAGGGATGAACCGGTCTACATTGGTCAGATTGATGTGATCGGCGTCAACAAAATAGGGATATTGCCATCCAAGATTCATTACAGCAGCATCAGCCTCCTTACGGGTATCAGCCGGATCGGAATGGATGGTCAGATGTTCCCGGTTCGATTTGTTCCAAACCGGCGCAATTTCAATCCCACGATTTTTAGCCTTTACAATGGCTTTTAGTTGTGATTCACCCTGATGCGCAAAGCGGTCACCCACACCAAAACTATATTTTCCAAGTTCCATCGCTTATAATTAAAGGTTTTGATTATTACAAATTTATCTTTCCGTGTACGAACACGAAAGTAATCATATATTTTAGACTATCAAAATAAACGAGAAATTTTATCGACAAACAGGGCAAAAAAGGTACGGGAAGACTCAACTGAACCCGAGCAATACTTTCAAGTATTTCTCCTTCTCATTTTGCAGGATTTCAAAGGCTTTCTGAATTTCATAGCCTGGCATAACCTTGGAAATAAGCGCTTCAGGCTTCAAATTGCCGGAATTCAGATGGTCAATCACCTCGGCAAACTCACCATGGCTGACCCTCGACGTGATCAGGCGTCCCTCTTTCCAGATCAACTCCTTAAAAACGACAGGCGATGGTTCATCGCCCAGGCCAAGGACGCAGACGGTGCCCCCGCCCCGAATGCTGCCTATGCAACTACGTACCGGCGTATGCACACCAGGGATCTCTCCGGCATGCCCCACAGCCTCAAAGGCAATATCTACCCCTTTACCGCCGGTATGCTTCTTTATCGCTTCCACCGGGTTCTCCTTCACGGGATTTATGGGAATAACATTTTCAAAATTATCCGCAGCAATTTTCAACCGGTTTTCCAGAGGATCAACCATAAAAATGGTTCCTTTGGTCCGCGTGCGTGCCGCTTGCAGAATTACCTGCCCCACCCTTCCCGCACCCCAGACAGCCAGGGTATCTCCCTCTTTGGTGCCGGCGCGGTTGTTGGCATGAAAGCCAATCGCCAATATTTCAACCAGGGCTACGTGCTCATCCGGAATGTGAGCTCCCGCTTTGAAGAGCATGTGAGGCGGTACCGCAATATACTCGGCAAAACCACCATTCATATCAACGCCTAACAATTTGAGACTGGTACAGGCCGGGTAATGACCTCGTTCACAAGCAGGACAACGCCCGCACCAGATAATCGGATCAACAGCCACTTTCTCTCCCGGAACAAACCCGGAAACCTCGCTTCCAACCGCTGCAACCACCCCGCCCATTTCATGTCCGGGAATAAACGGCACCGGCGTACGTGGATGAAAATCGCCGGGAAATATATGCATATCGGTTCCGCAAATACTGGCAAACCGGATGCGCACCAACACTTCATCCGGGTTCGGAACCGGTGTGTCAACCTCTTTCCATACAAATTGATTATAGGACTCAAGAACTGCTGCTTTCATAATTAATTTTTACTTGATCATCTATATATTTTAGTCTGTAAGCCAGATATAACATTGATTTTACTTCGCTACACGAACCGATTGAAAAGTAGAGAAATCTGCAAAAATCTGCACTACTGTTCCTGTCAAATCCTTCTGCAATATTATTGGAAATTGATACGGAAGCACGGCAGATTTGATCTAATCCCTACCGAATGAGTTTTCTTAACCCCTCTCCTATTTTATTCAGGTTTTCCTGCATATTCTCCTTGGTCGATCGCTTTACTTCATCGGTAATCATTTTCCGGGCAGCTTCCAAATCAATTTTTACATCCGGCTTACCCACCGGACCGGTTAAGATCACCGAGGCCGGAATCACCTGTATACGCTCCTGACCGGGAAGAACATTTAGTATACTCCGGATATCAGCACCAAATGCATCTCTTTGGATATTGAAGTCAAGGCGCATCTCCACCAGATTTTCCGGATTCAGATTGCCGGTAATCGTAGCCTCCTGCCCGGCAATCCTGGTAGAAAATGGCTTCAGCCTGATCGTTCCGTCGG
>CAZILU010000025.1:0-28470 GCA_964540165.1 uncultured Mariniphaga sp.
AGATGAAACGAGTATGTCGTTTTATGACACAAACGAATTTAATTAAAAATTAAAAATTAAAAATGGGATGAAGCGGGGTCAATTTCTTTAGAATCAATCTATATAAACAATTCTGCTGAAAAACATCAATTGATCTAATTTTCTCTGTATCAAAAAAATGTAATATTGTTTGTCTTTCAGATGTTGTTTGGTGAAATATCTCATTATTGCCATATCTATATAATTGGATATTTTTGATGGGAGATTTAAGAACAATGAATGGTGAAATAAACAGGTAGCAATGATACGGACCATAATTTCAGTAGTGCTTTTTTTTATCGCTGTGGTTGTGTTGATCAATCTATTCCATACGAACGATGATTATTACAATCTGAAGCTGGAGGAGTTGAAGCAGGAATATGCTATTAAGCCGGTTTCGTCGATCGATCACCGCAAGCTGCCGCAGTTACAGCGGGAGTTTGCCACCCCGCAGGAGGTAACCGAGACCTGCAATGAGTGTCATACCGAGCGTCATAAGGAGGTGATGGCTTCGGCCCACTGGAACTGGGAGCGGGTATCATACATTGAAGGGCGTGGAGTCTCGGCTGCAGGTAAGAAGAATGTGTTGAATAACTTCTGTCTGGGTGCCCAGTCGAATGAGCTGGCCTGTGCCGCCTGTCACATTGGTTTTGGCATGACCAACGACCGGTTCGATTTTGAGAATGCCCGGAATGTCGATTGCATGGTGTGTCACGACAACAGCGATGCGTACCATAAGGGCTCATCGATGGCCGGTTATCCCGACCGTACCGTTAACCTCACGGAGGTGGCGCAGAGCGTTGGCAAGCCGCAGAAGATCAACTGCGGGAGCTGTCACTTCTTCAGCGGGGGAGGGAACAATGTGAAGCATGGCGATCTGGAGGTTGCCCAGCTGGCGTGCGACCGGGAGGTGGATGTGCATATGGCGGCCAATGGCATGGATATGTCGTGTGTGGCCTGCCATACGGCCGAGAACCATCAGATCAAAGGACGGCTCTACTCCGTATCGTCTGAGAACTCCAATCGCGCCACCTGTGAGCAGTGCCATACCGGAACCCCTCATTTTGATGATATTTTGAACCGGCACAACGCCAAAGTGGCCTGTCAGACCTGCCACATACCCGTTTATGCCAAGGTGAATCCCACCAAGATGGCCTGGCACTGGTCGGAGGCCGGAAAACTGCGGGAAGGAGAGCCTTATACTGAGTTTAGCGCCGACAGTACGCAGGAGTATCAGAGCATCAAAGGAACGTTCGTGTGGGCAAAGAATGTAAAACCCGATTATCTGTGGTTTAATGGTACGGCCGATCACTACATCCTCGGCGACACCATCCGGTCGGTCCCGGTACAGATGAACACCCTGTTCGGATCGCACGACGACCGGGAGTCGAAGATCTACCCGGTGAAGATCCACCGCGGGGATCAGATCTACGATACGAAACATAACATTTTGATTCAGCCCAAGCTCTTTGCCGAGCAGAAGGGCGACAGCGCCTACTGGAAGGATTTTGACTGGACGACCGCTGCTGCAGCGGGAATGGAGCGTGTGGGGCTGCCGTTCAGTGGTGAGTTTGCATTTGCTGAAACGGAGATGTACTGGCCGGTGAACCATATGGTGGCACCGAAAGATCAGACCGTGGGTTGTGCCGAGTGTCATACGCGCGGCAGTGACGGCCGACTGGCTTCTCTTTCGGGATTTTACCTGCCGGGCCGGGATTTTGATAAGCGACTCGACTCCCTCGGTCTGATCCTTTTCCTGGGAGCCCTGGGGGCAGTGCTGATGCATGCGGCCCTGCGGGTGGTGGTGGCGGTCAGAAACCGGGAGTATGATGCCGAGGTGATCGATTATGACAATGAGAACAACATAACAACCTGAGTGATGAGACAAAAAGTATATGTTTATAAAGGATTCGAACGGTTTTGGCACTGGGCCCAGGCGCTGTTGATCATCTTCCTGGCATTGACGGGATTTGAGGTGCACGGCACGTTTCATATCCTGGGATTTGAACACGCTGCACGGTTCCATAGGGTGGCATCGTGGATGCTGGTGGGACTGGTTATCTTCGCTATCTTCTGGCACCTGGTGACGGGTGAGTGGCGGCAGTATATACCGACCACCCGCAAGCTCGCCGACCAGATCCGCTTTTACAGCATCGGTATGTTTCGTGGGGAGAAGCACCCGACGAACAAGACGGAGGTGCGGAAACTGAACCCGCTGCAGCGATTGGTTTACCTGGGATTCAAGCTCGTGCTGGTACCGGTGACGGTCATCTCGGGCATCCTCTATATGTTTCATAAAACGATCGACCGGAACGATGTGGTGGTGATCAGCGATATCCCCCTGGAGAGCATCGCTTTCTGGCATACCCTCGGCGCCATCCTGCTGATGGTATTCCTGGTGGTGCATGTCTATATGACCACTACTGGCCATACACCTACCTCCAATATCCAGGCGATGGTCACCGGGTACGAAGATCTGGAAGTGGAAGGAGGAGATGAGAAATTGGGTGCATATGGCAGCGGTACTAAGGAAAGTACAGGAGAGAATCCTTCAACAGTTGCCGGTAAGAGCTAAACTGGGGAAGCTATCGTAGAGAATTCTTTAAGGACGGCCGGTAAGAGCTGAAGAGCAGAACTCCGGGAGCGAATGATCAAACGGTCATCTTAAGAAATGGCACCCTGGAAGGGGAGAAAGCGAATGTTTATGCAAAATGGGCAATAGAGGTTACTGATAGGTGCTATCTGGCTGACAGTAGAAAAAAGACGAATCGTACTGAATTGTGCCAGATCTCAGAGCCTATACGGAGTTTAATAAAGAAAGCGAGTTGTGATAAGTTAATAGATTCATAGATAAATACAAAATTCAAAAGGATGAACAGAGATGCAATAGCGAAACCCAAACCG
Source organism: uncultured Mariniphaga sp. (assembly GCA_964540165.1). GTDB lineage: Bacteria > Bacteroidota > Bacteroidia > Bacteroidales > Prolixibacteraceae > Mariniphaga. Next base: position 2,923 of record CAZILU010000025.1, read on the forward strand.
TATATGAATCCCTATTTAGCGGGATTTCTGCTGGGGCTGGTGCTGCTGGCAACGATTTACATAACCGGTCGGGGACTGGGAGCCAGCGGGGCCTTTAAGAGTGTTGTGATTGCCACGGTAGAGCAGGTGGCTCCGGCACATGCGGAGAACACGGCTTTTTATTCGGATTTCAAAGCCGATAATCCGGAAGGCCCCTGGAAGAACTTCCTGGTCTTTGAGGTGATCGGTGTCCTGGTAGGCGCCTTCTTTTCGGGGATTATTGCCAATCGCTCCGGACTGAAACTGGAGAAGGGGCCGCGAGTGACCAACGGTGTGCGTATTGTCGGGGCAGTCATTGGTGGGGCACTTTTTGGATACGGTTCGCAACTGGGACGGGGATGCACCAGCGGATCGGCTCTTAGCGGCATGGGTGTTCTCTCCCTGGGCGGGATTCTCACCATGCTGGCCATTTTTGGCGGAGCGTATGCCCTGGCCTGGTTTTTTCGTAAACTCTGGATAAAATAGTTGTGTTATGGGACCATTAGTACCTTTTATCATCAGTGAAGAGTTTAGCCTGGTCATTGCCTTCTTCCTCGGCATTGGGTTCGGTTTTATCCTGGAGCAGGCGGGGTTCTCCTCGACCAAGAAGCTGGTCGGCCTCTTTTACGGCTACGATTTTACCGTGTTACGGGTGTTTTTTACCGCCGGTGTGACGGCCATGGCTGGTGTGTTGTTGCTGAATCACTACGGACTGCTTGACATGCAGGTGATCTATGTGAATCCGACCTTTCTGAAGTCGGCCCTGCTGGGTGGTGTGATCATGGGAGCGGGATTTATCATCGGCGGGTTTTGTCCGGGAACGAGCGTCTGCGCCCTCGCCATCGGCAAGCTCGATGCCCTCGCTTTTGTGGCCGGCGCCATTCTCGGGGTGTGGGGCTTTATCGAGTCGTTCCCTATGATTGAAGAGCTATACAATGCCAACGATATGGGACAGGTGCGTATCTCCGATTACCTGGGTATGTCGCATGTGGCATTTGGCTTTCTGTTGGCGCTGATGGCCGTGGGAGCCTTCGTTGCTACCTGGTTTATTGAGAACCGGGTGAACGGCCGGCCATCACAGATCGGGCCGGCTTTGAGAAACCGGTATGCCCTGGCTGCCGCTGCCCTGTTTGTCGTGTTGGGAGTGGTTGCCTTTCTGCCGGGGAAGCAGGATGTTATCAATATGCGGATTGCCGAAGCAAAACGGCAGCAGAGCTGCGTGTTTAAGGAGATCCCCGCTGATAAGCTGGCCAACGAGATTGCCAATAACTACTATACCCTTAATATCATCGATGTGCGGTCGCCGGAAGCATTTGAAGCATACCACATCCCCATGGCCATCAACGTGCCGTTCGACCGGATGATGGAGCGGCAGTATGAACCGCTTTTCAGGCAACGGCTCAAGACCAATGTTTTTTATGCCGACAGCGATACACTGGTGCGGATGGCCTGTCTGAAGGCGAAGTACATCGGGAAATCGGAAAATGTGATTTTACGTGAATCGGTCGATCAGTTCCGGGCGATGTTTATAGGGCTGGAGCACCCCCCGGCCGATGTGTCCAAAACCGAGCACGAGACCTACCATTTTCGCAACTCGGCAGCGATGAAGATGGAGAGCCTGGCCAACTCACTTAAGAATATAGGGGCCCCCGTGAAGCGGGAGGTGGTTACCGTGAAGGGCGGGTGCTGAAGTATTATTCCCCTCTTCCCCGGAAGAGGGGAGAAGGACTTTTGCTTTTCGATCTTTTTGGATACTTTTGTTCGGAACAAAAAATGAGATTCTATGTCAAAAATTTTGGTGATCGATGACGAACGGAGTATTCGCAATACGCTGAAAGATATACTGGAGTATGAGAAGTACGAGGTGGATTTGGCCGAAGACGGAAAGAAGGGACTGGAGATGGTGAAACAGGCCGAGTACGACATTGTGCTTTGTGACATCAAGATGCCGGGAATGGATGGCATTGAAGTGTTGGAACAGCTGGTCCCGCTGGCTCCCGATACGCCGGTGGTGATGATTTCAGGTCATGGAAATATCGATACAGCTGTCGATTCGATCAAAAAGGGAGCTTACGATTTTATTGAGAAACCGCTCGATCTGAACCGGTTGCTCATTACCATCCGTAATGCGATGGATAAATCGACCCTGGTGAATGAGACGAAGATCCTGAAAAAGAAGGTGAGCAAGAAGTTCGAGATCGTTGGCGAGTCGCCGGCCATTCTCAAGGTGATCGGGATGGCCGACCGGGTTGCACCGACCGATGCCCGGGTGCTGATCACCGGTGCCAACGGTACCGGGAAGGAGCTGGTGGCCCGACGCATCCACGACCAGAGCAATCGCTCGGGGGGCCCTTTTGTCGAGGTAAACTGTGCAGCCATCCCCTCTGAGCTGATTGAGAGTGAGCTCTTCGGCCACGAAAAGGGGGCCTTCACCTCCGCGGTGAAGCAGCGGATGGGGAAGTTTGAGCAGGCCAATGGAGGCACTCTCTTTTTAGATGAGATCGGCGATATGAGCCTGTCGGCGCAGGCTAAGGTGCTGCGTGCGCTGCAGGAGAGTGTGATTTCGCGGGTAGGCGGCGACAAGCACATCAAAGTGGATGTGCGGGTAGTAGCGGCTACCAACAAGAATATATCACAGGAGATTGAGGCGGGACGGTTTCGTGAGGACCTCTACCACCGGCTGAGTGTAATCCTGATCCATGTGCCGCCACTGAATGAGCGGTTAGAGGATATTCCCCTGCTGGCAAGCCATTTTATCCATGCCATATGTAATGAATACGGGATGCCCGAAAAGACGATCACTGCCGATGCTATTAAGTCGCTGCAAGAGGTCACCTGGACAGGCAACATCCGTGAGTTCCGGAATGTGATCGAGCGGCTGATTATCCTCTGCGATAAAAAGATTACCGGAGCCGATGTTCAGAAATATGCTGCTCCGTTGAAGTAGATCTGCTACTCCGGATCTTCCCAGCTATTTTCTTTATCACGAATGTATGTCTCGATGTGCCGGTCGTATTTTACGGCATAGATATCTTTGATCGTTACAATGATCCCGGTTTCCAGAACACCGCCAAACGTGTCGTTCATGGCTGTTCCAAAGGTCTTCATCGATGGTGAGATATTCATATAAGCATTGATCAGTGGCGGTATATTCTCACCAAACTGTCTGACCGACTGTACCAGGATGCGATAATCTTCGGTGTAATCGCTACCGGTGAAGACGGCTTTCATCTCTGTTTCATTGTACCCGAACTCAACCGGATTTTTCGGATAGACCAGGTTTTCGCGGTCGCGGAAATACTTCTTGAAGAAATATTGGATCATATTTCTTGCTTCGTTGTGGAAGTGCTGGTACATGGTCACTTTTCCGAAAAAGTACTGAATTTCGGTATGATCGACGGTCAGCGCCCCTAATCCGTCCCACAGGTTGTCTAAGGCAAAGAGTGCTTTGGCTCCGGCGCGGCTCGACTGGTAGGCCGGTTGAACAAACGAGCGCCCCAGCTCCAGGGTGTGGGGGAGGTACTCTTTGATGAATTTTTCGGAGAGGTTGAAGAGGCGGGAGGTTGCCATTTGCATTTCGCCGTTTTCATCGACCGGTACCTCGGAGCAGAGCATAAAGCGGTAGCCTCCCAGGATCTCCTGTGAGTCGGGATCCCATACAATCAATTGTTTGTAAGGGTATTCAGCAATATCGTATTTGTCGATGTCGGTCTCCCTGCCCGTGCCGCCGCCGGCATCGCGGAAGGTGATCTCCCGTAAGCGGCCAATCTCGTGCATGACCGATGGAGCGTTGTGGTGCGTGATTACGTAGATCTCGTTTCCCCCTTTATTGGTTTTGCGCAGCAACTTGTCGGGTGTCAGTTCGGCAATGATCTGTTCCTTTGGAAGTGGTGCAACAATCTGTTTCATTCGAATTAAATTAATTTGATTTCTTGTATCGTTCCAAATAATCTAAAGAACCCGTGTACAATAAAAAATGGTGTGCAAAATTAAAAAAATAGCCATTCATTGTTCCCTGAACCGCTAATTATTTGCAACTGGTGGTTCGTCCGGAAGCTGATAGACCTGCTCTCTAACCCAGGCCGCCCACTCCTCGTGGGGCTTCGACCGGTCGAATTGTGTGTGGGGGATCGGTTTCCCAAACCAGATATGAATGTGGGTATTCTTATGCCGGGTGGTTTCATCGGGCAGAAAGAACATCTCCAGATTCCATTTGATGTGGAAGCGTTTGCGAAAATTGGCCATCCGATAGAAGCGGTTGGTGTTGCGGCCACTGATGAATACGGGAATCACATCGCGTTGGTATTGAATTGCTTTGGTGATGAAGTGCTTTTTCCACTCCAGATCAAGAATCCGGTTCCCAATCTTTCGTGAGGCCAGCCCCGATGGAAATATCAATATCTGTGCGTCGGACTGGTAGGCTTGCGAAAGTTTTGTCGCTGCCTCCCGGCTGTGCCCGCCATGCTTATTGATGGGAACAAAAACCTCACGCAATTGCGGTATGCTCAGCAGGATGTCGTTGGTGAGAAACTTCGGATTACCCAGCTTCTCGTCCACAGTCTTCATCAGCAGTAACCCGTCGAATCCGCCCAACGGATGGTTACTGGCAAAGATAAACTTTCCCGATGCCGGGATGTTGTTCGCTCCATGCACTGTACGTCGGATACCAAATTCAGTAACCATCTGGTTTACAAATGCCATTCCATGTATGTGGTTGTTGCGTACCAACAGATCATTGAAAAACTCAATGTGCATGATCCGTGTGATATAACGATATACAAAGCCCGGAATAAACCGCGCCAGCCCCGGATTTTTGGAGACAAACAGCTCCCGGATGTTGATCGGCCTGAATACGTTCTCTCTCTCTTCTGCCATAGCAATGCAATTAACAAAAAATGCCATACAAAATAAAATGATTCGGCGTGTGATTGTGCCCGGTGGAAGATCTTTTTTTCATTACCGGCCATTTTTTAACTTTCTATCAAATCTTTTTAACCGTTATTTGATCGTTTCAGGCAAGTTATTAACGGCTGTTGATAAAACATTTTCGATTTTAAAATATTGATAAACAATTTGTAATATTATGATCGGTTGATGTTCTGAACCATTTTCCAACAGATAATTAACATTTTTTCAACAGGTCGGTTATTGGTAAGGTTGTGGAATAAAGTGGAATGAAGTGGAATAATATGGAATAAATTCTTATTTTTACCGATACGAATAAAGAGTGTGATATCAGATGACAGAGTTTACAGGGACATACAGTGCGACGATCGACGACAAGGGTCGGATTGTTCTACCATCGGCCTTCAAGAAGGAGATGGGTGATATGGCCTCTGAGCCTCTGGTCATTGAGCGCAATCTATTTAAGAACTGTCTGGATATCTATCCCGAGCGTTTTTGGAAGGATCGGGTAGAGGCATTTAAGAGTACGCTGGATCCGTTCGATGAGGATGACGATGCTTTTCTGCAGTTTTTCTACGAAAACTTCATCAAGTTGGGCATGGCAGTCAACGGGCGGATCAATATTCCGTCGGACTACCTGGGATATGCCGGGCTGCAGAAGAATGCCCGGCTCATTGGCATGGGGCACTCCATTCGTATGTGGGATCTCACTGTTTATGAGAGTCAGCGGATGGATAAGTCGACGTTTGCACAGCGGTTTAAGGAGCGAAGAAAACAGAAGGGGGCAGAGTAGATGACACAACCGTATCACATACCGGTGATGGCTGGGGAGAGCATTGAGGGGCTGAATCTCTTTCCGGGGGCGCGGGTGGTAGATGCCACGTACGGAGGGGGAGGACACGCCCGCCTGATTCTGGAAGCGCTGGGCCATGGAAAGCTGTTTGCCTTCGATCAGGATGAGGATGCTGCCGGTAATGTAATAGATGACGACCGGCTTTTTTTTATCCGTCACAATTTCAGGTACCTCCGCAATTTTCTTCGCTATTATAATGTAGAACAGGTAGATGCCGTTTTGGCCGATCTGGGAGTCTCGTCTCACGATTTTGATGTAGCGGAGCGGGGCTTTTCGTACCGTTTTGATGACCGGCTCGATATGCGGATGAACCGCAATGCGGCGGTCGATGCAGCGCAGGTTGTCAACACGTATCGTGAGGAGCAGCTTGCATCGGTTTTCCGGCTATATGGTGAGATCACCAATGCCGGGCGCCTGGCGGCGGAGGTGGTGAAGGCACGAGGTGAAGCACCGGTGAAAACGACCGGGCGGCTGCGTACCATCGCTGCCCGTTGTGTGTCGCCAAAGCATGAGAACAGCTATCTGGCGCGGGTTTTCCAGGCGCTGCGGATCGAGGTAAACGATGAGATGGAGGCTTTGAAGGAGTTTTTGATGGCTGCCCGCGACCTGCTGGTCCCCGGTGGCCGGTTGGTGGGTATCTCCTATCACAGTCTGGAAGATCGTCTCTGTAAGAACTTCTTAAAGACCGGAAACTTTGATGGCCGGGTGGAGAAGGATTTTTACGGTCATGTGCAGGGTTCATTCCGGCTGATCAACCGGAAGGTGATCGTGCCGGGTGCCGATGAGATAGCCCGAAACGTGCGGGCACGCAGTGCCAAATTGAGAATTGCTGAAAAGATATGATATGACAGAGCAGGCAAAAAGCAGTAAAAAGAGGCCGGGAGTGAAGTCGTTTTTAGGGGGGACCATCCTCACCGATGAACGCTTTACGCGGCAGTTGCCGTTCCTCGGACTGCTGGCTTTTTTTGCGTTGGTGCTGATCACCAACCGCAACTGGTCGGAGCGTACCATCCGTCAGATCGAGGTGGTTGAAGACAAGCTTGATGAACTGCGCTCCGAGTCGATCACCCTCTCGGCTCGCCTCATGGATGCCAGCAGGCCTTCTGAGGTGATCGAGCGGGTGGAGCAGGCAGGTATCGGACTGGAGGAGCCGGTGCGGCCTCCGCAGAAAATAGTAATTGAGAAAAAGAGAAAATGGTGGATATTCGGAAATCGATAGTATCGCGTTACGCCATCATCTACTTCTTCCTTTTGTTGTTTGGACTGGTAGTGGTGGTTAATATGGTCTCTGTACAGCAGATCAAAAATGATCGTTGGGAGCAGATCGCCAAAAATCTGAAGGAGCACACCGTAACGGTCGATCCGATTCGCGGCAACATCTGTGCCGACGATGGCAGCGTGCTGGCTACGTCGGTGCCGGGGTACTACGTGCGAATCGACCTGGCTTCTGAAGGGGTGAAGCGGGTATACAGCGAAGAGAGTGATTCCCTGGCCTATTACCTCTCGCGCTTCTTTGGCGATGCTTCCAGGGCTGAGTACAATCAACGGCTAAATACCGCATACCGCAACAACAACCGCGGCTTTATGCTCACTCCGCGCAAGGTCGACTATCAGGAGCTGCAGGAGATTAAGAAGTTCCCGATCCTGCGCCGTGGCCGTTTTGGCGGGGGGATGATCCTTGAGCAGGAGAACCACCGGGTGACCCCGTTGGGATCGCTGGCGCTTCGCACCATTGGAGATCTCAATAAAGGAGCTTATGGCGGCGTGCACGGGAATATCGGATATACCGGTTTAGAGGGGGCTTACGAGCAGTACCTGAAAGGAAAAGAGGGGATCAGCTATCGGCAGAACCTCTCCGGTCGATGGGTCACCCGTACCGAGATCGAGCCCGAAGATGGCATGGATCTTATCACTACGATTAATGTAAAGTTACAGGATATCGTAGAGAGTGCCCTTCTGCGGAACCTGCGTAAGCATGAGGCCGACTGGGGTACAGCTATTCTGATGGAGGTGAAGACCGGTGAGATCAAAGCGGTTGCCAATCTGGGCAAGGAGAATGGAGACTATACCGAAAATTACAACTATGCCCTGGGGAACCAGGGGTGTTATGAGCCGGGTTCCACCTTTAAGCTGATGTCGCTGATGGCAGCGCTGGAGGACGGACTGGTAGATACCGCCGATGTATTCGATACCGGCAGCGGCGTTTGGAAATACCGCGACCGCACCATCTACGACAGCGATTACCGCTATGGCGGGCATGGGCCGATGACGCTGAATCAGATCTTTGAAAAGTCGTCGAACGTTGGTGTGGCGAAGATCATCACCTCGGTTTACGATAAGAACCCGAAGGCTTTTGTGGATCGCATCTACGGCTTTGGGCTCAACAAGCCGTTGGGGCTGGAAATTAAGGGGGAGGGGAAGCCCTATTTCAAATATCCGGGCGATGCCGACTGGTGGGGAACCACCCTTGCCTGGATGTCGTACGGATATGAATCGAAGATGACCCCGTTGCAGATCCTTACCTTTTATAATGCCGTGGCAAACGATGGGAAGATGGTGAAGCCGGTGTTGGTAAGGGAGATCCGCGATAACGGAGTGTTGGTACGTCAGTTCAGGAATGAAGTGCTTAACCCGATGATTGCCACTCGTGAAACGATCGGAAAGGCGCAACGGATGCTGGAAGGAGTATGCGAGCGAGGTACCGGCCGCTCTTTGCAGAACCCCTGGTTTCGCATTGCCGGCAAAACCGGTACGGCGCAGATCGCCACTGGTACGGGCGGTTATCAGAAAGGGATGTACCTGGCCTCTTTTGCCGGATACTTTCCAGCCGATGACCCGAAATACTCCATCATAGTGACCATCAACAATCCCAGAAGCGGAGCTTTTTACGGCGGCTCTGTTGCCGGGCCGGTGTTTAAGGAGATTGCCGAGCGGGTTTATGCGGTGACCAATCTTTACGAAGAGGCAGATGCTGAAGCGTCTGACACCCTTCAAAGGGAGGTACTGCCCGACATTAAAACAGGAAACTACAACGATATTATCCGGGTGGCCGAGGCGTTGAAGATTGAGAATATCTCCGGAGCCCCGGGAACGCTGCTGGCATCTGCCAAAAGAGAGAACGACCGGCTGGTACTCAACGAGGTGACGATCGCCGAAGGGCGGGTGCCCGATGTGCGCGGAATGGGCGCTACCGATGCGGTTTTTATTCTTGAGAATGCCGGTCTGAGGGCCCATATCAAGGGCACCGGCAAGGTGCGGCAGCAGTCGCTGACACCTGGATCGGGGTACAGCCGGGGGGCCAATGTCTATCTTACATTAGAGTGATATGAAGTTAACAGAACTGTTGAAAAATATAGAGGTGCAGGAGGTGCAGGGTGATGACTCCGTTGAGGTGACATCGATTACCTTCGACTCACGCCGGGTGAAGCCGGGAGCGGCATTTATTGCTCAGCGGGGGTTGCACGCAGACGGACACCGGTATATCGGCCAGGCCATCGCCCAGGGGGCTGTGGCTGTTTTCTGCGAAGAGCTGCCGCCGGAGACTGGCGACCGGGTGTCCGGTGTGACCTGCATCCGGGTGGCCGATACTGCCGCAGCTGCCGGGTTGTTAGCCTCTGCCTTTCATGGCTTTCCATCGCGCCGGATGCAGGTAGTAGGCATTACCGGAACCAATGGAAAGACCAGCATTGCCACACTGCTCTATCGCATGTTCCGGGAGCTGGGTTACCATGTCGGTCTGATATCTACCATCTCTTACCGCATTGACGACCGGGAGGAAACAGCCTCGCACACTACGCCTGACGCCTTGAAGATCCAGGAACTGATGGCAGAGATGGTTGCCGGGGGATGCACCTACTGTTTTATGGAGGTGAGCTCTCACGCCGTGCAGCAACGGCGGATCGATGGCATTGTCTATGCCGGCGGGGTTTTTACCAACCTCACCCACGACCACCTGGATTACCACAAGACATTTGCTGAATACCTGAAAGCAAAACAGCGCTTTTTTGACCAGCTTCCAGCCGGAGCTTTTGCCCTCACCAACGCCGATGATAAAAATGGCATGGTGATGGTTCAGAACAGTAAAGCCCGCAAACTGACCTACTCGAACCGCACGATCGCCGATTATGGCTGTCGCGTGATGGAGACCCATTTTAACGGTATGCTGCTGAACATCGACGGACAGGAGGTGTGGACCCGGTTTGTCGGGGCGTTTAATGCTTCCAACCTGCTGGCGGTGTATGGCGTTGCTGTTAATCTGGGTGTGGAGCCCGCAGAGGTGCTGCGGATCCTCAGCAACCTGGAGCCGGTGAAGGGGCGCTTCGAAACGGTGCGCAGCATCGACGGGCGACTGGCCATTGTTGATTACGCCCATACACCCGATGCCCTGAAGAACGTGCTGACGGCTATCGATGGGTTGCGCACCCGCAAGGAGCTGGTGATCACGGTGGTGGGAGCCGGTGGCGACCGCGACAGGAGCAAACGGCCGGAGATGGCGCAAGAAGCGGTGGCGGGAAGCGATAAGGTGATTCTTACATCCGACAACCCGCGCAGCGAAGAGCCCGCGCAGATCATTCGCGACATGGAGGCAGGCGTGAAGCCTAAGGAGAGAAACCGCGTGGTGTCGATCGAAAACCGGCGGGAGGCGATCCGCACAGCCGCTATGATGGCTCAGCCGGGCGATATCATCCTGATTGCCGGGAAAGGACATGAAAACTACCAGGAAGTACAGGGTGTCAGGCACCACTTCGATGACATGGAAGAGATAAAACGCTGTTTTGGAATCGATTAACTGAGAAAACGATATGTTATACTACTTGTACGAATGGCTTGAAGGCAGCAGCATCCCCGGAATCGGAATGTTTCAGTACATCTCCTTTCGCTCGGGAGCGGCTGTGATCCTGTCGCTCTTTATTACCACGGTCTTTGGTAAGAAGATGATCCGCATTCTGCAACGGAAGCAGATTGGCGAGGATGTGCGCGACCTGGGATTGGCAGGGCAGGTGCAGAAGAGCGGCACACCAACCATGGGCGGACTGATCATTCTTCTGGCGATCATCGTGCCAACGCTGCTCTTTGCGCGGTTAGACAATATCTATATTCTGCTGATGCTCATCACCACCGCCTTTTTGGGACTCATCGGCTTTATCGATGACTACATCAAGGTGTTTATGAAGAACAAAAAGGGACTTGCCGGTCGGTTTAAGATATTGGGGCAGGTTAGTCTGGGTGTTTTTGTGGCTGCCGCACTCTTTATGAGCGATGATGTGATGGTGCGGGAGCATGTGTTGTCACCCGACGGGAAAGATATGCAGCAGATGGTGGTGGATCAGCAGACTGGCGAAGAGGCGCTTCAGTTTGTTACGCGCGATGTGAAGTCGACCAAAACCACCATCCCCTTTGTTAAGAAGAACGAGTTTGACTATGCCTGGCTGGTGGCATTTGCCGGCGACGCCGCCTCCTGGCTAAAGTGGGTGGTTTATGCCCTCGCCATCATTCTGATCATTACCGCGGTGTCGAACGCTGCCAACCTTACCGACGGGCTCGACGGACTGGCGGCAGGAACCTCCGCGATCAGCGGCGCTACCCTGGGGGTGCTGGCCTATGTGAGTGGTAATATTATCTATGCCGACTATTTGAATATCATGTATATACCTCATGTGGGTGAGCTGACCATTTTTGTGGCAGCCTTCATCGGGGCAACGGTCGGATTTCTCTGGTACAACGCTTTTCCCGCCCAGGTATTTATGGGCGATACCGGAAGCCTGGCGTTGGGGGGGATACTGGCTGTCTTCTCCGTCATCATCCGCAAAGAGATATTAATTCCGTTGCTGTGCGGGATCTTCCTGGTGGAGAACCTGTCGGTGATGATCCAGGTTGCCTGGTTTAAATATACAAAGCGGAAATATGGTGAAGGGCGGAGGGTTTTTTTGATGAGCCCCATCCATCACCATTTTCAGAAAAAGGGCGTGCATGAAGCGAAAATCGTTGCCCGCTTCTGGATCATTGGGATCCTGTTGGCGGTGCTGTCGGTTGTAACATTAAAGATTCGGTAAGGTGAAAAAGCGACTGGTCATATTGGGTGCCGGTGAGAGTGGTGTGGGAGCTGCCATCCTCGGAGTAAAAGAGGGATTCGACGTGTTTGTCTCTGATTTGGGGACGATGCGCGACCATTATCGCCGGGAGTTGACAGAGCGCCGGATCGACTTTGAGGAGGGACAGCACACCGAAGCACGGATCCTGCAGGCAGCACTGGTGGTTAAAAGCCCCGGTATTCCTGACAAGGCACCGTTGGTGATGAAGCTCCGGGCACAGGGGGTTCCGGTGATCTCGGAGATTGAGTTTGCCGGAAGGTATAGCGATGCCAACATGGTGTGTATCACTGGCAGCAATGGCAAAACGACCACTACCACGCTCATCCATCATATGTTGACGCAAGCCGGGTTAAATGCCGGTCTGGCCGGAAACGTAGGCCATAGCCTGGCATGGCAGGTGGCCGAAGCCCCAAAGGATATCTACGTGATCGAACTGAGCAGCTTTCAGCTTGATGGTATGACGGAGTTCAGGGCCGATGTAGCGGTGCTGCTTAACATCACACCCGACCACCTGGATCGATATGACTACACCATGCAGAAATATGTCGATTCTAAAATGCGTATTCTGCAGAATCAACGCGCAGCGGATATTTTTATTTACTGCGCCGATGATGAAGTTATTCAGCAGGAGCTGAAAAACAGAGAGATTATACCGGCGGCTGTTCCCTTTACGTTGGGAGAGCCGGCCGTTCCGGGAGCCGGAGTATCAGGAGATCAAATGATTATAAATTATAACCAAAAAATATTCAGCATGTCAATTCTGGATTTGTCACTGCAGGGGAAACACAACACCTATAATTCGATGGCCGCAGGCATTGCCGGCATGGTTTTTCAAATTCGCAATGAACAACTGCGCGAGAGCCTGGCCGGCTTCCAGGGAATTGAGCACCGGTTGGAGCGATTCCTCAAAGTGCATGGCATTGAGTTTGTCAACGACTCAAAGGCCACCAACGTCAACTCTACGTGGTATGCGCTGGAGAGCATTCGCAAGCCGATCGTCTGGATTGCCGGGGGCATCGATAAGGGTAACGACTACTCCATGCTTAATCATCTGGTAAAAGAGAAGGTGAAAGCCCTGGTATGTCTCGGAAAGGACAATACTAAGCTGCATCAGGCGTTTGATCCTCTGGTAAAGAATATTGTCGATGTGTCGGGGATGGAAGAGGCGGTGAAAACGGCTTACTACCTGGCCCGGAACGGCGATACGGTGTTGTTGTCGCCCGCCTGTGCCAGCTTCGATCTGTTTGAGAATTACGAAGACCGGGGGCACCAGTTTAAAGAGCAGGTAAGGAACTTATAAGCTTATGGTATTACAATCAAAAATATTTCGGGGTGACCGGGTCATTTGGATCGTGCTGTTGCTGTTGTCGTTGCTGTCGCTGTTGATCGTTTACAGCTCGACGGGGGCGTTGGCATACCGCCAGGCATCGGGCAACACGATGTACTTTTTGATCCGGCAGCTTTTCTTTTTGGGAATGGGGCTGGCGCTGATCCTGGTGATGGTCAATTTTCTCTCGGTGAAGATCTATTCGATCCTGGCTAATATGTTGATCTATATCAGTATTGGGTTTTTGTTAGCGATGGTAGCGATGAAGTTTGCCGGCGCCTTGCCGGGCAGCGGTCGAACGCTCGATCTGGGATTTATCTCATTCCAGCCTGCAGAGCTTGCCAAGATCGCCCTGATCTTTTACACAGCTAAGGTGCTGGCCAGAAACCAGAAGACGGATGAGGAGCTGAAACGGGCTTTTTTCCTGATCATGGGGCATGCCGTGGTGGTGTGCGGGTTGATTTTTGTCTCTAACTTCTCTACGGCAGCGTTGCTTTTTGCCACGGTGTTTGCTATGATGTTTGTTGGCCGCATCCCGCTGAGGTACCTGTCGATGATCGTGCTGTTGGGTGTCGGGCTGGTGGTGGGCATCTACTTTTTAGCCGATCAGTTTCCATCGGCACCTACCCGCATGCACACAGTGAAAGGCCGCATTGAGCGGTTTATTCATGGCGATCCAACCGCTGAGAAGGGGATTACCCAGGCCGATTATGCCAAGCTGGCCATTTATGAAGGGGGAATCTTCGGGAAAGGACCCGGCCGGTCGGATGTGAGTAACTACATGGCTGCTGCCTACAACGACTTTATCTTTGCCATTATCGTTGAGGAGTACGGCCTGCTGTTTGGTATTGCTGTGATGTTTCTCTACCTGATCTTCTTTTTCCGGAGCGTCGTTATTGTGCGGCGTGCCACCCGCACCTTTCCGGCGTTTCTGGTAACAGGACTGACGATGGTGCTGGTATTTCAGGCGATCATCAATATTGGCGTTTCGGCGGGTGTGCTGCCGGTAACAGGTCAGCCACTGCCCTGGGTAAGCCTTGGTGGCACATCGTTGCTTTTTACCTCGGTATCCTTTGGTTGTGTGCTGAGCGTTAGCTATCAGAACCAGGTAAACCGGGAGTCGCAGAAACCACCCATTCAGGTGAATGTTCCTGATGAGGATGATGCTATGAACCATGTAAAAGAGATAGAAAAGACGAAAAAATGAGTATAGAGAGAGTCATAGTCAGTGGTGGGGGAACCGGGGGGCATATCTTTCCGGCTTTATCCATTGCCCGTGAGATATCCCGGCGCCATCCCGGTGCAGAGATTCTCTTTGTCGGCGCAGAGGGTCGAATGGAGATGGAGAAGGTACCGGCTGCCGGATACCGGATCACCGGACTGCCGGTGATGGGTTTTCCACGGAAGCCCGGCCTGAAGATGATCACCTTTTTTATTCGGTTAATAAAGAGTAACCAGCTGGCGTTTCAAGTTATCAATCAATTCAAACCACAGGTTGCTATCGGTGTAGGGGGGTTTGCCAGCGGCCCCCTGCTCCGGGCAGCCGCCCGCAGGGGGATACCTACCCTTATCCAGGAACAGAACTCCTATGCGGGCTTGACAAACAAGCTGTTAGGAAAAAAGGCCCGGACCATCTGTGTGGCGTATGAGGGTATGGAGCGCTATTTCCCGGCCGGAAAGATTGTTCTTACCGGCAATCCGGTTCGGGAGAACCTTTTGGAACTGAAGGCCGGTCCGGCTGAGGCAGCTGCCTTTTTCGGGTTGAAAAATTACGGGAAGGTGATCCTGATCTTAGGCGGCAGTCTGGGTGCCCGCACCCTGAACCGTGCGGTGATGGCTAACCTGTCGCAGATTGCCGGGTTTCAGGGCGAGGTGATCTGGCAGACCGGCTCGATCTACTATCGGGAAATTATGGCGCAGATCAAAGATCATGTGCCGGCAAATCTTCATATTACAGAGTTTATTACGAGAATGGATCTGGCCTATGCGGCCGCGGGCGTAGTGATCTCCCGCGCCGGTGCCGGCACCATCTCAGAGCTATGCCTGGTGGGAAAACCGGTGATTCTGGTCCCTTCACCCAACGTGGCGGAGGATCACCAGACGAAAAACGCACAGGCATTAGCTGAAAGGGGGGCTGCACGGATGGTTGCCGATGCCGTTGCAGAGCAACAGTTATTGCCCGAAGCCTTGGCCCTGGTGAACGATCCGGAGGCATGCCGGCAGTTGTCGGCTGAGATCCGGTTGCTGGCCAGGCCCGATGCTACCCGACAGATTGTGGATGAGGTGGAAAAGTTAATATAGACAATCGTGGGCTGATTGTGAATGAGTTGATAAAAAACAGAAACATAGATGAGCGATAGAAATTTGCGTTAAAATAAAGATGAATAACCTTCAAAATATTAAGAATGTCTATTTTCTCGGGATCGGGGGAATTGGCATGAGTGCGTTAGCACGTTACTTTCTGCATACCGGGCGGCATGTCGCCGGCTATGACCGTACCCCGACTGCCCTGACCGATGCTTTGCAGGCGGAGGGCATTGATGTGCATTTCGAAGATGACATCCGGAAGATCCCTTCCCGCTGGGACCCCGCTGAAACCCTGGCGGTTTTTACACCGGCACTGCCCGATGATCACAAAGAGCTTTCATGGTTTCGTGAGAAACCGATTGGCCTGCTGAAAAGAGCTAAGGTGTTGGGAATGATCTGCAACGAAAAAAGCTGTATCGCTGTTGCCGGCACCCATGGCAAGACTACGGTGAGTACGATGGCCGCGCTGTTGATGCATAAAACGGCTGCGGGATGTGGTGCTTTTTTGGGAGGCGTATCAAAGAACTTCGGCAGCAATCTGCTGCTTCCCCCCGAGAATTCGCCATGGATCGTTGCCGAGGCCGATGAGTTCGACCGCTCCTTTTTGCATTTGCAGCCGCAGTTGGCGCTGGTGACAGCTGTCGATGCCGATCACCTCGACATCTATGGTGATCGATCCAAGATCGTGGAGGCTTTTGAGAAGTTCATCGCCCAGATCAAGCCCGGGGGTGCCCTGGTGATAAAGCAGGGTGCGGGACTTAATACAGAACGCGCTAAGGCTAAAGTATATACATATGATCTGAAAGGAGAAGCTGATTTTTGTACCGTTAATCTTCGTCTTGACCGTGCTGGAGGGGCATATTGCTTTGACCTGAGAACACCCGACGGGATCATTTCCGGCTGCCGGCTGAACTACCCGGGGCTGGTGAATGTGGAGAATGCTGTGGGTGCAGCCGCCCTCGCCTTTCTTGCCGGGGCTACTGCCGATACCATCATCGAAGGGCTTAGCGAGTACCAGGGTGTCAGGCGGCGCTTCGATGTCAGATATGCCGATGAGAAGCGGATCTATATCGATGATTATGCCCACCATCCGGCTGAACTGGAGGCGATGATACTGTCGGTGCGTGATCTTTATCCCGGACGGAAGATCACCGCTATTTTTCAACCGCACTTATATTCACGGACACGCGATTTTGCTTCGGAGTTTGCCCAAAGCCTCGACCTGCTGGATGAGGCCGTGTTGGTGCCTCTCTACCCGGCCCGTGAAGAGCCCATCAAGGGTGTCTCCTCCGGCCTGATCTTCGATAAGATGCAGTTGCCGGAGAGGTTCCTGGTGGAGAAGAGCGAAGTGGTTCCCCTGCTGTGCGAAAGGGATTGCGATGTGGTGATAACGATGGGCGCCGGCGATGTGGACGGACTGGCCCCGGAGATCATAGAGATGTTGAGGAGGGAGATTAAGTAGGGATTTGTGGGGATTAAATTGTGATTAAGTTGTGATTAAGTGCAGAATAAGTGGAGATTATGTAGAGATTGAATGGTGATTATGTAGAGATTGAATGTGAATTGGTGATAATATGGTGATTATGGACTTTAATAGGATTAGAAAGAACCTCCCGTGGAGGTTCCATATCTTTAGATGTTCAATCCACCATGTTTTAAAAATGATTTGAAAAAGAGGATTACATTAGAGAGAATGATACATTAAAAGAAGTCGAATGATTAAAAGAGGATTGACATGGACCGGATACCTCCTGCTGACTGCCTTTATTGCGGTTACGGGGGCTTTTACGGGCAGGGAGAATCGAAATATCCCCTGCAGCACCATTCACGTGTCATTTGAAAACGACGACTTGATCCGGCTGAGCCAGGAAGAGATAGTGCGGATGGTTCGTTCGGCCGATAATCAATTAATAGGTAAGGATTTGCGACAGATTAATGCTGAGCAGATCGAGCTGGAGGTGGAGAAGCACCAGGCGATTGAGGCAGCCGAGGTCTATAAGGTGCGCATCAAGGCAGATAGTGCATATCAAGGGGTGCTTGGCGTTCGGGTGAAGCATCGGGAGCCGGTATTGCGGATTATGTCGTCATCGGGCAGCTACTATCTGGATCGAACCGGAGAGAAGATTCCGGTTTCATCGGCGTATGCAGCCCGGGTGTTGGTGGCATCGGGCGATTTTACAGACGATTATGCCCGGGAGCGCCTGCTCCCTTTTTACCACTTTCTGGAGGGAAATTCATTTTGGAGAGCTCAGATCGAACAGGTTCATATTGAGTCGAATGGAGAAGTGGTATTAACCCCGTTGGTAGGTAATCACCTGATTGAAATGGGGGCGTTGGATGGGTACGAACAGAAACTCAGCCATCTGAAAAACTTCTATGAGCAGGTGATGGCCGGCAGCAACTGGGAGATGTACCGGCGAATCAGTTTGAAGTATAATAATCAGATCATTGCAAAAAAGAGATAGTTATGGCAGCAAAATCAAATTTTTCGGTCGTAATTGATGTTGGCACATCGAAACTGGCAGCCCTGGCCGGCAGGAAAGATGAAGCCGGGAAGATGGAGATAATGGCGGCTGCGAAGGTTCCCTCCCGCGGGATCCGCCGGGGCGTTATTTTTAATATCGAGGAGGCGGCAGCTGCCTTTGGCGACCTGCTGACACTGCTGGAAAAGCAGACTGGCAGCCTGATTCCGAAAGTAGACATTGCTTATGCCGGACAGTCGGTAAAGGTTGTTGAGCACCGGGTTTCGCGTCCTACTTCGGGCGATGGAATGGTGAGTCAGTTCGATGTGAATGAGCTGTTTAAAGAGGCCGAGGGATTACAGCTCCCGAACGATTTTACGATTCTGCACGTTCTACCGCAGGCTTTTATTGTCGATAATGAACCAGCCGAATTTAATCCGGTAGGACTTACCGGTTTGAAAATTGAAGCGCGATTTAAGCTGATAGCCGTTCCGGAGAGCCATTTGCTCAATTTTCGCCGGGCTCTCAGCAAAGCGGGTGTCGAATTGGGTGAGGTAACGCTGTCGCCACTGGCAGCTGCGGAGTCAGTTCTGACCAGCGATGAGCGGGAGGTGGGTGCTGTGCTGCTTGATATAGGTGCAGGAACGACCAAGATGGCTGTATACCATGAAGGGGTGATGATACATACTGCTGTAATCCCCTTTGGGGGGGAGGTGGTATCGAACGATATTAAAGAGGGGTGTTGCATTCTGCCTAAGTGGGCTGAACAGCTAAAAGTTCAGTTTGGGCAGGCTTTGGGCGATTTTGCCGATGAACGCAAGGTGGTTACCATTCCCGGCCAAAACGGCTGGGAGCCGAAGGAGATCTCTTTTAAAAGCCTGGCATTTATTATACAAGCGCGTATGGAGGAGATCGTTGACAGTGTGAATTTTCAGATCGAACGGTCGGGTATCGGTTCCCAGTTAGGGTCGGGCATAGTGCTGTCCGGAGGTACGTCGGGATTACATAATCTGATCTCCCTCGTGAAGTTCCGCACCGGAATGGACGCCCGGTTGGCGTTTCCGGTTTTCAAGCCGGCGAACAAGGTGGAGGGACTTGACGATCAGGCCTATCTGACAGCGCTGGGATTGATGCAGCAAACGCTGGAAAAGAGCGAACCGGCACCGGTCAGGAAAATCAAAAAGGAGAGTAAGAAGAAAAGGGAGAGCCGCTTCTCGCCCTGGCTGAAAGGTGTTGTTCAGGGAGTACTCGATTATGTGGATGATGATAGTGACGTAGCATTAAATTAAACTCAGCGATATGTCCGAATTAGTCAATTTTCAGTTTCCAAAACGTTCATCCTCTATTATTAAGGTGATTGGCGTGGGTGGTGGTGGCTGTAATGCTGTCAACCATATGTATGAGGAGGGGATTGCCGGTGTGGATTTCATTATCTGCAACACCGACGCGCAAGTGATGGAGAAGAGCCCTGTGACGGTAAAGATCCAGTTAGGCGTAACGCTCACCGAAGGTCGGGGTGCCGGAAATATGCCGCAGATGGGTGAGCAGGCTGCCCGGGAGAATTATGAGGATTTGAAGCGGGCGCTGGAGGGCACGAAGATGCTCTTCATCGCTGCCGGCATGGGCGGAGGTACCGGCACCGGTGCCGCGCCGGTAATTGCCAGCCTCGCCCGTGAGCTCGATATATTGACGATTGCCGTGGTTACAGTTCCCTCACCGGCGGAGGGGAAGAAGCGGTTCGGGCAGGCCATGGAGGGGATTAAAAAGCTGAGTGAGTATGTCGATAGTATGCTGGTAGTCAGCAATCAACGACTGCATAATATTTTTGGTGATCTGCCAGCGCGCCAGGCGTTTAAAATGGCCGACAACATTGTGGCAACAGCCGTTAAAGGGGTAGCTGAGATCATCACGCTGCACGGCAATGTCAATATCGACTTTGCCGATGTATATACGGTGATGCACAACAGTAATGTGTTCATAATGGGCACCGGGTTGGCCAGCGGAGAGGAGCGGGCATTAAGGGCGGTGAACAGCGCGTTGGAGTCGCCTTTACTGGATAGTAATGATATTTATGGCACGAAGAATATTTTATTAAATATTATCTCCGGGGGAGATGAAATCACCATTGGTGAGATTGGTGAAATCATTGAAACGTTGCAGGAGCGAGCGGGCCAGGAGGCAGATATCATCTGGGGTAACGGGTATGATGAACGCTTGGGGGACCAGGTCAGTGTAACCATTCTGGCCACCGGCTTTAAGACCAATCCCAATCAGTTGTTGCAGCCCCGGGAAGAGCCTCAGAAGTTTGAGCTTGGACGTGAGGAGCCGGTGGATGCAATGGTTGGTGAAGCGGAGGAGATGATCGAAGAGACTGAGGAAGAGCTGGTAGTGATGGACGACAGCAGGCAGGACTCCTCCCGGTTTTTTGGACTGGGATCCTCCGGTAACAGAGATCGGAAAAGTGAAGAGCGGTTATCATTTTCACAAAAGCGGAAAGAGAAGAAGCGGACAAAAGAGCGTAGCCGGGAGACCGCAAAACAGGGAAGTGTCGATAATTGGTTTCTTAAAAATTTTGGTTTCAATAAGTTATTCGATGACGAGGACCAATCGATGGATGAGTAAAATGGCATTTTAATCCGGAAGCGGGATCGTTCATCAGGTATAAAAGCAAGTCAATCGAAGAATAATGAATAATATATATTAGAGCATATGGAAAACAGGACAAATCCGGAACAGGCAAAGGCTGCCATCAAGGTCATTGGTGTTGGCGGTGGTGGTGGAAACGCCCTCAATTACATGCATCAATTGGGGATCTGCGATGTAGACTTCGTGATATGTAATACCGATTCACAGGCGCTCGACAGCAGTCCGGTTCCGACGCGGGTTCAGTTGGGCTCTTCCCTGACTGAGGGGCGCGGGGCCGGTAACCGTCCGGAGGTAGGCAGGCAGGCTGCCCTGGAGAACATTGAGG
This sequence comes from uncultured Mariniphaga sp., assembly GCA_964540165.1. Classification (GTDB taxonomy): domain Bacteria; phylum Bacteroidota; class Bacteroidia; order Bacteroidales; family Prolixibacteraceae; genus Mariniphaga. Next base: position 23,858 of record CAZILU010000025.1, read on the forward strand.
ATGTGAAGGCTGCGTTGGCGCACAACACCAAAATGGTGTTTATTACGGCCGGCATGGGAGGCGGCACCGGAACCGGCGGGGCGCCGGTAATTGCTGAAGCGTGTCACTCCATGGGCTATCTGACCGTGGGCATTGTTACCATACCCTTTCGAAACGAAGGGAAACGACGGATTCACCAGGCCATCGAAGGGATTGCCGAGCTGGAAAATCATGTCGATGCCCTGCTGGTGATCAACAATGAGCGGATCCGGGAGATGTATGGCGATTTTGGTATCTCTGAAGCTTTTTCCAAAGCCGATAATGTGCTTGCTACGGCAGCGAAGGGGATCGCTGAGATCATCACCGTACCCGGGTATATCAACGTGGACTTTGCCGACGTGGAGACGGTGATGCGTAAAAGTGGACTGGCACTCATGGGTACCGGTATTGCAGAAGGGAAGAACCGGGCTGTTGAGGCGGTTGAGATGGCACTGAATTCGCCGCTGCTCAATAATAACGATATCAGGGGAGCAAAAAATATCTTGTTGAATATTACCTCCGGATCGCAGGAGGTTACCATGGATGAGGTGGGAATTATTACCGATTACCTGCAAAATAAGGCCGGTTTTGAAGCTGATCTGATCTGGGGGAACGGCAGCGATGAGAATTTGGGTGAAAATCTTTCTGTAACCTTGATTGCTACTGGATTTGGCAAAAGTTCGATTGCCGGTATCCCGGGAGAGAAGTCCATGGGGAAGGAGACCGTTACGTTGCAGATGGAGACACCTGCTGAGGTGAAACAGGAGAAGATGCCCGATACGGAAACAAAAACGGATCCGGAACCGGAAAAGGCCGGAGATCAGGTCTCACAACCGGTGAAACCAGACCCTGTGGAGAGCCACGATCAGTTTCTTTTTGAAAGTAATCCAGCATCAGATCAGGATCTGGAGTTTGAAGTGCTCTATCCAAATACTGCTAAGGAGCGGAAAAAGTCGGTTGATAATACGCAGATGGACTTCTCAACGGCCAGTGAAGAGGATCTTGATGCGCTTGAAAATATTCCTGCATTCAAGCGCAGGCAGCTCCGGATGAATGACCCCAGGTATAAGAAAAAGCTCTCCAATTATACCATTACCAGCGATAATAAGTTGTCGGACCGCAATTCTTACCTTCATAACCGGGTAGATTAACGTAATAAATAGAAAAATTATGGCACTATTTGACCAGATCAACAGCGACATGACCCTAGCGATGAAAGCCCGCGACAAGGTGAGGCTGGAAGCGCTTCGAAACATCAAAAAAGTGATGCTTGAAGCCCGTACTGCCAAGGGAGCCGGCTCGGAGCTGACCGATGAGGAGGTGTTGAAAATGATAGACAAGCTGGCCAGGCAAGGGGCCGATTCTGCCCGGATCTACCGGGAGCAGAGCCGGGAAGATCTTTATAACGAAGAGATGGCCCAGGTAGCTGTTTATGAGGCATACCTCCCGGAAAAACTGGACAGGGAAGAGATTGAGAAGATTGTCAGGGCAATTATCGTGAAAACGGGAGCATCTGCCATGAAGGAGATGGGAAAGGTGATGGGGATCGCTTCAAAGGAGCTGGCCGGAAAGGCCGAGGGTAGTGAAATTGCCGCCATTGTCAAAGCACTGCTTTCCTGAAGTAAACAGGCGATCTGTTTCGCACGTGTGCCGAAGGTAATGGTATGAGCTTTGAGGAGTATCCTCGGGGTCAGCCGTTATTCATCATCATCATCATCATCGTAATTGTCGCTCTCCTCTGCATCATCATCGTCAGAAATCTGGTCGGCAACATGATCTAAATCGGCATATTTATCTTCATAATCCTGTTTTACCTCCATTTTGAGGAAGCCGTCTTCATCAAAATCTTCGTCTTCGTCAACAATCTGAATGGCTTCATTCTCAGTCATTCGAAGCATATAATACTTGTCTTCCGTTTCAAAGGGTAACGCAGTAACCTTAATGCCGTTTTTGTCAAAAAAATGGATCAGATGATCGGCAAATCCATCGGAATAGACCAGTTTGATCTGCTCCTGCAGGTGCTTGTCAAGTTTGTTGTAATCTTTAATTACTTTTGGTTTGTCAGGTGTCATTTTTGTATTCATTATTGTTGGTGCATTTCAATTTAACATGGAGTATAATCCAATCCTTTTATCTGTTCGATAACCATTTTCTGTTGGGAATACCCGCAACAAATAAATAGTTTACATCTGATATTTGCAACAATTCAATGATTTTTTTTGGCTTTTTTTCGACGCCTGATTTTTCCGTAGATACACTGCTTGTCGGGGCATTGGAAACATTGGTAATTTGTTTGATGACAATCAGTTCCGATGCCAACGATTCCGCTGACCGATTTCAGGGGATGCATGAGCGATGAATCAGACAGCGCGATGTTGCATGGGTTGGGGGGTAAAAGAGAGAAGAGGATCTTCTGCTCAGCAACGCTCCAGGAGCAGTAACCGGGGGAGTAACCGGCGGTGATGCCTTCTCCTTCCGCAGCAACCTTCTCCAGGATCTTCTTCTGCACAAGTTCTGCTGCTTTTTCGGCTGCCACAGAGCCGGTGATATCTAAGATATAAGCATAAAGATCATCTCCTTCGCGGGATTTCTGAAGTGCCAGATCGGAGATTCGATGGCCGGCAGTGCAAACAAAGAGCGCTGCACGGGTAGCGTTTTTAAGTTGATTAATAACTGTTTTTCCCGGGGAAAAATGATGATTGTCGATTGAGAGAAGCGGAATTTGACGGTTTATGGAGATGTGATTGAATATCTGGTATCCTCCCCGGATGTCACACAAATCGGATCCGTGATTGAGAATCTCTTCGATCAGCGTCGGGAATGGTTCCGGAGCCATTCCCGGGTCAAAACCCATCAGCTCTTCCAGATCCGATGGGATGATGTTGAGCTCTTCAAAACAGAATTGTAAAAAATTCATAGGCAGGTTCGAAGGAGTGACCGCACCCTGTTTCGTTTGGTTGCGGTCTGATAGCGTTATCCTTCAATAATTTCGATTTTTTCAATCACATCACCGGCGCGAATGGCATCAATAACTTCGAGGCCTTCTGTTACTTTACCGAAACAGGTATGATGACGATCGAGGTGTTTGGTGTTCTCCCGGTTGTGGCAAATGAAAAACTGCGATCCACCGGTGTCTCTTCCGGCATGGGCCATTGACAACACACCGCGGTCGTGGTATTGGTTTTCACCACCGGTTTCGCAGGGGATGGTGTATCCGGGGCCACCGGCACCCGTGCCATCGGGGCAGCCGCCCTGGATCACAAAGCCCGGAATTACCCGGTGAAACGTGAGTCCGTCGTAGAATCCGCTTTTGGCAAGTTTAACGAAGTTGCTTACGGTGCCCGGGGTATCCTGGTCGTAAAGATCTGCTTTCATCACACCTTTGACGGTATGAAAAACTGCTTTTGTCTGTTGTGTCATTATTTTTTCTTTTAATAGCGGCAAAATTATAAAAATCCGGGAAATTTCATGAAAGCTATTGTCAATACAGCCGCCATATCGTATCTTTAACTGTTTTTAACACAATATCAGGAGTTATGGAAAAGATCCGGATTCAATCAAGAAGAGCTTTCCTGCGGGATGTGAGCCTGTATGCGGGTGGATTGGCCATATCCGGTGCTATAATGCCCGGATGTCACAACCGGGCCGGGGGGCGTATGCAATTGGGATTGGTTACCTACCTGTGGGCGAAGGATTGGGATATCCCTGCCATCATTAAAAATTGCCAGGCATCGGGGCTGACTGGTGTCGAGCTTCGCGTGGATCATGTGCACGGAGTTTCAACAGCGTTATCCGGGGCAGAACGGGAGGAGGTTCGAAAGCAGTTTGCCGGAAGTGGCGTGGAGCTTGTCGGAATGGGTACCAATGAACAGTATGACTGGCCCGATCCGGCAAGGTTGCAGGCATCCATTGAAAAGACAAAGGCATGGTTACAACTGAGTAAGGATATCGGTGGCTCCGGTGTAAAGGTGAAACCCAATCAGTTTCATGAAGGAGTACCCGAAGAGAAGACCCTGGAGCAGATTGGGAAAGCGCTGGATCTGTTGGGAAGGTATGCCCTGGATTTGGGGCAGCAAATCCGACTGGAGGTACACGGCCGTGGTACCCAACAACTGCCCAATATCAGGAAGATCATGGACTATGTAGAGAACGAAGGCTCCACCGTTTGTTGGAACAGCAATGATGAAGATCTTGATGGAGAGGGATTGGCATATAATTTTAACCTGGTGAAACATCGATTCGGAGATATCTGCCATGTGCGGGAGCTGAATATTGGTGACTATCCTTACCAGGAGTTGATGAACCTCTTTGTGCAGATGGATTATCGGGGGTGGGTTTTATTGGAGTGCCGTACCAATCCGGAGGATACCGTGGCCGCAATGATCGAACAGCGGAAAATTTTTGAAAATATGATAAAAATTGCGCAAAATTCTTAGTTTTGCAGTCGCAATTTTGCCTCTTTAGCTCAGTTGGTAGAGCAGCTCATTCGTAATGAGCAGGTCGTGGGTTCGAGTCCCATGAGAGGCTCAATTCAGTGAAAACCCGGGATAAAATTTTGAATTTTTTTAACGTTTTGCATAACCATTTCGTTGTTT
>CAZILU010000026.1:0-28086 GCA_964540165.1 uncultured Mariniphaga sp.
AATATTTACATTGGAAAAAAGGTTTCTTATAATTCCACAATATCCAAAAATTCATTCTCATCCAACAGTTGAAAAGCCCTGATCAACTCCGCTTCCGAAAATTTTCGAAGACCATCTCTTCTGAAGAGTTGCTTTATCTCCCTTTTCTTTTCAGAAAAACGGGCTAAAAGAGAACTGCGTTTCATCTGAATACGAGCAAACTTTTCACTTCCGGGGTCATACATGTAATATGAAATTTTAGGTTTCAACCGGGAATCTTTTAATTTCCCATGATAATCACGGTAGAGCGTTGTCTTCTCTTCAGAGAGGTAATGAAACGCCAACAACCAACGGCTTCCACTGTATTTGATCTCAAAATAGCGAAAACCCGCTTCAACAACAGCGTCGTAATATAGCTTAATAAAGTGCTGATCACCCGTGCTATTATTGAATGAAAACCGCTTTACCCGCTCCTTATCCAGTATGACCAATTGACTCAATCCGGAATTATAAACGACCAACTCATCCTGAATGGTCAGATAGCGCATTTGCAGATTTTCAAACAGGTCATCGTCCTCAAGCAAAATCGATCCTTCAATCCATTGATCCTGTAAAAAATAAGAATCACCTGAACCCGAGGGCAGGTAATAAACAGTTCCGGTAAGCTTTCCCATCAACCGGTTTGAATTGCTGGACAGGTTATCAATAGTCCATACGGCTTGTTGTGCCCAACCGGAATGCACCAGAGCCAAAAACGTAAATATAAGCTGTACTATTTTCATTATCTTTCTACTACAATGTTCTTAACCGATCGAAATCGTTTTCCGTTTTTTGTTACTCCCTCCAGGGAGATTTCAACAATCCCCCGGATATCCGACAGCACAAATTCAAAACTTCTGATATCACCGGGTTTAACCGGTTGCCAATAGAAAATCCTTCGCATATCAGGCGTTCGGTTTTCAACCGAAACAGGAGAATAAGAGTGAGCCTGCTTTTGATATTGCAACAAAGGAATGGAAAAACGAAATGTATTGGGATGATTGGCAATCCAGCTGTTCGAGCGATCTTTCAGGTAAATGGCCAGTACGCCGGGAAATTTCAAATCACCAAACACACGCTCCTGCATCGAATAGTCAATATACTGAATATCGGCAGAGTTTAATGGAGCAAGCAATGAATTTTTAAAAACCGGAATTCCGTTGATCAACGTGAACGGGTCACGTTCAAAATATCGATTTTCATTCCGGTTAAAAAGTCGGATTAAAATTTGCCCTTCTCGCGTACGATACTGTACTCCCGGCAGTAACTCCCGGGAAATAGACTGGAAGTCGGGAAGATCAAAAAAATCAGCCGGATGAACCCTACGATCGGGCTGACCGTAGAAGGGTACCTGAAAACGCTGAGGCATAGTAAAAGCAACTGCCGGTATTGGATTATCTGTCCTAAACAAACGGGTTAAAAAATCAACGTCGGACATCCGGTTAATAAAACCTTTCTGTAAGGAGTCAACAGGCATTGGATAGAGGGGTACCGAAGCATGGATGGTACTTCGATTGGTTGTCAGCTCAACAGCCAAATTCTCTTCAATGGCTGAAATTGCCTGTAAAACAACATCCCCGACACCTTCAGCGTTTTTCAGAAAAAAATGAAAAACACCAACGGAATCTGTAACAAAATAGTCTAAATAACCGGGATCATCAATCATTGATAAAAAAACGACCACAGGCCCTCTTTGCCCGGACGAAGCGTCACGAAATACCCTTCCACTGATAAGGATTCCATCTTTCTCCTGAAAATGAGGGATATTTGAAACCGGATCATTCGTTTCAGACATAATCCGACCACCATAATTTAAAGCCCGTTCATCCAATAGCGCAGCTCTGGCAATCACGGTTTCCATCTCATCCGGATCAAGCCCACGCAAGTCAAGGTCAACCATTACTTTTTCCCGTGGAGAGAACTTCTCTTTCTCAATCTTTATATGCACCGCTGAATCGAAAGAGGGATCAACAATTTTAAAAAGTTGACCGAGAACCATAATTTCATTTTCAACGGTTTGAAATCGGTTATAGACAACCAATGTCTTTACTTCAACCGGGATTCCGGCATGGAGCCGGTGTTCATGCAGGTATGCCGTCAAAAAACAGAAGCCGCTGTTCAACGTATCGGGAATGCAGAGGTATCCGGCTGCCCATCCTTCATGACTTTTAACAGAAACCGATGCAACCACCCCGTAATCAGGCCGGCTAAGATCAACATGTACCACATGGCTGATATCCTCTGTACCATTCGACAGAAAAACATTAAACCAGATCGTATCTCCGGTCATACAGAAATCACGATCCGTAAAAAGTTGCATCGGCATGATCTGGATGCCTGGTTGAGACCTTCCGGAAAAGGAAACGATAAAAAACAGAAAAAGTAAACCTGTCAGATGGATCTGCCTCATAAATAAACAATTTAATTTTGCCAAAACGGAGGCGGATAAATCGCTCTCTGACCCGCCTCAGAAATGTATTGAAAATCATCTAAATATCGCAACACATGATTGCCGGAAATGGGTTCAAGCCTTAAATAAAAGCGGTGTTCCCGCATGCGTGAGATCTCAAAATTACCTAAAACCTTTTTCTCAGGATTGGTAATGCATGTCAGGTTTCCACGAGCCTGTACATAAAGCGGATCAAAAATCTTTCCCTCCGATCCCAATTGACGGTTCAAATCGTCGTAAAAACTCCAGGTTGATTCAGAGATGGCATATTGATACAACAAACAGATCCATCCGCGAGCCACCTCTTCAGCCTTCAGGTAATCGCTGCTCTTATATCTGAAAAAACCAACCGGCTGCTTTGAAATATAGGCATCCCGGGCATACAGGGAAGGTGCTGCAATCGTAAACAGATCGTCAGGGTAAATCGATTTCCAGCCATATTTAAGAACCGTTTCCGGTAATCCCCTCACCACCGTATCAAAAGGGAAATGATAGAGAAGCACATGTCTTGAGTCGAACCGGTAGTATCGTTTCTGCCCATGATTATCGATATCAACATAAACGCGGTGCCCCTTAAATCGTTGAAACGATTCCACCTGAGTCTCTCCTCCCGGCTGGTTCCATAAAACAAACTCTTCACTATAGATACTGTCAATGGCCGGCTCCGCCTGCACTGGCTCAAAATCAGAAACATAGATATCATCGCCGGATGTGATTTGCAGTTGATACGTTTGAGAAGCTTCGATCGTTGCAACAATCCGGTGTACACCCGACTGAATCTGAACGGAAGGAAAGCGCTGACCGCTGCTATCGATTAACCATACAGAAGCCAGAGTAAAGGGATGAAACTTATCCGGATTATTAAATCCATTAGATTTCGAAATATATATCGTATGCTCTGTTTCTCCAAACACCAACCGGGCATCAACCACCATCACCTCTTCTGCACCATCAAGAACAGGTTCATAGAGTGTTTCACAGGCTGTCACCAGGAGAAAAACAAGGACAATATAGAAATTCCTCATCATTAAAATTTAAAATTACAGGTTAACGATGGTACCGGGATTCCGATAACCGAAAGTTGATAGAGCGCATACTTTCTAAATTGGTTATCCACTCCCGGTGTTGCCTTTCGGTAATATACAGAGTAAGGATTCTCTCTTCCATACAGATTGTATACCGATAGTGTCCAGCTTCCCTTCCACATTCGTTTTTTTCGCAGATTCTCATCAAATGTGATTGAGAAGTCGAGTCTGTGATAAGGAGGCATCCGGTATTTATTGCGATCAGAGTAATAGATAACCGTCTCTCCGGCATAACGGTATTTCATCTCCGGAAGGGTAACCGGCCTTCCCGAAACAAAAACAAAGCCGGCCGTAAACCGCCATCGGCGACTGGCATGATACGTAGCCATCATTGAGAAATCATGGGGTTTATCATAGATCGAAGGATAAAATTTCCCTTCCCTGATTTGGTCTTCTGCCATTAAAGCATTGGTCTTCTGCATCGTCCTGGAGAACACATAACCGGCTGATCCGGTTAACCTGCCGCTGTTTTTTTGTGCACTCAGCTCAATCCCATAGGAGAATCCATCAGCGTTTATCAGATCTCTCCCAACGTGATCGTTCATAATCAGCTGAGCCCCATTTTTATATTCGATCAAATTCGTCAGGTCTTTATAATAGAGCTCCGATGACAAATGAACTTTCGGCAACCAGGAACTGCTCTCAATGCCAAAGGCAACCTGATCATTAACCAAAGGATTTAAGTCATTGTCCGAAAGCTTCCATATTTCAGCCGGAGAGACAACCGCATTATTGCTAAGTTGAAACAGATACTGTCTGACGCGTTGATAACTTAATTTAATGGTTGCACGATTTACATCATAACCGAATGAAATCCGAGGCTCCAATCCTCCAAAGGAGATCGTTGACATGGCAGCACCTTCCGTTTCAGAAACAGAAAGAGAGGATTCCTGAACAGAGTTTAAGCCATTGAGTAAATCATTATGCATGGCATTCAGATTAAGAAAATAGCTAAACCGAAGCCCCCCGGAGACAGATACCCCCGGAAAGGGTTCCGTTTCATCGCCTATAAACAGTGCAAATTCCCACGCGTTTTCCTTTTGCATCACCTTTCTGTCAATTCCCGTTTCAATTTCAACGGGTGCAATTTCGCCCGGATTGACAGCATAGCGAATGGCTTTTATCCCTGCCATTGCTTTGTGCAGAGGCACCGGATGCCATCGAAAATGATATGCCATAGAAGCATAAGAGATACTATTATCCAGGTGGTATGCGTCTGGTGGATTATTATTGGCAAAATCGGTCAGCCGGTAGTTATACCGACTGTATGAAACAAGAAGATCACCGTATAGCCGCTCAGAAATCCGGTTGTTTGTCTCCACACTGCCCAATACATTTTTATACTGAATCACGGTCCGGGTGCTGGTATTGAACTCATCGCCACTCAGGTATCCGGTCATGCTGATCCGGTTGTGATAATCAAATTTATAGGTCATCTTTCCCGACAGGTCATAAAAACGGGTAACACTCTGCGACAGCGCAGCATCAGGGATATAGGACATTAGCCAGTTGGTATAAGAACTTCTTCCGCCGGCAGAAAAGGTCAGGTTTTTATCTTTAGAAAGAGGCCCGTCAACAGCCAGCCGGGAGTTGATAAGCCCGATACCACCTGAGAACCTTACCTGTTGATCGTTACCGTCACGTAAACCGATCTCCACAACAGAAGCTGTCCTTTCCCCAAATTTAACTGGCAAGCCACCTTTAAAAATCCGAATATGATCAACCACATCGGGATTGATCAGAGAAAGAAATCCAAACAGGTGAGATGCATTAAAAATCGGACTTCCATTGATAAGAATCAGATTTTGATCGGTATTTCCCCCTCGCACGTTAAACCCCGAAGCCAGTTCACCCACCGTCTGAACACCCGGAAGCAAAGCCATTCCCTTCAGAATATCAACCTCGCCCATCAACGCAGGTATCTGCTTTATTTCCAGCGAACTCATCTGTGCAACACTCATCTGTGACCGCGACATGTCTGCCTCTTTACCAAACACGGTCACCTCTTCGATGGCATGAGACTCTTCATAAAGTTCAAAATCAGCACTGCCATCCTCAATGATCCTGATTCTCCAGACAGCACTCTGCAGTCCCATCGAAGAGAACTGCAACTCATGATCTCCAACAGGCAATTTCAATTCAAACACTCCTTGAGCATCTGTCGAAGCCCCCAATTGCCGCTTCGGATGATAGACAATCGCACCAACCAATGGCTCGCCCGTTTTTCCCTCAAGTATCCTTCCTCTGAGAAGAGCCTCTTTGTATCTGCCCTGGTTTAAAGGATTTCCAATAGTGACCGCGTGAGAAGAACGCTCCTGCCGGGAATAATCTTCCTGCACAACAGGATAGATAACTACGCCATCATCCTGAAAAAAGCGGTAAGTCAAATGCCGTTCGTAAAAGAGATTATTAAGTGCCTGAATTAAGGGGGTGTGATTAAAACTCCGGGTAAAAATGAAATCCCTGATCCACTCCTCTTTATAAAAAACACGAAGATGATACTTTCTTTCAAGTGAATCAATGAAATCCTGCAACGGTTGCTGATGAAAACGATCATTAAGAATAATCTCTCCCTGTGATTGAGCTTCCGCCTCTTTCCACCCAAGAGTAAAAAAGAGAATTATGACAGAAACAGAAACTATTTTTGTTATACAGTAACGATATATTTTTCGTAATGTGCTATCCAGAATCATGTTCATCATCACCTTACCGGTCTCTTCTCTTGCGTGTATTAAAACGAAATATTTATTGCCATGCAAAATAGATCAAAATAATTGATAAACACGGTCAATCATTTCAAAATATTGAACGGCAAAGCCCAATCTATTAAGAATAACTGAAAATTTTTAATAAAAGCGATGGTGAGCCGCTCAAAATTTATTTCTTTACCGTACCGAAAAAAAATAAAAAAATCATTGATAATGACAAAAAAGAGAAGCTATCGGATTAACAGCCAACAGATTCTAATCACTATGATTCTCCTGTTTACTGCGGTTATAACATCAGCAGTTCCGGCACCATTTGACGATACACCGGCAGAGCCATCTGAATGGGGATTCCGGCCGTTCGATGGTTCCATTTCGCAGCGTAATCCGCCCGGATTCTCATGGCGTCCACAAAAGGAAGCTCACCACTATCAGATAGAGATATCCCGGGACATCTCCTTCACGAACAAGATCCATGAGGCCGGAGCTATTAAGTTCACGGTTTACTGTCCGCCCGTTTCACTCCCGGCAGGGGACTATTTTTGGAGGGTAGCCTTTCACGATGGACAAGAGCTCTCGTCGTGGAGCCAGGTTCGCCGTTTTACGATTGCCGACGATGCCGTTGACTTTCCGCTACCTGAATTTGAGGAGTTAATTTCACGGATTCCCGACAGCCATCCCAGGCTGTTTGTCCGGCCGGAGCAGATGCCGCACTTTCGCGCATTAGCTCATGGTGAGATGAAGGAGCAGTTTGATGCACTGATCGAAGAGTGCGAACGAATTATGAAGAATCCCCCGCCATCATCAGAGCCTCCGATCTACCCCGAAGGGACCGTCAGGGGCTCCGATGAGTGGCGTGCCATATGGTGGGGCAATCGCACCTATACCATCCGGTTACTGAACTCAGCCGCAACATTAGCTTTCACGCGGATGTTGGGAGGTAACGAGGCCTATGGTCAAAAAGCACGTGAGTTGCTTCTGGCTGCAGCCAAATGGGACCCCAAAGGAGCCACCGGATACCTTTACAACGATGAGGCTGGAATGCCATACAATTATTACTTCTCCCGAACCTACACCTTTGTCAACGATCTCCTGACCGATGCCGAGAAAAAGGCGTGCCGCCGGGTGATGAAAATCCGTGGCGACGAGATGTATAATCACCTATACCCCAGACACCTGTGGAAACCCTATGCCAGCCACTCCAACCGGGCATGGCACTTCTTAGGTGAAATCGGCATCGCTTTTTTAAATGAAATTGAAGATGCAGATGATTGGATCTGGTTTGCAACGAATATATTCTTTAATGTCTATCCGGTTTGGTCAGACAGTGACGGCGGCTGGCACGAAGGCTCGGCCTACTGGTCGAGCTATCTGAGCCGTTTTACCTGGTGGATCGATGTGCAGCGGGCCGCCTTTGGAATTGATGCGTTTAAAATGCCCTTTTTCTCCAATGCCGGTGATTTTGCTCTGTATGTTATGCCTCCCAATGTACCCCGCGGCGGATTTGGAGACCTGGCAGGAAACAGAACAGCATCAGGGAACAGAGAGCTGATGACAATCTTTGCTACTCAGTCGCGAAACGGATATTGGATGGATTATGTTAATCGCATTGGAGGACCGTCAACGTTGGATGGATACATCGGATTTATTCATGGGGCTCAACCGGAAGTAAAACCCAAACCACTCAGCGAACTTCCCTCTTCGAAGGTTTTCAAAGGTACGGGACTTGCCATGCTGCACAGCGACCTGACCGATGCCCGGAATGATGTGCATATACTCTTCAAATCAAGTCCGTTTGGCACGCAAAGCCATGGTTATGAAGCACAAAATGCATTCCTTCTCTATGCCTATGGCGAACCTCTGTTGATTCGCACCGGACAACGCGACTCTTACGGAAGTGACCATCATAAAAACTGGATGTGGACAACGCGATCCGTTAATTCCATTAAAATTGGCGGTCATGACCAGATCATACACAGCTCGTTAGCTAAAGGAGAGATCGTTGCTTTTCACACCTCCGGAGAATTCGACTACGTTGCCGGAGAAGCGGGTGAAGCTTATCCAAAGGGAATTGCTGATCAATTTACCCGGCACATTCTGTTTGCCAAGCCCGATGTAATCATCATTCTGGATGAACTGAAAACGCCAACACCACAAACGTTTGAATGGTGGTTGCACGCCCCTGAAAAGATGACGATAACCAACCAGAATTCCATCGGTGTGAACGTCGGGAATGTGCATTGCCACATCAACATGCTTTATCCGGAAGGATTGACAATAAACCAAACCGATGCGTTCGATCCACCGCCACGTGAGCGGATCAAACTGAAGCAGTGGCACATGACCGCCGAAACAGAGGAAAAATCATCCTCCATGCATTTTGTGACGGTACTTCGACCCTACCGAAATGGAGAAGCCCCGCCTACCGGATCTTCTTGTGAAATAACTGAAGATGCCTGCATGGTTCGTGCTGATACCCCGGATGGCGAAATCATAGCAACATGGCAGCTGGGAACGGCAAAATTACTGAAGAAAAAAAGAGGCGAAAGTATCGTCTCTGCCGCCCGAATCGACAAAAACGGAAAAATAATCAGCCAAATGACCTATAAAGCCAATTGATTTTCATTCTCCACCAAATCTTCAATCTCAAACAGGTTCACCATCATTCACAACAATTTATCACAAAACACTTTGTTATTCTAATAATTTTTCGGAAATTGTAGGGTGATTAAGAGCGCAAACGTGAAATAATAAAACGGGCTAAAACAGGCATCTTCGGCAAACAGGCAGAATGAAAGAGTTAAATCCCATCGGGAATTTATGCATGTTTGAAGAGAGCGCCTTCGAAAATTTCATCGATTAGCAGTAACGTAGTCGATGAGTTTAAATGGTTATTAACGAAAACCTACAATTCAAAAAAATGAAACGACCATGACGATTCTTGACACAAAGGAGCAAGATTAAAATTATGGGAGTTCCATCTCATACCTTTAAAAACTTATAATTTTAATGAGATGAAAAATTTTACCCAAAAATTACTGATGATCCTCCTGGTAATGGGGATTACGCAAACCTGTAATGAACCTCTGATGGAGGAGCAGACGGCTGCAAATGTTGAGCTAAAATCGGCTCAAAACAGCAAGACAAGCTATATTGTCGTATTAAATGATGCAGAACTGGAAGATGAACTGGCTTTCCTGAAAGGAAATGAAAAGCGTCTGGAGGCAGCTCAGCGCGCAGCTGAAAAGATTGTTCGGCGAGCCGGCATTGTTGACGGCGAGATCGGTTATACCTATGCAACTGCCCTGCAGGGATTTTCAATTAAAATTCCTCCGGGACAGTTAAAAAAATTGCAGAATGATCCTTCGGTGAGATTCGTGGAACCGGACCAGGTGGTCACCCTGATCGATCCACAGGCCAGGCCGGACGGTGAAGAGATTACAACCAAAGCGCAGTTAACGCCTGCGGGAATTAAAAGAGTTTCCGGGGGCATGACCTATACAGGAACGAATAAGGCCTGGATCATCGATACCGGCATCGATTATGAGAATGCCGACCTGAATGTAAACCGGACACTCAGTAAAACATTCATTTCAAGAACAACTACTGCCGATGATGACAACAACCACGGATCACACGTGGCCGGTATCGTTGCTGCTATCAATAATGACGTTGGTGTGGTTGGTGTAGCCGCCGGAGCAGAGCTGGTGGCAGTGAAGGTACTTGACCGGAGGGGTAGCGGTGCTTACAGCATCGTTATTGCCGGGGTTGACTATGTAGCAGCAACCGCAGCACCCGGCGATGTAGCCAACATGAGTCTCGGAGGTCCCACCTCCGATGCCCTGGATGCCGCCATTATTGCGGCTGCTAACAAAGGAATCAGGTTTGCCCTGGCTGCCGGAAATGAAGCTATGGATGCCGACAACTCCTCCCCTGCCCGGGTAGATCACTCCAATGTATATACCATCTCGGCCATGGATGCTAATGGTAAATGGGCATACTTTTCCAACTTTGGAAACCCACCGGTCGATTACTGTCAACCGGGCGTAGGTGTCCTCTCCTACCTTAAAAATGGATCTACGGGGACTATGAGCGGCACATCGATGGCTGCACCGCACATGGCCGGGATTCTGTTGTGGGGTGATCCGGAAACAGATGGACATGTAACCGGCGATCCGGACGGCAATCCGGATCCGATCGGAGTGGTACCAGGTGTCAGCAACGACGTCGGAACACTCAGTGGAACAGTCTCTATCTTCAATACAGATCCGAATATTCCCATTGCCAGTGCCACCATCACCATCGCGGGCACAAGCTTTACCGCCACCTCCGATGCAAATGGTGATTACTCAATCACCGGAATTCCTGTTGGAACATCTTACAGCGTAACGGCCACTGCCAATGGATATGTTTCAGCAACCACAGAGGGTGTTTCGATTTTAAAAGATGGCACAACGTTGGATTTCGCCCTTGATGCCATACCGCCACCTATCCTCCGGACCGTATCAGGAAACGTAACCGATGATACAGGAGCACTCTCCGGAGCATCGGTGATCATTGAAGGAACAGACCTTGCAGCTACTACCGGACCTGATGGATCTTACACCATTAGCGATGTCCCGGAAGGCATCTACAACATAACAGCCTCGGCTGCAGGATATACCCCTGCCAGCCGGTCAATTACTGTTCAAGGCTCAGATCTTACCGGGATTAATTTCACCTTAACCAGTGAACCGGCAAGTAATATAACGCTTACAGCCACGTTAAGAAAAGTCAGAGGCATACGATTGGTTGATCTTAAATGGTCGGGTGCAACGACTACTGGCGTGGTTATCAAAGTGAATGGAGTTCCTTATAATCAACCCTATAGTCAAATAAACGATGGCGTAGAGACACTCGATATGCAAAGGTCCAGCGGAACATTCACCTTCCAGGTTTGTGAAACGGATGGTACAACATGCTCCAATGTTGTCACGCTGGAACTATAGTAAATATCATAACGACTAAAATTATATTTATAACATAGAGTTGTAACGGCTGGTCAGAAAAGTTCATTGACCACGCTGCTATAAATTGATCCAAAAGTAAACCGGAACCCAATCTGGCCCTCTGTTTCGTAGGTAATTGCCATTTTTTTTCTTCGCAGCAACAGGTCTTCCAGCGAAGCATCTCCTTTTGGCAGGTATAACTGATTATGTATTACCTGAGCTCCAAGTTCGGTGTAAACCGAAAGTTTGCGGGTTAATCTTAACGATAAATCGGACAAGGCTATTCTTCTGTTGTTGATTGTTCTGTGCAGCAAGAAATGAAATAGTCAGAGTTAAAAAAACATAGAAAATCCGGACTTCATCATGTTGATCCCTGTTTTAAACAGGAACGAACAAAAAATTCGAAAATTGTTTTAATCCATGAATATCAATCGGTTTAATTCAATCAATGTGAATTTCCCCATAATTGTAACTCAAAAGATTTCCTACAGGCAATTTACAAAAATATTGCAAAGCTGACTTCTTCCGATGAAGCGTCTTCTCAACGTTTTTACGTAACGAAAAAACCCCTTTTTTGTCAGACGCTGGCCAGCAAGCCGCCGTCAACATAGAGGATATGACCATTGACATAGTCGCCGGCTTCGGATGAGAGAAATACGGCAGCTCCGATCAGCTCCTTTGGATTACCCCACCGGTTGGCAGGGGTCCGGTTGCATAGCCACCGGTCAAACTCCGGATTCTCTTTCAACGGTTTGGTAAGCTCAGTCTCAAAATAGCCGGGGCCAATCCCATTAACCTGGATATTGTATTTACCCCACTCGGTCGCAAGTCCCTTGGTAAGCATTTTGATACCCCCTTTGGAAACGGCATAGGGGACAATAGTCGGTCGCCCCAATTCGCTCTGCATGGAGCAGATGTTGATGATTTTCCCTCGCTTTCGCTCAATCATATAACGCCCCACAACCTGAGAGACGATCATCGCCCCGTTGATATTGATATCGATCACCATTTTCCACTCCGCCTCATCAAACAGTTCAAATGGGGACCTCGGATTCACACCGGCATTATTTACGACAATATCGATCGGCCCGATCCTCTTTTCATATTCATCAACAGCCTGCTGAACAGCCGTTGAATCGGTCACATCAAAAATCAGTTTTTCTACTTCAGCGCCCTGGCTTGTAAGTTTCGCCTCAGCGACCATTAATTTATGGGCATTCCTGCCATTCAGGATGATCTTAGCTCCTGCCCCCGCCATTCCTTCAGCCAGCGCCAAACCAATGCCGCTTCCCGATCCGGTGATCAATACAGTCTTCCCTTTTAAGGAAAACAGTGAGAGTGTGTCCATCATAAAAATTTTAGTTTTTTAAATCGGTTTATATCAGGGATTCAGACAATCTTCCACAGGCTCATCGCGCAGCAGATGGTAGAGATTTAAAGCCGCGCGCCTCTGCAGTTCTTGCGCGGAGCGGTCAGAATACCAGGCATAATGACCCGTACAGATGGTCCGGGGGTGGCTGATGAGATCCTCCTGCGCCGCCGTCACCGGCTCATGCTCAAAAACATCCAGTCCGGCGCTATGCACTCGTCCAGCATCCAAAGCAAAGCCCCTTCATCAACCACCTCCCCGCGCGCGGTATTGATGATCACCGGTCTTCTCTCCATACGTTCAAACAGCTCCCGGTTAAGCAGCCGGGTTGTTTCCTCCGTCAGATTGCAGTGCACAGAAATGACGTCAGCAATCTTTATAAGCTCATCAAGCGGAACCCGCCGCACCTGTAGCAGCTCAAACCAGTCTGCTGGCTTGTAGGGATCAACCGCAATTACCTCCCGAAAGAGAGGCCTGGCTTTTTTCACCAGTTCACTCCCAATCCTACCCAAACCAATAATGCCCAGCGTTTTATCGTGCAGCTCAAAAACATCATCAACCGGTGGTGCTGCAAAACGGGACGTAATCTGCTTCTTATTATCCCACATACCCCTGCAACAGGAGAGCAAAAATGCCAACGCATGGTCCGATACCGCGTGGTTGGCATATCCCTGCACATTGGCCACCTTCACGCCATAACGCGAGCAGGCCGCTATATCGACATTATCGTATCCCACGCCATAGCGAACAACCGCCTTGAGATGATTCAGCGATGCGAGAAACGCCTCATCGATGTGCGTATGCCTGACCAGGATGCCATGCGCTTCGCGGGCAAAGGCCATCTTTTCTTGTCGGTCGCCCTTGTATGAAGGGTGAATCTTCAGATGAAAGCCATCGCCTTCAAAAAGTGATTTCTCAAAATCATACGACTTATACCCCGAATCAAGAATTATGACATTCATGATAAATCCGTTTACATCATGCCAGTAGTTTGCCAATAAAATCTGCTACCACTTCGCCCAATGCCTTACTTCCAACATCAGTAAAATGAACATTAGCAGGACGTTGCAGCTCTTCTAACCGGGGCATTACAAACGAATAGAGGTCATTTACATCGACTCCGTTGCGCTTCATGATCTTCATCGCTGCCTTATTATAAATTGCCGGCATCTTCGGTTGCCTCAGGGGATTGCCTGAATTCTCCGGCACAGGGGTAGTTGTTGCAAAAACAACCCGGGCTCCCGTTGCTTTTAACTTCTTAACGATGATCTTCAGGTTTTTTGAGTACTGTTTCACGTTGGCCTGCTGAGGATCTTTCATATTTTTAGAACTTCCTCCGGTTAGCGGATCAACATGTTTTAAATCGTGTAATCCAAAATTAAAATGAATGATGTCCCACTTCAATCCGGGCCCTCCCTCAGTAGTGCCAGCCGTATTGATCCAACGATCAATTTCCGTAACCCCCCGGGTCGTTCCCGAACAATTTTCAGGTTTTCCATTGGGTAGCATCGGACGGTAAACATTAGCCTTACCGGTTAATAGTTCTTGCACATACGGAGTGTATCCAATAGATATTGAATCCCCAATAAGAAGAACATTGGGTCGTGTGGAGGAGAAAGAGCTCATAAGCACCCCGGGTGACATTAACAGAGGCACCGTATATAAGTTCCTTTTAATAAACGATCTTCTTGAAATCATCTCTTTCGGTTTTAATTTGTAAATCTATTTCGGTGCGCTAATCTAATAAATTAGACCCGTATTCACCCACAAACCGGAATGAATTATTATTTTTGGCCTTCGTGATTTAATTTTTTTTTCAGACAAACAACCTAAAAATCGATGAAACGACCATGACGATTCTTGACACAAACGAGCAGGATCAAAATTATGGGAGTTCCATCTGATACCATAGAAAACTTACAATTTTAATCCGATGAAACAATCAAAAAAAGCCGTTGTATCAAAGAGTATCCTGGCACCCTTCATCCTTATTACCAGTTTGTTTGCCTTATGGGGATTTGCCAATGATATCACAAATCCGCTGGTTGCTGCATTTCAGACTCTTATGGAGATCTCCAATGCCAAAGCAGCGTTGGTGCAATTTGCTTTTTATGGCGGATATGCCACGATGGCTCTGCCTGCCGCACTGTTTGTGAAACGCTTCAGTTACAAAAAGGGGATTCTGATGGGATTGGCACTTTATGCCATCGGTGCACTGCTCTTTTATCCTGCTGCCCGGTTTGAAATTTTTGGATTCTTTCTGGTGTCACTTTACATCCTGACCTTTGGGTTGGCATTTCTGGAGACAACCGCCAATCCGTATATCCTCTCCATGGGTTCGGAAGAGACCGCCACGCGTCGCCTCAACCTGGCCCAGTCGTTCAATCCGTTAGGCTCCATTTTAGGAATGCTGGTAGCATCGAAATTTATCCTGGCCTCCCTCGAATCGGACAAACGAAATGGTGCCGGAGAACTTATTTTCACTACCCTCTCCGAAGCAGAAAAAGCGGGGATCCGAACTCACGACCTGGCCATCATCCGAAATCCATATGTCACCCTTGGATTCGTGGTCATCCTGATGCTGATCATCATTGCGCTTGCCAAAATGCCGAAACGGGCCAATGCCGATCACTCCCTTCGCACGGCTGACACGTTCAAAAGACTCTTTAGAAATCGAAAGTACAGGGAAGGGGTTATCGCCCAGGTCTTTTATGTGGGGGTACAGATTATGTGCTGGACTTTCATCATCCATTATGCCGGAAATCTGGGTATTCCAAAATCAGAGGCTCAAAATTTCAACATCGTAGCCATGGCTATTTTTATCGTAAGCCGGTTTATCAGTACATTTTTGATGAAATATTTCAACTCACGACTCCTGTTAACCCTATTTGCCATTGGCGGTATGCTCACTACTGCCGGTGTTATTCTGATCCAGGGGACGACCGGCCTCTACCTGCTGGTTGCCACCTCTGCATTCATGTCTCTGATGTTTCCCACCATCTATGGCATTGCGCTGGAGGGACTGGGAGAGGACTCTACCATCGGGGCTGCCGGTCTGGTAATGGCTATCGTTGGAGGGGCACTGATGCCTCCGCTCCAGGGTGCGATCATCGATCTGGGCAGGGTCGGTTTTCTTCCTGCCGTTAATTTCTCGTTCATTCTCCCCTTTATCTGCTTTGTGGCCATAGCCATCTATGGATACCGCACACTAAAGGTTCATTCCAGACCAATAGCACCTTCGCCAATATGAAACAAACGAAGACAAAGAAAAATTAGAGAATGGAAACCGATGGCCAAAAACCAAGAACCGGAGAAAATGTTTAAATATTAGGCTACTATAAACAACTTTTGCCTTTTTACTTTTTATTTCTTACTTTTACCTTTTTACTTTTTACTTTTTACTTTTTACTTTTTACTTTTATTCAGATGAAGTTTATCACCATAAAAGAGTCACATAACGTAGGAGATCTGCTGGTATTAAAAAGCAGGCTGGAAGCAGATGGCTTCAACTGTATTCTGAAGAATGAGCTGACAACTCAAATCATGAATTACATTCCCTCTTTTACCGTCGAGTTGCAAGTACCCGAAGATGAATTTGAAAGGGCGATGAATCTCCTTTCTGAATTGGAAGCGTAGTGCGGTTAATAAATTTTAAGATATGACTTCTAATCGCAAAATAAGATGGAAAAGGTACCTGTGGGCATTCGTACTTTTCATCATTGCCCTCTACCTCCTGGGGCCTCAACCACCCCGGCCTGAACTAAGCAAAGATCTCCCATCGATGCCATCCTCCATTCGCACCATGGATGAATCCATTAATAACCGGGAGTCTCACCTTACCATCAGACCCGACAATCAATCACGAATCGTTTGGGCAAACGACTCGCTGAAAGAACGAACGGAATATGCGCTTCTCTACCTGCATGGATTTTCTGCATCCTGGTATGAAGGGTACCCTGTTCACACCGAATTTGCCAAATACTTTGGCATGAACCTTTACCTGCCCAGGCTTGCATCTCACGGTCTGATAACCGAAGAACCTCTGATCGACATGACTCCCGACAATCTTTGGGAATCAGCGAAAGAAGCATTGATGATCGCCCGCAGCCTGGGTAAAAAGGTCATTATTATGAGTACCTCCACCGGAGGATCCCTGGCATTAAAACTGGCTGCTGATTACCCCGAGTATGTTGACGGGCTTCTTCTCTTTTCACCCAACATCAGAATAAACAATAACCTTGCATTCTTACTGTCGAAGCCGTGGGGACTACAACTGGCAAGGTCAATTTATCATGGAAAATACAAAATCACCGATGATGATCCGGCTTCAAAAGATTGCCAGTACTGGTATTGCAAATACCGGCTTGAAGGTGTTGTGCTATTACAGCAGTTAATTGATGCCACCATGAAAAAAGAGACATTCAACCGGGTAACTGCACCCGTTTTTTTAGGGTATTTTTATAAAGACAAGGAGCATCAGGATCCTACGGTAAAGGTAAGTGCCATGCGGCAGATGTTTAAACAGCTTGGAACAGCCTCCGATCGAAAGTCGGAAAAAGCCTTTCCTGAGGCAGCAGCTCATGTCATTGGATGCGAACTTACTTCACAGGCAGTGGACGAAGTTTTAACGGAGTCAATTAATTTTGGCGTTACGATTTTAGGACTAAAGCCTTTGAGCGCCAAACCAGATTAGGTAATTTTTGATGCGGCCGGCTCATCGATGAACCAAACCAGTGATCCATTAACCGGCTCAATGTAAAAGGCCGGTAATAATTTCGCCTCCGCCTCATTGTTCATAATTTTCGAAACACATTTCGATTTATCTTCTCCCGTTACCAGGAAAAAGACCCGGCTGGCATTGTTCAATACCGGACCGCTCAGGGTGATCCTGTTTTGCCCGGTCTCCGGATGTTTTGTGGCTACACAGGCACCCTTCTCCTGAAAGATTTCAAGGTTGCCGGGAAATATAGACGCTGTATGTCCATCACTGCCCATACCCAGCAATATCAGATCGAAAACCGGAACATCACCCCGGTGCATCAAATGGCGATTAATCTCATCGGCATATCGAAGAGCCTCCTCCCGGGGATTATTCTCTCCTTTAATCCGGTGAATATTTTTTGCCGGAATTTTGAGATGGGTAAACAGATGATCGTTTGCCATCTTAAAATTGCTCTCATCACTGGTTGGTGAAACACAACGTTCGTCGCCCCACCAAAAATGTATTCGTTCCCATGGAATCGTCTCCCGATGCTTCTCTGCTAATATTTTAAACAGTTTTTTCGGTGTTTTTCCTCCCGACAGGGCAATATCAAAACGAGGCTTTGCTGAATCCCTGGTAAAATTACGTATCTCCCGGGCTACAGCCTTACAAACCTTTTTGGGTGTGCGAAAAATTTTCACCTCTGCTGAAGCTGCCATAATTTATTTTTTTTCAATAAAAATAGAAAAATCTTTACAGTTCGCAATAGGCTCCGTCATCTGTCAGATTTTTACATGGATAGCGCCATTGACCACGACCAATCAGACTGTCTGATTGTTCAGGCCCCCAACTGCCAGCCGGGTAACCATAAAGGGGGATCTCCGGATTTGCGCTCCAGGCATTCAAAATAGGTTGAACAAACTTCCATGCCTCCTCCACCGCATCACCCCGGGAGTATAACGTTGCATCGCCCTGCATGCAATCTAAAAGCAACCGCTCATAAGCCGATGGCAATCGGATTTCAGCCAAATCAGAATAATGAAAGTTCATATTGACAGTTTGCACCTGAAATCCGGCACCGGGTGTTTTCATCTTAAATTTAAGCAAAATTCCCTCATCCGGCTGAATGCGTATAATCAATTGATTTTCGACATTCTCACCAAAAATACCGGACTGAAACAGATGATGAGGAACCTGTCGGAAGTGAATCACAATTTCGGTAACTCTTGCCGGCAGTTTTTTCCCGGTGCGAATAAAAAAGGGTACCCCGCCCCATCGCCAGTTATCGATAAAAAATTTCATGGCAACAAACGTCTCCGTCCGGGAATTAGGATCAACGCCTGATTCTTCCCTGTACCCCTTTACTGCTTCGCCGCGAATGACAGAAGCAGCATACTGGCCGCGCACCACATACCGGTATACCTCCTGTTCGGAAATCGGACGCAGCGACTGAAAAACTTTAATCACCTCATTTCGGATGGCATCAGCTTCAATAATTACCGGAGGTTCCATGGCAACAAATCCTACCAACTGCAACAGATGATTTTGCAACATATCGCGCAGAGCACCTGCATGGTCATAGTACCCACCACGGCTTTCCACACCAAGACTTTCAGCCGATGTGATCTCTACCCTGTCAATAAAGTTTCGATTCCAAAGAGGTTCAAAAATACCATTGGCAAAGCGGGTAACCAGCATATTCTGAACACTCTCCTTACCAAGGTAGTGATCGATACGATAGACCTGGCTCTCTTCAACGTAATTTAACAGATCTTTATTCAGCTTTTGGGCCGATGCTAAATCAACTCCGAATGGTTTCTCAACAATCAACCGTCGAAACCATTGATCCGATCTGCTCAAACCGGTCTGGCTCAGATTTCGGGAGACAGGTTCATAAACGGAAGGTGGAACCGAAAGATAGAAAATATAATTTGGATCGATACCCTGTTCCGAAGAGAGTGCATCAAGCCTCTTCACCAGGCGCTGGTAGTCCTTTGACTCATCAGGAGTCATCGACACATAAAAAAGTAACTTCCTGAAATCTTCAGCATTCTCACCGGATGGGAGAAACTGCGAGACCATCTCTCTGAATTTTTCATCGGAAAACGCTGTCCTGGATGCTCCTAACACAGCAAACTTCTCCGGCAACAAATGCTGTTTATAGAGATCAAAAAGAGCAGGGATCAATTTCCGTTTGGTCAGATCGCCGGAAGCGCCAAAAATGATCAGAATATGATTTTCAGGTTTCTTCATTGCTGGTAATTTTCTTTTTCAACACAATAAACAATCACATTGTTCTCGTAAAAAAAATAAAAAAAAGAGAGGACTATAGCCGGAATCGTTTGGCTAAGCTCACCCAAAAAGGATCCTCCGGATGGTTCTATCGAAAATGGGGAGAGTGTTATATGGTTTTTAAAATCTATTCCGCTGCCTGTGGCATATTTAAAAGCGGCCTCTTTAGCACACCAACATACCAAACGAACGATTTCCGGCTGGTTGCTCCTTTCAATGAAACGCTGTTCAGATTCCGACAAAAAACGCGAGGCAATCCGGGATGTATCACGCTCAGTCTGTTCCACATCGATTCCCAGAGCTCTCTTCCCAAAAAAAACAGCAACCAGATCGAATGAATGGGATATCGCGAGGTGACATTCCGGAAGATCGATGTACGGTCTTCCGTTTGGTTGATAAAAAATCTCGTATTTCTTTCCGGTTAATTGCTCAAGCAGAATTCGCACTGCCAGAAACTCCCGCTGTCTCCGTTCACTTTTGATGGATATGAACTGCTCGTTTTCAGTATCCGTAAAAGAAAATGAATCAGAGAGCACCTTGACAGAATCGGTCAGTCTCCAAATGCCCAACACTCCGGTTTCCATATGTAAAATCCGGCTGAGTGGCATCACCTCCAGTGTGTTGTTTCAATCAGCCTCAGCACATCCTTTTCGAGAAATTCAATCACCGGCCGCAAAGAGTCTATATCGGGAGTTGCCCTGATATAAAGAGCCCCACGCAAAAAATGGTGCGTACTGTCTGTCAGAAAAAATTGCATCGGAGAAGCCGCATTCCCCTCAATCCGGTATACCGTTCCAAATACGCCATCTCCCCGGTTAATAAAGATCTGCTCTTCGATCGAATTGGCTTTAATTGAATGCTTGTATGCAAGCTCCCGGGTCTCCTCCATGAGTTCTGCCAAAAAAAAACGGGAAGATTTCTCCGCATCAGTCAGCTCATAGTAAGAGATATGCACTTCTGCCCTGCTTTCCGGAACCTCGAGATTGATCCAAAAGGGTTGATCTGGATTTTGCTTATCGGATATAATTCGTGTATATACCGGAATATCAAATCGGTAAGGATATAATCCATTCAGCGGCTGATACTCCTTATCAGGAAATGCAATCCTGAAAAATCCGCGGGGTTTTGGCGTATATTTATCGTTACACCCCGCCAACAGAAAAATAACGACAGCAAAAAAAATTCGAATATACATCAACATTCAATTCTTAGCGGCATTGATCCCTGAAATGCGTTAAAATGGCAGATCTTCATCCCCACCCTCATCTGCTTCGGGCTCGTTAACACTTTGGAATCCGGAGGTCTCCAACGGCTCTTTTGCTGCAGTCCCCGAAGTTGATTCTGTGGTTGCACCATCCTGCCTTCCTAAAAGCTGCATAACATCAGCAACAATCTCGGTAATATAGCGCTTGTTTCCATCTTTATCATCCCACGAACGCGATCTGATCTTGCCCTCAATATACAATTGACGACCTTTGGTAACATATTTCTCGGTTATATCAGCCAAACCACGCCAGCAAACAATATTGTGCCATTCGGTTGTACTTACCTTGTCTCCGTTTTTTGCCGTATAGTTTTCAGAGGTCGCCAAAGAAAAGTTAGCAACAGCAACGCCAGAGTCAAGATGCCTTACCTCGGGGTCTTTCCCCACATTTCCAATTAAAATCACTTTATTAATTGACATCACATTTAAATTTTGGTTAACGCTCTAAAAGTACAAAAATTGATTCGAAGATGCCACGAATTATTTCCATAACTACGGATTTATTTTATTTCGCAAATATTTTGGTTCACTCAAAATTATTTGCGCAGATAAAAATCTGAAAACACAGCGGCTCATTCAAAAAAATATTCAAGAATCCGCTCAACCAGTTTGGGCAGCGCATATCGGGAAATATCTTTCCGTGAAACAGAAATGCAATTTTCGTTGACAACACATTCCGGTGGAATTGCAATATGAATGGCTCTTGCAATAATAGATTGATGACTAAGTATGTGCCGAAAGGATCCGGACAGAGAACAAATCTGTGTACTGCATTCATTCAATAAAGATGGGACCAGAGCTAACATCTCCTGGTCAGTCAACGATTTGTCAGTCTCGACCAGTGGCAGCTGATACAGATTTTCCCAAATATCTTTGCTCGTTCGCTTTTGAAGCCATAGGTTATACCCCTGTTCAACCAGAAAATAGGTAAAATATCGGGTACGCTTTTCAGAGGATCTGATCCGTATAGGCAACACGCCGGCTTGTTGATGCAAAAATGCGTGGCAATGCAAGCGGACCGGACATTCGGAACAGTCAGGAAGCCCCGGCACACATTGAAGGGCACCAAACTCCATCAATGCCTGGTTATGGAGGGCCGGGCATTTTTCAGGAATAAGCGATTGCGCTAACTGTTGAAGGATCCGCTTACCCTTTTCCCCATTGATGGGTATTGAAATTCCATACAAACGGGCAAGAACCCTCCCAATATTACCATCGACCGCAGCAAACGGCAAATGGTATGCAAATGAAGCGATCGCTGCCGCCGTATAAACACCAATCCCTTTTAATGCCCTGATATCATCGTATTTGTCCGGAAAGAGACCTCCATGATGGTCAATGACCTGACGAGCGGCAACCAATAGATTTCTGGCCCGGGAGTAGTATCCCAATCCCTGCCATAACCGGAGAACATCATCCTCTCGCGCCTGCGCCAAATCATTAACCGTAGGAAAACGTTGAATGAATTTCTCATAATAAGAGATCCCCTGTACAACCCGCGTCTGTTGTAAAATAATCTCTGAAATCCATATTTTATAAGGATCGGTTGAATCCCTCCAGGGCAGATCACGACGATTCTCATAATACCATTGATATATATTTTGCAGGAAATTCTCCATGAAACGATAACTTTCTAATAAATAATTGATAAAAACAAAAATAATTTATTTGAAAAGCTTTTGGGTTATTAAATAATTTATATTTTTGCAAACCAGTAAAAACCGATTAATTTATTGATATTTAAATATTTTTAGAGATGACAAAGGCAGATATTGTAAATGAAATTTCAAAAAACACAGGAATTGAAAAAGTAACTGTTCAAAAAACAGTAGAAGCTTTAATGGAGACAGTAAAAGATTCTCTGCAAGAAGGTAAAAATGTTTACCTGAGAGGATTTGGTAGTTTTGTGGTAAAGAAAAGGGCAGAAAAAACTGCACGTAACATTTCGAAAAATACCACAATAATCATTCCGGCACATAACATCCCTTCGTTCAAACCCGCGAAAACCTTTGTGTCGAAAGTAAAAAACAACGTAAAATAGTTTGTTATGCCGAGTGGAAAGAAGAGAAAAAGACATAAAATGTCTACCCATAAACGCAAAAAAAGATTACGGAAAAACCGTCACAAAAAGAAAAAGTAGTTTTTTTTCGCTTATGAATTGAAATTACAGAATAAATCTAAGGTCAATGGCCTTAGATTTATTCTGTAATCGTTGGTTAAAATAATTTATTTAACAAAATTAATATTTAGGTTGTGAGTAGTGATTTAATAATTGACGTCACTCCTTCCGAAATTGTTATTGCATTACAGGAAAACAAAAGACTTGTTGAATTAACCCGGGAAAAAAGCGGTGCGAAGTTTGCCGTAGGCGACATCTATTTGGGAAAAGTAAAAAAAATTATGCCCAGTTTAAATGCGGCATTTATTGATGTTGGCTACGAAAAAGATGCCTTCCTGCATTACCTTGACATGGGTCCGCAATTTGCAACGTTAAATAAGTTTTTACGTATTGTATCTTCCAGAAAAAACAAAGTAACCTCCATTTCAAGGATTCAATCCGAACCTGATATAAACAAGGAAGGAAGAATTTCGGAGACATTGCTGGTGGGACAAAAAATATTGGTACAGGTTGCCAAAGAGCCCATCTCTACCAAAGGCCCCCGCCTGACTTCGGAAATTTCGATTGCCGGCAGATTTATGGTTCTAATGCCATTCAGCGATAAAATCTCCATCTCTCAGAAGATCAAAACCAATGAAGAGAAAAGCCGGCTCAAAAAACTGATACAAAGCATTAAACCCAGGAAATACGGGGTTATTATCCGAACGGCGGCCGAAGGAAAAATGGTTGCGGAACTTGATCAGGAGCTGAGATCCCTGGTTGATAAATGGGAAACAACATTCCATAAACTTCGACGGGCCAATGCTCCGTCACTCATCATTGGTGAGATTGACCGGACCACAGCACTATTGCGTGATATTTATACACCAAACTTTAACAGCATCATTGTTAATGATCAATCGGTGTATGATGAAATCACCAAATACATTGAAAGCATTCAACCCGACAAGAAAAAAATTGTAAAGCTATACAAGGGAAGAAATCCGGTGTTTGAACATTATGGCATTGACAAACAGATAAAAGCTTCTTTCGGAAAAACCGTCTCTTTCAGAAATGGGGCTTATCTCATTGTTGAACACACAGAAGCATTTCATGTCATCGATGTAAACAGCGGAAACAGGGCAAAGTCAGAAGGTGACCAGGAATCAAACGCGCTTGACGTTAACCTGGCTGCATGCAACGAGATAGCCCGCCAATTGCGACTAAGGGATATGGGAGGTATCATTGTTATCGATTTTATTGATATGCACTCCCAACACAACCGGCAGAAGGTATATGACCATATGAAGGAGATCATGTCTGATGATCGTACAAAACATAACATTTTACCTCTTAGTAAATTCTGCCTGATGCAGATCACACGCCAACGCGTTCGGCCTGAAGAGATCATTGAAACGGCCGAAAAATGCCCTACCTGTAATGGAAGCGGTACCATTGTGCCCTCGGTACTATTTGTTGATGAACTGAATGTTAAGGTGCAATACATCTTTAAGGATCTTAACAAGAAAAAAATCCTTATCAGCTTGCATCCATACGTAGCCGCCTTTTTAACCAAAGGGCTGAAAAGTCAGAGAAACAGATGGATACTACAATACAAAAAGTGGATCAGTATTGAAACAAACAGTGCACTCGCTTTCCTTGAATACCACTTCTACGATGAAAATATGGAGGAGATTATATTATAAAGCCGGCATTTAAGTCCGGCTTTTTTTTACAAACAATATAAAAATTTAATTGTTGTATTGATACATATAGATTTGTATATATAAGTAAAAAATAAAACAAATATGAGACGGCTAATCGTTATAGTATTAAATCTTATTCTGTTTGCACAAGTTCAGGCTCAGATTATTGAACCCGTAAAATGGTCATTTGACTATCTGGTTGAGGGAAAAGAGGTTACACTCATTTTTAAAGCAGACATCGAAAATAACTGGCATCTTTACGATACCGATCTTCCTGAAGGCGGACCCATATCAACCCAAATCGTTTTTGAAGACTCATCACTATTTGAATTTAATGGTCCGTTGGAGAAACATCCTGCCCCCATCGAGAAATATGACAATACATTTGCGATGAACCTGCGTTTTTTCAGTAATGAGGCTACGTTAACGCAGAAATTGAGAATCAGGGACGATAATCCGGTTACAATTAAAGGCTATGTACTCTTCATGGCGTGCGACGACGAAACCTGCCTGCCTCCAAACGAAGCGACGTTTTCATTTAACATTAACGGATCTTCAGCCGGCAAATCGGACCCTCCGGCAGAATACACAGAAACAGCTATGGCAACTAATGCCGATGAAGCATCCGGTGGTCAATCGCTTTGGCTGTTCATTCTTATTTCGGCACTTGCCGGATTTGCGGCAATTCTTACTCCCTGCGTATTTCCAATGATCCCAATGACGGTCTCCTTTTTTATGCGAGGAAGCGAAAACAGGAGCAAGTCAATCCGTAACGGCATCTTTTTCGGCCTCTCAATCGTTTTAATTTTCTCTCTCTTTGGAGCGTTATTCACTTTTGGACTATTCGGCCCCAATGTAGGGAGCCTGTTGAGCACCCATTGGATACCCAATCTTCTTTTCTTTACTCTTTTTCTGATCTTTGCAATCTCCTTTTTTGGTGCTTTTGAGATTATGCTTCCCGGAAGTCTCGTCAATAGAACCGATGCCAAAGCAGAACAGGGTGGACTAATCGGTGCTTTTTTCATGGCATTAACAACGGTTATCGTATCGTTCTCATGCACCGGACCGTTTATCGGAGCTTTAATTATTGAAGCGATACAAGACGGTGGACTACGTCCGCTTATCGGAATGTTTTTCTTTGGAGTGGCCTTTGCCCTGCCTTTCACCCTGTTGGCCACCTTCCCTTCAGCAATGAAGAGACTGCCAAAATCGGGTGGATGGCTCAATTCAATTAAGGTTGTTTTTGCATTTATTCTTTTGGCATTCGGTCTCAAATTCCTTAGCAATATCGATCAGGTTTACGGATTTAACCTAATCAGCCGCAGTTTATATTTGGCTGTATGGATCGTGCTTTTCACCCTCCTGGGATTCTATTTTTTAGGAAAGATCAAATTCTCACACGACAGTGACCGGCCCTATCTGAGTACCGGAAGATTTTTTCTTGCGGTTGCCTCATTCACCTTTTCTGTCTATCTATTCACCGGACTGTTAGGATCTCCCCTATCCACCCTGTCGGCTCTGTTACCACCCCAGGAACAGAAACATGCATATCTAACCGAATCAAATCCAACCGCTGAGCAGCCAAATGCATTATGTGGCCCGGCTTTGTATCAGGATAAGCTTCATCTGCCGCATGGATTACCGGGGTATTTCGACTTTGAACAAGGGAAAAGCTGTGCAGAGCAACAGAAGAAACCTATATTTTTAGTATTTAAAGGACATGCCTGTGCTAATTGCAAAAAGATGGAGAGCAGTGTTTGGGCCGATCCCAGAGCGCTAAAGCTGCTTTCAGAAAAATACGTGATTATTGCTCTCTATACCGATGATCGGACAACACTACCTGAAGACCAATGGATTACCAGCAACATAGACGGATCCGTAAAGAAAACCATGGGTAAGAAAAATCTCGATTTCCAAATCGAAAAATATGAAACCAACAGCATTCCATTTCATGTAATTATTGAGCCAGGAGGAGAAGAGCACAGGTATGGTGTAACGTTTAATTCAGATGAATTTGTTAATTTTCTGGAAATGGGACTGGAATAATCAGGGTCTATTCATTTCCGGAATCCTCATGATCTCTTAAGAAGCGTTTTTCCAACAAATTGCTTCTTTTGATGGAGCTCCGAAGCCAGCGCAACATAATTTCCCTCTTCTCGGTTTCTGACAATCGCCAGTCAATCGTCGGTTGCTCCCTCAATTGTTTTGACAACTCATATAAAACGATGGCTGCGGAAACAGAAATATTAAAGCTCTCGGTGAAGCCATACATTGGAATTTTCAGAAATTCATCGGCCTCTTCTTTCACAATATCAGAAACCCCGGGAAGCTCAGAGCCAAAAACAATGGCAGCTTTTCCTTTCAGCAAATCGAAATCGGGCAATAACAGGTCATTCTGATGCGGTGTGGTTGCCACAATCCGATATCCCTCCTTCTTAAGCAACCGTATTGCTTCACGGCTATTAGTCTTTTTATCGTTATATTTATGCAAAGAGAGCCATTTGGAAGCTCCCATGGCTACCTCTCTGTCGACGGTAAATTGGTTCCGGTTTTCAATAATGTGCACGTGTTGAATTCCAAAGCAGTCACAGGTTCGAAGCACAGCGCTGGCGTTCTGGGGTTGAAAAATATCTTCAAGAACTACGGTCAGGTAAGAAGTACGTGATTCCAAAACCTTTTTAAATAACTGTACACGCTCTGGTGTGGCAAAGGATGACAGGTAATGAATTAATGGTTGTTCCATGAGATCATTTTATTTCAATAAAAAAGGGAAGTAATTTACTTCCCTTAAAATGTTGTAACCGGAAATCAGTTAAGATACGGCATCAGCCAGATCAGCACCAGCTTTAAACTTAACCACTTTTTTGGCAGGGATTTTTATCTCTTTCCCTGTTTGCGGGTTTCTACCGGTGCGTGCTCCACGCTCGCTTACTGATAAAGTTCCAAAACCGACCAGGGCAACCCTGTCACCACCCTTAAGAGCATCGGTTGTAGCGCCGATAAAGGCATCAAGTGCTTTTTTTGCATCAGCTTTCGTCAGGCCAGCTCCAGCGGCCATTGCATCAACTAATTGTGCTTTATTCATAAGAAAAAAATTAAAATGAAAAACTAAATTATTGTATATAAGCAAATTAAACTAAATTCTTTGTTGTATCTTTACATATTCCATTGATCAGGAATTTTCAAACCCACAGTAAAATCAACCGTTTCAGAGAACACAATTAAATTTTTTACTAAATTCTGAAATAAGTTTTAAATAAACAACTCTATATCCTCTTTTTTTTATTTATTATTCTTTATTTTTTTAACAGGAAGATTTTCCGGTTTAAAAAAATATTCTACTTTTGTCGCGCCTGGAGAGATGGCAGAGTGGTCGATTGCGGCGGTCTTGAAAACCGTTGAACCGAGAG
>CAZILU010000027.1:0-18322 GCA_964540165.1 uncultured Mariniphaga sp.
AACCCGCGACCCTCAGCTTGGGAAGCTGATGCTCTACCACTGAGCTACTCCCGCGTATCTGCCCGGAATGATATAACTCCGGACCACCATCTTCACCGGAGAGCCAAACCTGCACCCAAACCGGTGCTGTCATCTCCTGGCCGTCAAAAATGGCAGACAAATGTAAAAAAAAATCGGTCAGAATTTTCAGTACATTCAGAAAATTATCGTTATACCACAGGCAACTTCCACTTTTCGTTGTAATTCAAACGGGTAAGGTTATCAGCTTCCGGATTGGTAAATGTATTGGCAGCAGAGTCCCAATAGATAACTTCACCAACACGGTAGGCAATATTTCCCATTTCAGATACTATCGCTGTCTTGGCTCCAACCTCAACCGGGGCGTTCAGCTTCTCTCCCTTCCGAATGGCATTCAAAAAGTTCTTCACATGATCATCAAGTCCGTCGCCATAATTGCTTTTGGTCTCCGCTTCAAAAAACGGCCCCTTCAACGCATCACTGCGGTCGGGCATTAACTGATACCCGCCACGGTCAAGAACCAACGTTCCCTTCTGCCCGACAAACGCAACACCATGGCCTTTCCCGTATGGTCCCATTCCGGGGTTCAACCCGCACTCCCAAATCATGGTGTGCTTTGGATACGAATAGATCGCCTGCTGAATGTCGGGTGTCTCCATCGCACCCTCAGCATGATAATAGATGCCTCCGCCCGGAGAGATCTTTTCGGGCATTCCGGCATCCATGGCATACATGCCAAAGTCCAGCAGATGAACCCCCCAGTCGGTCATCGCTCCACCGGCATAATCCCACCACCATCGGAAATTGTAGTGAAAACGGTTGGCATTGAAAGGCCGTTGCGGAGCCGGCCCTAACCACATATCATAATCAACATAGTCCGGAGCAGCTGAATCCGGTAACGACGGATAGGGCTCATCATACCCTTTATAGATCCATGCCTTCACCAGATGTACATCGCCCAGCTTCCCGGATTTCACAATCTCTGAAGCCTCAAACCAGTGCTTTGAACTGCGTTGCCACATCCCAACCTGAACAGCCAGTTTCGGATAGTTAGCCGCCGCCTTTACCATCGCCTGGCACTCCTCAATGCTGTGACCCATCGGCTTCTCTACATAGACATGCTTACCAGCTTCCAACGCAACCATCATCTGATAGGCATGCCAATGATCCGGCGTGCCAATAATCACTGCATCAATGTCCGGATTTTCAAGCAGCTCCCTGAAATCAGCATAGAGAACCGGCTTTTTACCGGTCATCTTCTCCACTTCAGTGCCCTGCGATTCCAATATCTTTGAATCAACATCGCATAATGCAACACAATCAATATTATTCTCCTCCCGCAGGAAACTTTTTAAATCACTGAATCCCATGCTACGGCATCCGATCAACCCAACGCCGATCCGTTCCCCCGGTGAGGCACATGCATTCATAATCGATGGAACTGCTCCGATGGCTGCTGCAGCCAAAGCAGAATTTTTTATAAAACGCCTTCTGTCGCTGTTCATATCTATGTTACTTTTTGATTTTTTCATTGAAAGCGGTAAAGATAGAGCTTCTGACAAGATTTAAAAACGGTCGGGGATTTTTTTTCTGTCCAAATTATGTTGAGCTTATGACTGACCCGCTGGAACCGTTCTCCCAAAACGGGTACCACGCCACCTCCATGAGCCAGATTACAAAAAAGGCCGGTGTTTCCGAACCTGCAGCCAATCTCGACTCAAATTCGACCGAAAATCTCCTTAACATCATGGAGCAACTAAATAAAAAGGAAAAAATTACGTTTATATTTTCAACGCACGACCAGCGGGTGGTTAATAAAGCCCGTCGCGTGGTTACGTTGGAAGACGGAAAAATTATAAGCGATATTACAAAAAAAAATAAGGCGATGAAGGTAAAGATAGCGCTGCTGCTGCTGCTCTGTTTCAGAATTTCTCTGGCCATTGATGCAAATAGTCCGGGACACTCCGAATGGGAAATTCAACGGCTGAATACGGCAGCAGAAGTGCATTACCTCTCTTTATTGGAGAAGGAGATAATTTTAGAGATTAACAAACTGCGCTCCAATCCAAAACGGTATGCCGAAAAATACCTTGAACCGTTAGCCGGCCATTACAATCGCAAATTGCTTAACTACCCCGGCGATCAACCGATCCTCACAAACGAAGGCATCAGTGCCTTGTACGAATGCGTCGTAGATCTGAAAAATCAGCAAAACCTGCCGATCGTATCCCCCAACGAAGGCCTTACAAAGGCAGCCCGCGACCATGTAAAAGATCAGTCGAAAACCGGGCATACCGGTCATCAGGGCAGTGATCGCAGTACTATGCGCGACCGGATTGAACGCTATGGAACCTGGGAAAAGCGCATTGCCGAAAACATCGCATACGGGGGAAACAGAGCGCAGCAAATTGTCATCTACCTGCTCATCGATGATGGCGTGCGCGATCGTGGGCACCGGAAAAACTTCCTGAACCCGGACTTCAACATGGTGGGCGTAGCCACCGGCAGCCACCCGGGGTACGGATTGATGAGCGTAATTGATTTCGCAGGCGGATTCAAAACAGTAAAAAATGACCCGATCAAATAGCATTTTTAGCCTGCTGATCCTGATCTGTTTCAACAGGCATGCCCAGCTTCAAAAATTCACAGCCAACGGCTATCACCGGCCCGCCAAAACCTGTTCGGCCAACGCTCCTACCCCTTCACACCGCTGTTCTTCGGTAGCTTTTCGGAAATGTTAAACCCCTCCGATGGCTCCTCGCTCGCCGGACCTGCGTTTACTTATTCATTAGGCAACAACCTGGAATTGATGATTACCGGCCAACGACTCTTCGGGAAAGAGAGCACCGAGTACGGCGAACTGGGTAAAGCAATCTTTGGAAGATTAAAGTGGGCATTCTAAAAGAAAATAATTGTATTAAAACAGATATAAAAAAGTCAATAATTGATTTTTTTGAAAAAAAGGTATTTAATTTGCCTCGTCAAACAGAATGAAAATTTATATGTTGGTTTGGGAAAATGAAGAATACATACCTTGATCTTATAGAGCAATCGTACTACTTTCCGCAGGAAGGATTCGACCTGCAGGACGGTAATCTCACCTTTTATGGCGTTTCCATAAAGTACCTCATCGATAAATACGGCACTCCCTTCAGGCTTATGTACCTGCCTCGCATCGGAGACCAGATAAAAAAGGCCCGGAATCTTTTCAGACGGGCAATGAAAGCAACAAACTACCAGGGCAATTACCACTATTGCTACTGCACCAAGTGCAGCCACTTTCATCACGTAGTTAATAAAGCGCTGCAGTACAATGTTAACCTGGAAACATCCTCTTCGTTCGACATCGATCTTATCCTGAATCTCTATAAACAGGGAAAACTGGACCAAAAGCTGAAACTGGTTCATAACGGATATAAAACCGATGAATACATTCGAAAAATCATCGACCTGCAAGAGATGGGTTTTACCAATTCTACCATTGTTTTAGACAACAAAAATGAATTGAAAAAAGTGCTGGCACTATCCAAAGGAAAGAAAGTTCAGATCGGCATCAGAAAAGCGATTGATGAAGAGCCGCAAAGTGCCTACTACACCTCCCGCTTAGGAATCAGAGCTTCAGAAGTTCTTGAATTTTACCGGAATAACATTCAGGGAAAATCAAACCTGGAACTGACAATGCTCCATTTTTTTGTTGACTCCGGGATTAAAGATACACTCTACTACTGGGGAGAATTCCAAAAGTCAGTAAAGCTCTATATCGAACTCAAAAAAGAGTGCCCCACCCTAAATTCGGTTAACCTGGGTGGTGGTTTTCCCATCCGTAGTCACCTTGGATTTGAATACGATTATGAATATATGATTCGGGAAATCGTAAACAATATCAAAGATGCCTGCAATGCCGAATCGATCAAAGAACCCGATATCTATACCGAATTTGGAAAATATACCGTTGGAGAAAGCGGTGCTACCATATTCTCCGTGCTCGATCAAAAACAGCAAAACGATGCCGAACTTTGGTATATCATCGACAACAGCCTGATGAACACCATCCCCGATGCATGGTCTATCTTCGAAAAATTTATCCTCCTCCCGATCAATAAATGGAATAATGAATATACACGCGTAAATATCGGAGGCATTAGCTGCGACCGGTCGGATTACTACAACTCCGAAGACCTGAATCAACAGATTATGCTGCCCCGGTACTCATCCCGTGAAAAAGAGCCCCTCTACCTTGGATTCTTTCATACCGGAGCCTATCAGGATTCAATCAGCGGCTACGGAGGCATCAAACACTGCCTGATCCCGTCACCAAAACACGTCATCATTGACCGGGATGAGACAGGGAACTTTGTTGACTCGGTTTATCGCACCGAACAGACGGTAGAAGATATGTTTAAAATCTTGGGATATAAGCCCTGATACATAAAAGTTGAGGCCTGAAAAATCAGGCCTCAACCATTCAACTGTGGTGGGGATTAAAAAATGAGCAGCGTCCTTCTCATTGTCAGTTTTTCTTGTCAAGCATTAAGATGGCATTCACAACAATCTCAGTAATATAATGCTTCTCTCCATTTTTGTCATCATATGACCGGTTCGTTAATTTTCCTTCAACAGCCACCTCTGACCCCTTCTTTAAATAGGTCTCGGCGATCTCAGCCTGCTTCCCCCAGGCAACCAATCGATGCCAGGTGGCTTCCGATTGTTTCTCGCCATTCTGATCGATAAACACTTCATTTGTGGCTAATGAAAAGCTGGCCAGCGTTTTGCCACTCTCCAGCTTTTTCACTTTCGGATCATCTCCTAAATGCCCAATTAGTCTGATGCTGTTTCTTAATACATTCATGATTAATTTTATTTTTACCCGATTCAACAATTTCCATTTCAAAACTAACGGGTTAATTCCATGACATTCGGTAGTTAATCGTTTATAAACGGTTAGATCCGGTTACAGACGTTTGAATCTGGTTTTTTTTGTATTTTAGCGAGCCTAAATAATCCAACGTAATATATGAATAACAGAAAATGCCTTCTGTGCGAAGAGCCATTGAAGGGTCGTGCCGACCAAAAATATTGCTCAGATGCCTGCCGCAATGCCTATAACAATCAAAAGGTTGGAAACACCAACCGCTATATGCGAAAAGTTAACCGCATATTGAAACAAAATCATACCATTTTAGAGAAATTGAATCCGAAAGGACGAACCCAAATTCAAAAAAATACCCTTACAAATAAAGGATTTAAATACAACTATTTCACGCATATCCTGAAGCTTGATAACGGTAGAAACTGTTACTTCTGCTATGACCAGGGGATATTTTCGATCAATAAAAACCAATATTACCTGGTGAAAAAGGATATTGATGAGTAATTCACCCCTCCTGAATACCGATGTGCAAAATTGATTGTTCATT
Organism: uncultured Mariniphaga sp.; assembly: GCA_964540165.1. Lineage (GTDB taxonomy): Bacteria > Bacteroidota > Bacteroidia > Bacteroidales > Prolixibacteraceae > Mariniphaga. The sequence goes on from CAZILU010000027.1 coordinate 5,436, forward strand.
ACCTATAAACCGTAAAATGGATCCAGCCGGATTTTGAATCTTCCGTTTCATTGATGACCTGCCGTAAAAAATTGCATCAATTATTTCAAAAGATTCAGGCAATATTTCCGCCATTTTCTTAAGTTTGTTGGGAAAACCAAATTAAAAACTTTTTATCATGATAAAACCATTTCGGATTCCATGTTTTACCCTGATCATCATTGTATTGGGTTTGACCGGCTGCACATCCAAATCCACCGCCCCACAACCCCCAAACATCTTGTTTATCATGAGTGATGACCATGCATACCAGGCCATCAGCGCCTATGGACACGGACTGAATGAAACGCCCCAGATCGACCGTCTGGCAAAGGAAGGTGCAATCTTCACCAGGGCCTGCGTAACCAACTCAATATGTGCTCCGAGCCGGGCCGTTCTCCTGACGGGAAAACACAGTTTCATCAATGGAAAAGTGGATAATGTCCAGCCATTTAACTGGGATCAGGAGAACTTTCCAAAACTGATGCAGGCCAACGGCTATCAGACTGCCATGATCGGGAAAATACATTTAGATGGGATCCCGCAGGGATTTGACTTCTCCATGGTTCTGCCAGGGCAGGGACAATACTACAATCCCGACTTTCTGATCGATGGGAAAAGGGTCAAAAAAGAGGGGTACTGTACCGAAATAATTACGGAAACAACGCTCGACTGGCTGAAAAACACCCGTGACCCAAACAGGCCGTTCTGCCTGCTGTACCACCAAAAAGCCCCACACCGGAACTGGCAACCCGCACCGAAATACCTGACACTATACGATGATGTCACGTTTGAACCACCAGTCAACTTCTTCGACAACTATGAAGGCAGAGGCCGTGCAGCACGCGAACAGGAGATGCAAATCGACGGCCATGCTCAATGGGGTCACGACTTCAAATTAATCGTTGATCCAAACGGAGATTCAACCGCTCACTATAAAAGCGATATCATGCGTATGACACCGGAGCAACGCGAAGCATGGATGGCTGCCTATGAACCAAAAAACCAACAACTGCTGGCAAACATGCCCGATGGAAAAGCGCTGGCATTGTGGAAATATAACCGATATATCAAAGACTACCTGCGTACAATCAAATCTGTCGACGATGGCGTTGGCGAAGTTCTCGATTACTTAGAGGAGGCCGGCCTGGCAGAAAATACAATCGTTGTATATACCTCCGATCAGGGATTCTATTTGGGCGAACATGGCTGGTTCGATAAACGCTTCATGTATGAAGAGTCGTTCCGCACACCGCTGCTGGTAAGGTTTCCAAAAGAGATTAAGCCGGGAACAAAAATCGATAAACTGGTGCAAAACCTCGACTTCGCCCCGACCCTTCTCGACTATGCCGGCATTAAAATCCCCGAAGAGATGCAGGGAGAATCATTCCGGAACCTGGCTGCCGGAAAAACCGACACCTGGAGGGATGCCGTCTATTATACCTACTACGAATACCCATCGGTTCATATGGTTAAAAGACATTATGGCGTTGCCACAGACCGTTATAAGCTAATGCACTTCTACTACGATATCGACGAATGGGAGATGTACGATTTGCAAACCGATCCGATGGAGATGAAAAATATCTATAACGACCCGGCCTATGCTGAAGTCCGGGAGATGATGCATAAACGGCTGGAGGATCTGAGACGTCATTATGGCGACAGTGATGAGCTGAACGACCATTACCTGAAAGCCTACTTAGATCGCCAGGCCAAAAGATAGCCAATGCTTGCTGCCCGATCATAAACGGAACCAAAATCCGTAAATAAATGATAATCAAGCAGAATTAAAAGTACGCGAGTTCCATCGGGCCGGAAAATGAGATGAAACGAGCATGACGTTTTTTGACACAAACGACCATGATTATTTTAACTTTTCCTTTGCGCATTTGCGCCTTTGCGAGAAAAAATAAACAGATGAAACAACTGATAATTAAAACATTCATTATTTTTTGTTTGCCACTACCGTTCATTACCGGGCCAAAAGTGCTGCACGCCGGGGAACCAGGGTCAAAAAAACCCAACATCCTGCTAATTGTTTCAGATGACCTCAACACCAGAATCGGTCCTTACATGGCGGTCGATAAACATACCCCTCACCTGGACCGGCTGGCAAAAGAGGGTGTCCGTTTCGCACATACCTACTGCCAATACCCGTTATGCGGGCCTTCCCGCGCCTCGTTCATGAGCGGATTGTATCCCGAAACCAACGGGGTGCTGAAAAATGATTATCGCATGGGAAGTTACAAGACAGAAACGCCCGCGCTTGCCAACCACCCCTCTGTTGCCGGTTTTTTCAGAGAACAGGGCTATTACACCGCCCGGGTTTCTAAAATCTACCATATGGGTATTCCGGGTGGGATCGAAAAAGGGGAACCAGGATCCGATGAGCCAGACTCATGGGACTATGCCTACAATGTGCTGGCTCCGGAAACATTCAGTCAGGGCAATCTCGAACTGCTCTCTCCCAAAAACCTGCACTACGGATCCAATTTCTCCCGGATGATCCTTCCGGATCAATATGCCGAAACACAGGCCGACTATATGGCTGCAAGCCAAGCAATAGCCATCATGGAAACGCGTGCCGGAAAAGGGCCCTCACAGATCAAAAATCAGACAAAAATAAAAAACGATGCACCATTTTTCCTGGCGGTAGGTTTTATCCGGCCTCATGTGCCGTTCATTGCCCCCGAAAGCTGCTTCATCAATTACCCGGAAGACGATGTCCTCCTGCCTGCAAAAACAGAGAATCCCAACACTCCCGAACAGGCCCTGCGAAGGCAAAATGATAAGATTTGGGGCATGGATGAAGCACAGAAAAAAAGAACCATCAGCAGCTACATGGCTTCCGTACGGTTTATGGATCAACAGGTGGGAAGAGTTCTCGATGCACTCGACCGGCTTAACCTGCGCGAGGAGACCATCGTCATTTTTATATCTGACCATGGATATAACCTGGGGGAACACGACTGCTGGTCAAAGACCAGTCTGTGGGAAGGCAGCGTACGCGTCCCCCTGATCATATCAGCCCCCGGATACAGCAACCAATACGGATCTGTATGCCATGAAATTACCGAACTTATTGATCTCTATCCCACGCTGACTGACCTGTGCGGATTATCCGCACAACAACCGGCAATTCTGCAAGGATCAAGCCTGGCTCCCTTCCTGAAAGGACAAAAACCAAAGAAACATAAAAACTTCGCTTTCACCGTCTCCTATCATGGCGTGGATGCAACCCTCCGTACCAACCAATGGAGATATACCCGCTGGGCAGATGCCGGTAATGAAACAATCGAAGAGCTATACGATCACCGCTCCGATCCGGAAGAGACCATAAACTGCGCCGGTAAACCGGAATATGCAGAGGTATTGACCGGGTTAAGGCAAAAATTTGATGAAGCAAGAAAAAAAGCCCGAAACCAGATGAATTAAGTTTGTTCGAACCTAACCCAATGGATTATAATTACATAAAATATGAATCTGAATCACACGGTCATAAAATCATTAATCACCACACCTGCCGGCAGATCATGGCTTCGACAGCTATTTCGGCATTCCGTACTCCAATGATATGGACCGAATTGCCGAACAGGTTGAAGGGTTGAACTGGGTTGAATCGCAGAAGATCTTTGCCAACGAAGAGCGCTATCGTGCCTATAACGTCCCACTGATGAGAGACCGGGAGATTTTTGAACAGCCCGCTGACCAGCGGACACTTACCAGGCGATACACCGAAGAGGCCCTGACAAAAATAAAAAGCATGAAGGGAGAACCATTTTTTATCTACCTCGCTCACTCCATGCCTCACATACCGCTCTTCCGATCCGAAAATTTCAAAAACAGATCTATCGCAGGTATTTACGGTGATGTTATTGAAGAGATCGACTGGTCGGTAGGCCAAATTATCAGTACCTTAATAGAAGAGGGGCTCGACGACAATACCCTCATCGTTTTTACTTCCGATAACGGCCCGTGGCATATCTACAAAACCCATGGCGGATCTGCCGGCATGCTGAGAGGAGCCAAAGGAGGAACTTTTGAGGGCGGAATGAGGGTGCCTGCCATATTCCGGTGGCCGGGAAAAATAACCCCCGGTGTGGTGATGGATATGGCAACCACCATGGATATCTTCCCAACGTTCTGCCGGCTCTCAGGCGCAAAACTGCCCGACGACAGAATTTACGACGGTTATGACCTCTGCCCGTGCCTCACAGGATCGGGGAAAAGTGTGCGAAATGAAGTGTTCTATTACCGGGGAGAAAAAATTTATGCCGTGCGCGTGGGGAATTACAAAGCACACTTCTACACAAGAAACGAGTACAACTCATCAACGGCACATCCCATAACAGACCCGGCAACAGATATTACCAATGCCGAACAGAAGCATGAAATCCCGCTGCTGTATGACCTGAATACCGACCCGTCAGAAAAATTCAATATTGCCGAACAACACCCCGAAATTATCGAGGCCATCAGAAAAATAAAAACAGACCATTCGAAGGGGGTCGTCCCGGTCGAAAATCAGCTGGAAAAATAGCAGCCTGCTGTATAAACAACCTACCTCACCAGGTTGGAAATAGCCTTAAACTCCGGCGCTTCGGAGGTGCGCGTCAGCTCAAACAAAACCGACTCAGCCGAAGTTACCGGAATGCCTTCATAACGAAACCGCTCCAGCGCTATTTTAAGGTTATTCTTATGCCGCGATGAGACACAATCCATCACGACAACAGGCACGTAGCCCAACGCCTTCAGATCAAGCGCGGTCTGTAAAACACAAACATGTGACTCTATCCCGCACAGAAAAACCTGACTGACACCAAGCGCGGTTAGTTTATCGGTAATCCCCGGAACATCGCAGCAACTAAATGCCCGTTTTTCAACCGGCTGAAATTCATCAAATAAATCCCGGATCTCACCAATCGTTTCACCCAGACCGCGTGAATATTGCTGACTTACAATGACCGGAACCTGCAATACCTGCATCCCCGTAAGTAAAATTTTGTTGTTTCGTAGCAACGCCTCACGCCGATACATCACCGGGTATAACCGCTCCTGTATATCGATGACCAAACAGGCACTTTTTTCTCTGATAAATCGCATAATCTGACAGCTCTTTTTTATAAGTAATGCTTCAATAGGTCCGAAAAATAGCGGCAGGGCCATACCAAAGCAAATCGCATTTCGTAATTTAATAGCAAAGATAACCCTTTTCTTAACGCGACAGATGCCTTCGGAAAAAGAAGAGTGCCATCGCAGTGCGGGTGGCATAATCGCCATTACCCCGATGAAGATAATCCGCTATAAAGCGATCATTCCACCTGCCACAATATCGAATCAAAAAAAACACCCCGTTCCCATCTTATTTTTCCTGAGAAGCGGGAAATGCCGGGAAGAGATGAAATATTATTTTTCTTGAATATTTTGAATTATCTTTGTTTTTCAGAGTGAATGAATATGACAGAAAAACCTTTGATATTAGTTACCAACGATGATGGCATTCATGCCAAAGGCCTTCGTGAACTGGTTGAAGTGATGCACTTTTTTGGTGAAGTAGTTGTGATATCTTCGGAAGTCTCAATGTCCGGGAAGGCTTGTGGTATTACCGTCGATCAGCCCCTTCGGGCTGTTCCCGTTGAAAAAATTCATGGTGTGCCTACCTGGAAATGCAACGGAACCCCGGTCGACAGCGTTAAACTCAGCTTTAACAACCTGCTCGATCGTACACCCGATTATGTAGTCTCAGGCATCAACCATGGTTCTAATGCTGCCATTAGCGTCATCTATAGCGGAACGATGGGAGCCGCTATTGAGGGGAGTCTGCACGGCGTTCCGTCTCTGGGATTCTCACTCGATGATTTTAGCCCGGATGCCGACTTCTCAAAAGCAAAAATTATTGTTGCCAAAGTATTCCAACGTGTTATCGATCACGGCATACCCCCCTTTACCTGTCTCAATATCAATATCCCGAAAGGAAAGCCCAAAGGAATTAAGATGTGCCGGCAAACACACGGGAAATGGGTCGAAGAGTTCGAAAAGAGAGTTGACCCTCACGGAAGGGAGTATCACTGGCTTTCCGGATACTTTAAGAATTTTGAAGAGACGTCGGAAGAGACCGATATCAATGCCCTGCAAAACAGTTTTGCCTCAATCGTTCCTGTTTCGGTTGACATGACCTGCTATAAGACGCTGGAAAATCTGAAAGAATGGACATTCTGAAAGAAAAAAAGCCAAAACAACCCCTGGATAATCCGGGAATCGGATTTCTAACCGGTTTTTTAATGCCTCTCCTCATCTTCTTTGCCATCTATATTTTTAAAAACCGGCAAATCCCTTTGGAGGAGTATCTGAGAAACTTATGGCAGATGCACGCACTGATCAAGCTGTTTAGCCTGTGTGTATTTGCTAATATCCTGATTTTTATGGGATTTTTAAAAATCAAATACGAACGTACTGCCCGTGGTGTTTTAGGTGCAACCATCCTTTATGCCCTGGCAATCTTAATATCCAAAACTTTTAACTTTTAACTTTTTACTTTTTACTTTCCTTAAAATGAACTATTACCTTATAGCAGGAGAAGCCTCGGGCGATTTACATGGTGCCAACCTGATGCGGGAGATAAAAAAAGCAGATCCGGCTGCCCGGTTTCGCTTCTTTGGAGGTGATTTGATGGCGGCTGTGGGCGGAGATCTGGTTAAACATTACCGGGAAATGGCTTTTATGGGTATTGTTCCGGTGCTGCTTAACCTGAAAACCATCGGAAAGAATTTACGCTTTGGACAAAAAGACATCGTAAAATATGCTCCTGACGCCCTAATTCTGATCGATTATCCCGGCTTTAACCTTCGCATGGCTGAATTTGCCAAAAAGCATCAGATCCGGGTATTCTACTACATATCGCCCAAGGTGTGGGCGTGGAAAGAGTACCGGATAAAGAAGATCAAAGCGTATGTCGACCAGCTGTTCACCATACTTCCTTTCGAAACGGAATATTTCAAAAAACACAACGTTGACGTACATTATGTTGGAAATCCCTTAACGGATGCCATCGCTGACTTCCGAAAAACGGCCCTTCCCCGCGAAGCGTTTCTCCGGCAATACAACTTCGATAACAGGCCAATCGTTGCCCTGTTATCGGGCAGCAGAAAACAGGAGATCCTCCATACACTTCCGGTCATGAAAAAAGTGGCTGCATGTTATCCGGAATTTCAGTTTGTCGTGGCCGGGGTGTCATCGGTCAATCCCGCCATTTATAAAAAAATCCTGAAGGATATGAATATCCCGGTTATTTACAACCAAACGTACGATCTTCTGAACCATGCTTATGCCGCTCTCGTAGCATCGGGAACGGCCACCCTTGAAACAGCCCTTTTCAAAGTACCACAAGCGGTACTGTACCGCGTTGAGGGGGGCTGGCCGGTTCAGCTCCTGATGAAAAATTTCTTTCTGAAGGTACCATGGGCCTCCCTTCCCAACCTGATTCTTAACAAAGAAGCTGTCAGGGAGTTCATTCAGGTTAACATGACCTTTAAAAAGGTCAGGGATGAGTTGCATTGTCTGTTATACGATGAAGCATACCGGAACAAAATAAGCGCCGACTACGATCGTTTAAGTGAAATAACCGGCGATCCGGGGTGCTCACAAAAAGCAGCCCGGCAAATGGTGCGGATGACCACGGATAAAAATGAATAATTAATACCGATGTACAGTTTATTCAAAAAAGAGTTAACATCATTCTTCGGTTCGCTCATCGGATACCTGGTTGTTATGGTATTTCTTCTGATTACCGGTCTCTTCCTTTGGGTTTTCCCCGGCCAATACAACATACCGGACAGCGGTTATGCGTCACTTGAAGGCCTTTTCGCTCTCGCACCCTGGCTCTACCTTTTTCTGATCCCTGCCATCACCATGCGATCGTTTGCCGAAGAAAAGCGAACCGGAACCCTGGAGCTGTTGCTCACCCGCCCCCTGTCGGAACTTCAACTGATCAGCGCCAAATTCCTGGCCAGCCTGGTACTGGTCACCTTCTCTCTGCTCCCTACCCTGCTCTACTTTCTCTCTGTCTTCCTGTTGGGAAATCCCGTCGGAAGCATCGATACCGGTGCGACCTGGGGATCGTTCTTCGGCCTCTTCTTCCTGGCAGCAATCTATATAGCCATTGGCCTTTTTGCATCGTCCCTGACCGACAACCAGATTGTCTCCTTCATCCTGGCCATGACACTCTCCTTCATCTTTTATCTGGGGTTCGACTTCATTGCCAGCACGGGGCTCCCCTATCTGATGGAACAGATGCTGCGATGGCTGAGCATTGACACCCATTACCTATCGGTATCGCGCGGGGTCTTAGACCTGCGCGACATCATCTACTTTTCAGGCATGACCTTCCTGTTCCTCTGGATTACCCGGGGATTCCTGCACCATAGAAAGTGGAGACAGAGTGCGTTCAGAAACCAAACCATCTGGTTATCCATCGGCCTCATGTTACTTTTTGCCGTTTCAAACAATTTTCTGGCCCGCATCGATCTGACGGCAGACAAACGCTATTCCATCGCTCCGGTCAGTGCGCAAATTGCCAATGAATTAGAACACGATGTGGAGATCGAACTCTTTCTCGCCGGAAAACTGGAACCGGGCCTTCGGAAATTGCAACAGGAGGTCTTCGAAAAAATTGCCATCCTCGATGCTTATGCACCCAATACCATCCGGGTAAAATTGACCGATCCCTATGCCATTCCCAATTCCAAAAAAAGAGATGACTTCATCCAGAGCCTGACAGAAAAAGGAGTTCAGCCCACCAGCTTTCGCCAGCAGACAGACCAGGGAGTCAGCAGCAGGCTCATCTTTCCGGGTGCCATCCTCCGCTTCAATGGCAAGGAGACTGCCGTAAATTTCCTGAAGTACAATCCCGACTTTACGTATGAAACAAATTTCAACCACTCTATCGAAACCGTTGAATTTGAGCTGGTTAACGCTTTCCGGAAACTCTCACGTACCCATCCGGCTCTCGTGGCATTTCTTGAGGGACACGGGGAAGCCGACCGCTACCAGGTGTACGATTTCTCAAATGCGCTTCATAACGATTTCACGATAACACGGTTGAACGCTGCCAGGCTGGACTCCTCGCAGGCCGGAATACTGATCATCGCTGATCCCAAAGAGCCTTTCTCCGGGAAGGATAAATTTTACATCGACCAGTTTATTATGAAAGGTGGCAATGTTCTGTGGCTGATCGATCCGGTAGAGGTCAGTCTCGACAGCCTCGCTACCGGCCACCGCACCATGGCCTTTCCCAGAGATCTGAACCTGCACGATCAGCTATTCCGCTATGGCGTTCGCCTCAACTATGAATTGCTGCAGGATGTGGATTGTGCCCGAATCAGGGTGAATACCGCTCCGGCAGGAAGCCCGCCGCAATTCACCCTCCACCCCTGGTACTATGCGCCGCTATTGGTCCCCTCCGATCATCACCCTGTTTCTAAAAATTTAAACCGCGTATACGCGGGTTTTGCTTCATCGATCGATACGTTAACGGATGTTCCGGATGTCAAAAAAGAGGTGATCCTCTCTACCTCACCCTACGCCAGAACCGTTAAATCACCATCAACCGTAAGCCTTCAAAACATTGACAACCCGCCGGCACGTGAACTGTTCAACCAATCGTTCATACCCGCCGGAGTGCTCCTCGAAGGCTCCTTCACTTCGATATTCAAAAACCGGATGTTAGAGCCGCTGGGAATTCCGGCCACTGAAATTCATGAAAAAAGCCTTCCGGCTAAAATGGTGGTAATCGCCGATGGCAACATCATCGTTAACAACGTGGACTATGCTTCCGATCCTCCACGCATTCAGGAGCTGGGATTCGACCGGGTATCCGGTCAAACCTTCGGGAATAAAGAGTTTCTGTTGAATATCATCTATTACCTAAACGACGACGAGGGCATTATGCACCTGCGCAGCCGCACTCAAAAACTGAGACTTTTGGATAAAGTGCGCCTGCGCGAAGAGAAGCATCAATGGCGATGGCTCAATGTGATTCTGCCATTGATCTTTACCGGACTGTGGGCGCTGCTTTTCAGCCTCTTCAGAAAAAGAAGATTCTCCCGTTCATAAATGGCTAAAAAAATCAAACCCCTGCAAACGGATAAAAGGATTAAAGTTTGTATATTCGTTCCATCATTGTGAATGATTGCCCGGAGGTCGTTTCTGTGAAGCCTGAAGGCATTGCAGACTGTTTTTTTTTAACAAGCGAAAAAATTTAATAAAATAGAACCTTATGAGATTTGTTGTTTCTAGCACCGATTTACTGAGCCACCTGTTAGCTATAAGCAAGGTGATCAGCAGTAAGAGTACTATGCCAATACTGGATAACTTTCTGTTTCAAATAAATGAGACAGAACTGATTATTACCGCTTCCGATCTGGAATCGACGCTGATTACCCACATGGAGCTCGACAATATTGAGGGGGAAGGTACCATTGCTGTACCTGCACGGCTGTTAATCGATACGTTGAAAGAGTTTCCGGAACAACCACTGACATTCCAGATCAATGCTGAATCGTTTGGCATTGAGATCTTCTCCGAAAACGGAAAGTACAGCATCGTCGGTCAAAGTGGTGAAGACTTCCCCATGATGCCGGTAATCAACAAGGAGGAGGCTAATACGGTGGTGGTTGCCCCTAAAATCCTGTCCAAAGGAATCGAGAAAACGCTCTTTGCCACCGCCGACGATGAACTGCGCCCGGTAATGAACGGCATCTTCATTGAGCTTTCACCGGAACACATGGGGTTTGTTGCCTCCGATGCACACAAACTGGTTCGCTACCGCCGGTCCGATGCAACATCCGAGTTCGATTCGTCGTTCATCTTGCCCAAAAAGCCGGCCGGACTCATGAAAAACCTGCTCCCCAAAGAGGAGTTTGATGTGAAACTGGAATTCGATAATAAAAATGCCATGTTCACAATGACCAACTACAAACTCATATGCCGGTTGGTTGAAGGAAATTACCCAAGTTACAATTCGGTGATCCCGAAAAATAACCCCAATAAAATGGCGATCGACCGTTTGGCATTTTACAATACGGTCCGAAGGGTTTCCGTCTTTTCCAACCAGGCAAGCAATCTGGTTAAACTGAACATCAACGATAACCAACTAATCATATCTGCCCAGGATATTGACTTCTCAATCTCTGCTGTTGAAAGGCTAAACTGCGAATACGACGGCGAAGAGATCGAAATCGGATTCAAATCAACCTTCCTTCAGGAGATCCTGTCAAATATCTCCGCTTCCGATGTCCGGATGGAGATGAGCGACCCTTCACGCGCCGGCCTGCTGCTGCCCGCCGAAACCGATGAAGAGGCTGAAGATGTGCTGATGCTGCTGATGCCGATGATGATAAACGCCTAAAGATAATTATGCAGTTATACCTCAAAAATCCGATCGTCTTTTTAGATCTCGAAACTACCGGAATCGATGTCGTTAAAGACAGGATCGTAGAAATTGCGCTGCTGAAAATTCAACTTGACGGCTCGGAAGTGGAATTGCTGCATCGAATCAATCCCGAAATTCCAATATCCGAAGAAGCGGCCAGAATTCATGGCATTACAAACGACGATGTAGCCAACGAACCAACCTTCCGTGAGGTAGCAAAAAATTTGGCAAAGTTCATCGAAGGTTGTGATCTGGCAGGATTCAACTCCAACCGGTTCGACATCCCCCTGCTGGCGGAGGAGTTCCTCCGTGCCGATATCGACATCGATCTGAAAAAGAAAAAATTCATCGATGTGCAGGCCATTTTCCATAAAATGGAAAAACGAACCCTCGCCGCAGCCTACAAATTCTATTGCAATAAGCCGTTAATCGATGCGCATAGCGCTTTGGCAGACACCCGGGCTACTTACGAGGTTCTGTTGGCTCAACTTGACGCTTATCAAAATGTCGAATATGAAGATAACCGGGGGAAAAAATCATTCCCGGTAGTAAACGATATGGAAAAGCTGAGCCAGTTTTCAGCGTACGACCGGAATGTTGATTTTGTCGGGCGGATCGTCTATAACGACGAAGGATTGGAAATCTTTAACTTTGGCAAAAACAAAGGAGTGCCCGTTGAAAAAGTACTCCGGGAACAGCCCGGGTATTTCGGCTGGATTATCAATAGCGAATTCCCTCTATACACAAAGAAAGTGCTCACACAGATCAAATTGCGAATGATGGATAAATGAGATAAAACAACGCAGATGAAGATAATTTGTATAGGAAGAAATTACGTGGCTCACGCCCGCGAACTGAACAGCGAAGTTCCCGATGAACCGGTCTTCTTTATGAAACCCGATTCTTCACTCCTGCGGAACAACGACCCCTTTTTTATTCCCGACTGGACAAAAGAGGTCCATCACGAAATTGAACTGGTCCTTCGCATATCACGCGTTGGAAAAAATATCGAAAAACAGTTTGCCAATCGATATTACGACCAGATTGGACTGGGTGTTGACTTCACAGCCCGGGATCTGCAATATGAACTGATAAAAAAAGGATTGCCCTGGGAGAAGTGCAAAGCCTTCGACCGGGCTGCAGTGATCAGCCATAATTTCATCCCCGTTTCCGACTTTTCTGATCCGGCAAATATCCGCTTTAGCCTTAACGTCAATGGACAAACAATCCAGACGGGCAACTCAGGGCTTATGATCTTCCCCTTCGATGATATCATCGCTCATGTGTCGCGATACATTACCCTGAAAATTGGAGATCTGATCTATACCGGAACACCCGCCGGAGTCGGACCGGTAAAAATCGGTGACCGATTGGAGGGATTTATCGAAGATGAGAAAATGTTAGACTTTATGATTAAATAATAATGACACCGCAGGCA
>CAZILU010000027.1:18422-26570 GCA_964540165.1 uncultured Mariniphaga sp.
TCGAAGATGAGAAAATGTTAGACTTTATGATTAAATAATAATGACACCGCAGGCAACATCTTCCATCACTATGGCGACCCAAGCCATCACATTAAACGACATTCAACGCTTTTTGGCAATTACCCAACGCTTGCTCAATAGCTTTTAGATCCATGCAAGATTATCATTTTGAGATCACGATGGATGTTCGCGATTATGAGTGCGACATTCAGGGAATCGTAAATAACTCCGTATATCAAAATTACCTGGAGCACTGCCGTCATAAGTTTTTGGAAAAGGCGGGGATCAGTTTCGCCCAAATGCATGAAGAGGGAATCGATGCCGTTGTTATCCGGGCCGAACTCAACTATAAATTTCCGCTGCGCCCCGGCGATCAATTCATCGTCCGACTGAAAATGGCAAAAAAAGGATCGCTGCGCATCGTATTTAAGCAGCAGATTTTCCGGAAACCGGATGAAACACTGATGGTTGATGCCTGCGTAACCTCGGTGCTTACGCGCCGGGGAAAACCCTGCTCCCCACAGCTCCTGGAGGAGAAGTTCAAAACGGCCGGCATTCTTATGGAATCTTTGTAACCGCGGTTAGCCGCTACCGGCGATAGCTTCCTGTTCCGGTTAAAAAATATCTTTCATCTTCTCAAAAAACGACTTTTCGGAAGCGCTTGGCCCCTCCTGAAATCCCGGGGAGACCAGCAGTTTTTCCAATACCTTTCGCTCTTCAGAATTGAGTTTTTTGGGAATCCAGACATGAATACGCACCAGCAGGTCTCCTCTGCCATAACCATTGACATCGGGAAGTCCTTTGCCACGAAGCCTCAATATCTTCTCCGGCTGGGTCGCCGGCTCAATCTTTACCTTTACTTTGCTGTCTACCGTGGGTATTTCGGCAGTCGTTCCCAGCGTTATCTCCGGAAATGAAAGAAACAAATTATAAATGAGATTGTTTCCGTCGCGAACCAGCTCCGGATGCTCCTCCTCGGTAATGACCACCAACAAATCACCGCTAATACCACCCCTGCGGGCAGCATTTCCCTTTCCCGTAACGGTCATCTGCATCCCCTCACCAACGCCGGCGGGAATTTTAATTGAGATTATCTCTTCATCCCGAATGACTCCTTCCCCGGCACAATAAGAGCATTTATCGGCAATAATTTTCCCTTCGCCCTGGCATGTAGGGCATGCAGAGGTTGTCTGCATCTGTCCTAACAGGGTATTGGCCACACGGGTTACACGCCCCGATCCTCCACACGAAGAACAGGATGAATACGCCGATCCGCTTTTGGCTCCCGTTCCGTTACAATGCTGACACTCTACGTATTTCTTTACCTTAATCTTCTTCTCTGTGCCATTGGCAACCTCATTCAGCGTTAGCCTGACCTTCACCCTGAGATCTGATCCACGGGTAACCCGCCGGCCTCCGCCGCCGGAATAAGAGCGACTGCTGCCAAATCCGCCGAATCCGCCAAAATGTCCGCCAAAAATATCTCCAAAGGCAGAAAATATATCCTCAATATCGGAGAATCCGCCAAATCCGCCACCCCCGGATGCACCCCCCATTCCGGCATGACCAAACTGATCGTACCGCTGCTTTTTGGCCGGATCACGCAACACTTCGTATGCTTCAGCGGCCTCCTTGAACTTCTCCTCGGCCTCTTTATTACCCGGATTTTTATCCGGATGGTACTGCAATGCCTTTTTTCGGTAAGCCTTCTTTATCTCCTCCGCATTAGCATCCTTCCCAACACCGAGAATTTCGTAATAATCTCTTTTTGCCATCTATTCTACTTTTTATTCTCCTACCACAACCTTGGCATATCGAATAACCTTTTCGTTTAACGTATATCCCTTCTGTATCACATCAACGACTTTCCCTTTGAATTTTTCTTCAGGTGCCGGAATTTTTGTAATCGCTTCATGATGATCCACATCAAATGATTGATGAAGCGCCACAATCTCCTTCACCTGGTTTTTGCTTAAAAACTCTTTGAACTTATTGTATATAAGAATCGTTCCCATTTTTGAAGGATCCTCTTCGGGCACCTGCTTCAACGACTCAATGGCCCGCTCAAAATCGTCAATGATGGGCAGGATACCTGCGAGAATCGTTTCACCACCCGACCGGATCAGATCAGCCTTCTCACGAACCGTGCGTTTCCGAAAATTATCAAATTCGGCCTGTAACCTCAGATGCCTGTCAGACAGATCGTTAAACTTCAATTCCAGATCATGGAATTTCTGATCTTGCTTATCGTGTGAAGATCCCTTCTTTTTCTCCTCCGGATTTTCTTCGGTGACTGATTCTCCCGAAGGCTCCACCTGAACCTTCTTCGCCTCCGGGCCTGTTTTCTCCTTCTCAGTAGTCACTGATTTTTCTGTTTTACCTTTCTTCATCGTATGTACATTAATTATTCTCAAAGACTGTCAAATAACACACAAAAAATAATAATCATCTGTTAAGACAATTAAAAACGTAATGCATTTTCACAAGAGACACTCTTTCCGGCGCTTGTTGTCTTGCTCTGCTTATCAAAAAATTTGCCACACTCACTAAAAAGACAAATTGGCACTCAAATTCGGTAATGAGTGCCAATTGGTGAAAAGATGGTCAAAAATTGGTATCGCAGCGCTATTTTTGAAGTTTCTCCAGCACAGCTTCCAGATCGGCCCCTCGCAGTTTTCGGGCAATGATCACGCCATCGCCGTCAATCAGAAAATTATCCGGGATACTCCGAATTCCATAAATGGCTGCATGTTTCGAATACCACCCCTTCAAATCACTGATATGGTAATTCCAGCCAAGCTTATCATCAGCAATTCCCTTCTTCCAGGCATCTTCAGTCCGGTCTAAAGAGACACTAAAAACGGTAAAGCCCTTCCCGTTTTTAAACGTTTTATTCTTGTACTTATTCCAGGCATTCACCACAACAGGATTCTCACGCCGGCAAGGGCCACACCACGATGCCCAAAAATCGAGCAAAACCAATTGACCTTTCGTGTCTGATAGTTTTTGAGTCTCACCTTGCACCGATTTCCCAATCAACTCAGGTGCCTTATCACCAATTCCCGTTCCCAGCGTTGGTTGACCAATCGCCATAGAGATACTGAAAATCCATAAAATATTCCAAACAACCAGATGCTTCATTGTATATTAATCATTAAGGTTTACAAATCTCACTATTTATCCGTAACATCACCCCTTTTATCCACGGTATGCTTCATAAAAAACAATGGTATCACAGAAAAACGATCCAACATATAAACACCATAAACCGGGTATTTATTTTATCGGCATCGGCAAATATAACATGGATCGAAAAGAAAGGGTTCAGACCCGGGTAATTTTTGCGCCAATATTTCTCAGGCGGACTTCAATATTTTCATATCCGCGGTCGATTTGTTCGATATTATCGATGGTACTCTTACCTTTTGCTGAAAGCGCGGCGATCAGCAGCGCAATTCCTGCCCTGATATCGGGTGTAGTCATTTTTGTACCTCGCAGCGGGTGTTCCCGGTTCATGCCGATGACCGTTGCGCGGTGTGGGTCGCACAAAATGATCTGTGCCCCCATATCGATCAGTTTATCCACAAAGAACAGACGGCTTTCAAACATCTTCTGGTGGATCAAAACGCTCCCTTTCGCCTGGGTGGCAACGACCAGAAAAACACTCAGCAAGTCTGGTGTCAGTCCGGGCCAGGGAGCATCAGCAATGGTCATGATAGATCCGTCGATGTAACTTTCAATTTCATAATGCCCGGTATCTTTGACAATCAGGTCATCTCCCTCCTGATCAACCCGGATGCCCAGGCGACGAAAGGAGGCAGGTATAATACCGAGATGCTGAAGCCCGACATTCCTGATGGTTATCTTGGAAGCAGTCAGCGCAGCCAGACCGATAAAGCTTCCCACTTCAATCATGTCGGGAAGGATCCGGTGCGTACAGCCCTTCAACGACGTCACACCTTCAATGGTGAGCAGATTGGAGCCAATTCCGGATATTTTTGCGCCCATTGACACCAGCATTTTACAGAGCTGCTGAATATAGGGTTCGCAGGCAGCATTGTATATGGTAGTGACTCCCGTTGCCAGAACAGCAGCCATCATAATATTGGCTGTTCCGGTCACCGATGCCTCATCCAACAACAGATAAGTGCCATGTAATTTTTTAGCCGATACAGAAAACCATTTGTTTTGAGGATCGAAACGAAACGTTGCGCCTAAACTTTGCAGCCCGGTAAAATGGGTGTCTATCCGCCGGCGACCAATCTTATCACCCCCGGGCTGAGGAATGAATCCCTGCCCAAAGCGAGCTAAAAGCGGCCCCACGATCATAACTGAACCCCGTAAACTGGCAGCCTGTTTGGCATATATCTCAGACTTCAGATAATCAATAGTCAGATCCGCAGCGCAAAACCTGAAAACACCGGGCCGTAACCGTTCACACAAAACCCCCAATCCCTTTAGAATTTCGATGAGCTGCAAAACATCACGGATCTCCGGAATATTCTCAACAACAACCTCTTCACTTGTCAGCAGAGTAGCACAGAGAATCTGTAATGCTTCATTCTTCGCACCCTGCGGTTCCAGCGTGCCCTCCAGGGGGTGGCCCCCTTCAACAAGAAAAGTTGCCATAACGCGTTGATTTAACTATTTTTTTCGCTTTTTCTTTTTCTGCTGCTGAGAAGAAACCGGAACTACGGCAACTTTCACCTCAGCAAGCTGCAAATCATGCGGAACCTTCAACCGTTTGCCGGATAACTCTTCAATGTCGGAAAAGATCTTCTCATCTTCCACAGCATCCTTGTTCCATACCATATACAACTTCTTCATCTGATTGGCAATCTGTTCAACCAAGACGCGTTGCTCTTCTCCACTCATTTCAATGGCAGCAGAAATAAGCTTTTCAGTGATCAATCCGTAATGTTTGATCTTAATATTGCTTTGGTTATATTCGATGGTATTGGGCTTCGTTGTTAAAATATCAGGCGACGGAAGCTCGTACGGATAATCGATGTCTAATTTGAAGTCGGTCATGATGGCCAGGTGATCCCACAATTTATGTTTATATTCAGCATAATCACGCAGGTATGGATAGAGGTTCCCCATGACGTCAATAATGGTTTGCGACATCCGGTTCCGCTTTTCCCGGTCTTCAATGGTACAGAGGTGATCAACCATATTCTGTATGTTCCGTCCATACTCCGGCATAGGGAGTTTCTTTCTGCTCGTATTATAATCCATGAAAAAATTTATTACTTACAACTAATTTGAAATCAGAAAACAATGAGGGTTATATCTTTATTAATATGCAAAACTAATGATTTCTTTCCAATAAACAATCAACGGGTTACTCTTTTCAAAATTCTTACGTTTTGATCTTCAATTTGGCATATTTAAGCAGCAGCTGCTTTTGACCCGCATTCTGAAAAAATACGGTAGCCTTCTTATCGGATAAATTTCCCTCCACGTGCAACACCTTACCGGTACCAAACCGCTGATGCTCCACGACCATTCCCGGAACGATCTTTTCAGGATCATCACCCTGAAAATCATTTTGATGACTGCTAATTCCATTCTGGCTTTCTATCCGTTGCCTGAAAACATCGCGTCTCCAGGGCTTCTGAACGGGTGGTGCCGGTTGTGTTCTTGCCCGATAACCCGTCGAAGGGGCACTTTCCGGGCGGGGCACACCCTGCCCGGAATGCATGGCTTCCATTCCGGAAAGATACGATTCGTCCATCTCCAACAGAAACCGGCTGGGAGAGCAAAACTCAAGGGTTCCATACCGGTACCGCTGGTTGGCATAACTAAACCAGACACGCTCCATAGCCCGGGTCAACGCCACGTAAAAAAGCCGTCGCTCCTCCTCCATGGCCTCCGGTGAAGCATTCTCAACGGCCTGTGCCGATGGAAACAGCTTATCCTCCAATCCTACCACAAAAACATTCTTAAACTCAAGTCCCTTGGCCGAATGAACCGTCATAAGCGTCACCTTATCGCGATCCTCATCTTTTTCATTGTCCTGATCCGTTAACAATGCAACATCCTCCAAAAAATTTTCCAATTTTCCCGGCCGGCCCTCCTCCAACGCATTAATGCTGAACTCCTGGATTCCGTTCAACAGCTCCTGTATGTTTTCATGCCGGCTGATCCCTTCGGGTGTCTTATCGCTGATCAGATCTTTTAATATACCCGTTCTTTCAGCGATCCTGCCAGCTGCCGAAGCAGCATCCAACGCCGCCGTTAACTGCTTAAATTCATCGATCAGTAAGGCAAATCCCTCAATTTTTGAAATGGTCCCCCGGTTCAAACCTGCCGGATTTTCACCCGGCAACCGCGTAATCACCTCCCAGATTGGCATATCAGCACTCATAGCCGCCTCCTCCAGTTTCGTCAGCGTGGTGTTGCCAATGCCACGTGCCGGATAGTTGATGATCCGCTTCAGCGCTTCATTATCCGATGGATTAATAACCACCCGGAAATAGGAAAGCAGGTCTTTGATCTCCTTCCGCTGATAAAAGCTTAGCCCGCCATAAATCTTATACGGGATGTTCCGCTTGCGGAGTGACTCTTCAAAGATCCTCGACTGGGCATTCGTCCGGTACAAAATGGCAAAATCCTGATTCCGGTAATGATTTCGCAATTGCATTTCTGCAATCTCCTGCGCAACGATAAACCCCTCTTCGTTATCCGTCAGCGCTGCCATCACGCGAATCAGAGTTCCCTCGTCATTGCGCGAATAGACGCTCTTCGGAATCTGTCGTTTGTTCTTCGCAATGATGCTGTTGGCCGCATTTACAATGGTTTGTGTCGACCGGTAATTTTGTTCCAGCTTAAAAATTTTATGATCGGGATAATCGGTCTGAAAACTGAGAATATTCTCAATACGTGCACCCCGGAACGAGTAGATGCTCTGTGCATCGTCTCCGACAACACAGATATTACGGTGCATCGAAGCGAGCTTTTTCACGATCAGATACTGGGCATAATTGGTGTCCTGATACTCATCTACCAACAGATACTGAAACTGCTGCTGATATTTTGCCAGAAGCTCCGGAAAATTCAGAAACAACACATTGGTCTTCATCAATAAATCGTCGAAATCCATGGCGCCCGACAGTCGGCAACGCTTAACATACTCCTTGTAAATTTCCGAAATGGCAGGCATACGCATGGCTTTATCCGACTGCCGTATCTCCCCATTCGCGGCATACATCTCCGGTGTTACCAGGTTGTTTTTCGCAAAAGAGATCCGTGATGCCACACTGCCCGGTTTATAAACCTTATCGTCTAACTGAAAACTTTTTAGAATCGTTTTGATCAGCGCTTTGCTGTCGGCCGAATCATAAATGGTGAAGTTGGACGGGAATCCGATCGCCTGATGTTCGTTGCGAAGAATGCGCGAAAAGATCGAGTGAAAAGTGCCCATCCACAGATAGCGAGCCGTATCCCTTCCCACAACCCCGGCAATCCGCTCCTTCATCTCTCTGGCTGCCTTATTGGTAAAGGTAAGTGCCAGGATGGCCGAAGGACGAACCCCCTGCCGAAGCAGATGGGCAATCCGGTAAGTCAATACGCGCGTTTTTCCCGATCCGGCGCCGGCAATGATCAACGACGGCCCGCTCACAGAAACAACCGCCTCTTTTTGCGATGCATTCAACTCTCCAAGGTATGGCAATTCCATTTAATCCACTTTTCAATTAAAAAACAAAAATAGAAGTTGTTTTGTAAACCGCCATAAATTCCGATTTTTGTCGTTGCCAAAACAATTAAATAAAAATTATACGTTAATATTGTAACCGAAAGTTTGCATGATTTTTATGAAGTATCAAAATAGACTCATTTATCTTATTGGCGGATTGCTCCTTTTAAACGCATCGGTTGCCTTTGCACAGTTATCGGCACCGGGATCTGTCGCTTCAGAAGAGACCAACTACCCGGTTTTCCCGGAAAACGACCATATCTATATTTTTTGTGCAACCGATGAGAGTACCCCAATCGGGGCATTGACAGCAACAACAGCACTGGAGGGGACTAAAACATTCCGGTGGGAAAGATACAATGTTCAATCACATGGATTTGATGAGATACTGTCTGAGAGCAGCGAGGGTGCGGAATCAACCATAACCTCCTTACAAAGCGGAGGCTACA
>CAZILU010000027.1:26580-28050 GCA_964540165.1 uncultured Mariniphaga sp.
CCCTTGAGTATTAATTCTTATACTTGTAGCGACGGAGGCTACAGAGTCTCCATCACCCGGGGAGACTCCACGGAAGTTTACCGGGCCTGGCTGTTCAATAGTTGGATTACCGCCAACGCGGAGGTAATCAACTCCACCTGTGAATCGTTTCACCTGGACGG
Organism: uncultured Mariniphaga sp.; assembly: GCA_964540165.1. GTDB lineage: Bacteria > Bacteroidota > Bacteroidia > Bacteroidales > Prolixibacteraceae > Mariniphaga. The sequence goes on from CAZILU010000027.1 coordinate 26,742, forward strand.
AACATTCCTGGCATCTTCCATGAAATACTATGATCTGACCAGCCAGGAAGAGGTGGAAGTCGTGCGCGACATCCAGGTCGAATGGAAATCAGGGGCATCGGTGGTAGCGCGTGTGTTAAAGCCTCAGATCTTTGATCCGCCAACACAAAACACAGATTATACCCTTTCCGTTTTCGACCGGTTTGGATGCGAAACCATAATCACGACAATGTACCTGTCGATTGTTACCAAAGCAAAATTTTCGGTCGATCCGATGGAAGGAGAAGCTCCGTTGACGGTTCTTTTTACCAACGAATCGGAAAACGGCGATCCAACCCTCTATGAATGGTTCTTCTATCGCAATCTGGATGAGATCAAAAAAGAGTCAGAGACAACGCAGGAGCCGGTCGACAGCATTATGGTTATCGCCTACAACCAAAATCCATCGTACATCTATGAAAACTCCGGGATGTATCAGGTAAAACTGGTTTCTAAAAAACAGTCCAACGTCAACGGGATCAATATCGTTTGTGTTGACACCGCTTATATGTCTGATTTTATCGTTGTTGACACATCATTCGTTTCGGTGCCCAATGTATTTACACCCAACAACGACGGGGTCAATGACCAGTTCATTGTGAAATTCTGGTCGATGCAATCGATAAAAATCTCCCTATTCAATCGCTGGGGAAAAAGAGTCCACTTTTGGGAAAGCAATAATGTTCGCGGTTTCGATGATACCTATACCGAAACCGTCTGGGATGGCCGCATTGGAAACCGCTATGCCAGTCCGGGCGTTTACTACTATGTGATTGAAGGCAGAGGGCGCGACGACAAAAAGAGAAGGGCGCACGGCTTTGTTCACCTCTTCAGAGAGAAAGAGTGACGGATTCAGGAAGGTACGGTGTAATGAATTCCGGCCCCCGGCCCTAATGGGATTCCCATTAACAACCATACAACCAGTAACAGAATCCAGATAATTAAAAACACCAGCGTATAAGGGATCATCGATGCTACAATGGTACCAATACCGGCTTTAGGTTCATATTTTTGAAAAAAGGCGATGATCAGTGCAAAAAAGCTCATCATTGGTGAAATCACATTGGTAACACTGTCGCCAATTCGATAAACAACCTGCGACAATTCGGGTGAATATCCCATAATCATAAACATCGGAATGAAGATGGGTGCCAAAATAGCCCACTTAGCAGATGCGCTGCCCATCAGCATATTAATAGAAGCCGATAGAAGAATAAACAGGATCATCAAAGGGATAAGACCGATGTTGGAAGCGATCAGAAATTCGGCGCCCTTAACGGCTAAAATGATT
>CAZILU010000028.1:0-28004 GCA_964540165.1 uncultured Mariniphaga sp.
ATGCCATATCAAAAAAGAACCCCCCGGTGCGGTACCCAAAGCCGGCAGAATAGACGTTCAACCGGGTATCGGCGTTGGGCTGAGATACCCCGAATGCCTTTGAATGAAAGGGTGAAGCATAATTCTCAAATCCTCCCCGCAAGCTCAGATTACTATTAACCAGATATTCTCCCCCAATCCTCAAACTTCCGGCAGCACGATAAACCTCGGCAATCTCACTGTTCTCATCAACAAAGTTATACCCGTCACCTCCCCTTCGCAGACTGGAAGTGCCATAGTCGGCATACTCGTAATCGATGCTGATCAAACCTTTTCCGCTCAACACATAGGCAGCGCTCAGCGTAGCCCGCAAGGGTGTTTCCAGATCGTAATCATAATCGGAAGGGAGCGATTCGGCTTCATGAGTTCCCATGACACCATCTTCATCGGCAGCAACCGATTGTAAGGATGTGTAAAAATAGTCGTGAAGGTTAAAGAAAGTCGGTGTTTTAACAGAAGCACCGATTCTAATTTCATTCACCGGCTTATATATTAATCCGATGGTTCCGTTATAACCGGTACCGGTAGTTTCAAGAAACGAATTGAAGGTCATCTCATCAAAAAATTCAATGGCATCCTGTTTATCCCATTCAAAAATCTCGGCCGACTCTTTATAATACAGGTCAACAATACCAAGGGAGGCACCTACATACAATTTGTGATTAAAATTCAGTCCGGCTGTAAAAGAGAACTCATTAACAGAACCCTGACGTTCAATACTTTTTCGCTGACTTTGTCCATATCCGGAGTCTTCAATATCATGCCAGTACAGCTGATCATTATCATCATAAGGCCATAGAAGAAAGGTATTCCATGCCAACTCTTCGTAGTAATCGCTCCAGTTGCCAACAGAAGCATTATCGGCTAAATAGTCAAGATATGAACGATCCATGTTATCAGCTCCGGCAAGGGCTGAACTGTTAAAGTCTTTCAACCGGTTAAATCCAATCCCGATATTCACACTCACCAGCCCTGATTCACTCTGATTTTTTGATGGCAGCGATGCCACATAACTGAGGTTATGCAGTGAGAAATTGTACTTATTCTCGGTCATCAGGTTACTGCGATAGTTTGTTTCCATGCGGTTTTGCCCGAATGTTGGTGTAAAGACCAACTCAGAGGATCGATAGAGACCGATCCCTGCCGGATTAATACTCGCTGAGGTAAAGTCACCTCCCAGGGCGCCAAAAGCATTTCCCATAGCGGCTGCACGGGCAGTACCCTGGATCTGAAAACGGGAATAGCGAAGCGCATCTGTCAGATCCTGAGCCTGTGTAAGGAATGGGATTGCCAGGGCGATGCAGAAAAACGTTATAAATCGTTTCATCTTATTAAATTTTCAGGTTTTTCCGGCATTTAAAAGCCTTCTGCAGGATCGGTGCCTGAAGAGAAGCAAATCATTACCGGTATGTTTAATATCTCTGTTATAATTTTCACTACCGTCTTCTTCCGGATGATGACGATGAGGAGGAGGAAGATGATGACGGTGAAGAGGATCTGCTGCTTCCTGAGCCGGAGGGTGAGTAACTCCCGGAAGAGGATGAAGAGGACCCGCTGCTCCGGTAACTGCCACTACTTCCGGATGAAGGAGTGCTGCTTCGGGAACTTGATGAAGGTGTTACCACTCGTTGATAGGTACTTCCCGATTTAGTGACACTACTTCCAGGGGCGGTGTATGTTCGTGTCACACTGCTGTTGCTCGAACTCCGGTTATAGGTTGAAGTGGTGCGATACGTGCGGTTGTAGGTAGATACCGAACCTGGTGTTACCGTGTTGGGTGAACCGGTCGATCTGGTTTGCGGCACAACCCTGGGGGATATGGTGGTATGCGTTGCAGGCCGTGTATATGTTTTGGTTACAGAGGTACTCCCTATCCTGCTTCCTACAGAAGTTTGAGAACTACTGCTTCGTGCGGCCTGACCAGAATTGCTTTGTACGGCATCGGTGCGTCGTCTTTCGGTGGCAACTCCACGGTCAATGGATGTCCGGTCGGAACCATCGATGGTGCGAACATTGCTTGTCCGGACTGCTGAAGAGGGCTGTGTGCCTCGATTTACAGAAGTCTGACCCGAACGTGCTGCGGTTTCAGGAGTGGTTCTGCCGGAGGCAGATGCCGGTCGAACGGCTGTTCCGGTGCTTCTTCTGCTCTCATCACCACTCCGGATCACACTGGTATTGTCTGACCTTCTCTGACCATAATCGCGGTTTCCGGAATCTGCATACCAATGGCTGCCACCATGCCAACCGGAATAGGGATACCCTCCGTAATAACCCGAATAATAGGGATATCCGCCATAATATCCATAAGAATAAGGGTAGTCCCAATAGGAATAGGGAGACCCCCACCCCATACCATAATAGGAGCCATACCAGCTATGTCCCCATCCCCAACTCCAATACGGTCTGTACGGAGTGTACCCGTAAGCATAACCGTAAGGATCATAAAAGAAAGGATCGTAATACCAGCTATCCCAGTAAAACGAATCGTAAAAATAAGGCCGGTGAAACCGCCGAATGCGATAAGCATAGTCGAGAGCATCACCATCATAATAGTTATTAATGACGTATTTTACCTCGTCCTCATTGTAATAAGTAGTTGTATCACTGGCATAAAGGGAACTTTGATCCATCCCGTAAAACAACGCGTCGCTCTCCTGACCCGTCTTCTCAAATATGTAGTTATTGACAATCTCAGAACCATCTTCACGCTGCTGAACTTCACTTATAACAACACTATTAGCCGGTTTTTCTGCCGGCTCTGCTTCAACCGAAGCATCTTCAACTGCCATTGGCGGAGGGATGGAACCCGGGTCAAAATAGATATCATCCGAGTACCTGTCGGTGACGTAAGCCCCCGGGGCACAAGCACTCAGAAAGATTGCCGCCATTGCAAAAAATGTTAATCTTGTTTTCATTACGTGTCCTCCCCGTATATTTAGTCAATAATATTTCTTTTCTTTGTGAGCGAAATTAATCAAATACAAAGAAGCAAAATTTGTACCAAGATAAGAAAAATGGCAAAAGAATTGACTCCAAGAAGTGAAAATTATTCTCAGTGGTATCTGGACCTGGTAATGAAAGCCGACCTGGCAGAGAATTCAGCAGTCAGAGGTTGTATGGTTATTAAACCTTATGGCTATGCTATTTGGGAGAAGATGCAGGCCCAACTCGACCGGATGTTCAAAGAGACCGGCCATGTCAATGCCTATTTCCCGCTTTTCATTCCCAAATCATTTTTCAGCAAAGAAGCCGACCATGTCGAAGGTTTTGCGAAAGAGTGTGCCGTGGTGACACACTACCGGCTGAAAAACGATGAAGAGAACGGTGGTGTTATTGTTGACCCCGATGCCAGGCTTGAAGAGGAGTTGATTATTCGCCCTACGTCTGAAACGATAATCTGGAATACCTATCGAAACTGGATACAATCGCACCGCGACCTGCCCCTTTTGATCAACCAATGGGCTAATGTGGTTCGCTGGGAGATGCGTACCCGCCTTTTCCTGCGTACAGCCGAGTTTCTTTGGCAGGAAGGGCACACGGCCCACGCCACCGAACAGGAAGCAGTCGAAGAAGCCGTCCGGATGATTAATGTATATGCCAGCTTCGCTGAAGATTTCATGGCGCTCCCTGTCATCAAAGGATTGAAATCGGAAAATGAACGGTTTGCCGGTGCTTTAGACACTTACACCATTGAGGCATTGATGCAGGATGGAAAAGCGCTACAGTCGGGCACATCGCATTTCCTGGGACAAAATTTTGCCAAAGCATTTGATGTTAAATTTACCAATAAAGAGGGGCGAGAGGAGTTTGTCTGGGCAACCTCCTGGGGAGTGTCAACACGCCTGATGGGAGCCTTAATTATGGCTCACTCCGACGACAACGGTCTTGTTTTGCCTCCCAGGCTGGCACCCATCCAGGTGGTAATCGTTCCTATTTACAAAAAAACCGAACAGCTGGATGCGATTTCACAAAAGGTACAACAGATCGTCAATGAATTAAAGTCTAAAGGTATATCGGTTAAATACGACGATTCCGACAACAAAAAACCCGGATGGAAATTTGCAGAATATGAGCTTAAAGGAGTTCCTGTGCGACTGGCTATGGGGCCCCGCGATATCGAAAATGGCACCGTAGAGGTTGCCCGTCGCGATACGCTCGAAAAAAAGGTAGTCTCCATGGATGGTATTGCCGGCTACATTGAGGAGCTCCTGGAAACCATTCAACAAAGCATATTCAATAAAGCCTTGAATTTCAGAACACAAAACATCACCAGAGTGGACACCTGGGAAGATTTCCAGCAGGTGGTCAGCGAAAAGGGAGGTTTTGTGTCGGCACACTGGGACGGAACCGCAGAAACCGAAGAGATCATCAAAAATGAAACTAAGGCAACCATTCGGTGTATCCCACTGGACAATGAACCGGAAGAGGGAACTTGCATCTACTCCGGGAAACCGTCAAAGCAGCGGGTGCTTTTTGCCATCGCGTATTAAATCAGACCCTACGCGCCCATTCTCTGGTACCTCGCACTGCTGATATTAAAGGACTGAATGATAATCCGCTATTTAGTGTCTGTCTTTAAAGTCAAGAGTCTGGTTTAGAAAGTTCGCTGACAAGGCTTGCGAAGTCCGAAAAATGTGAGTTTACTATACGTAAATGACCATTTTGAGGGCAAGCATAACGCAGTCAGCGGACTTTATGGACAGACTCTATTTACTCTTTCCAACCCGGTAGATATCATCGATCAATGACTGGTACTTAACAGCGACCACATTGCGTCGAAGCTTTAATGTGGGCGACAACTCACCGGTAGCCGGAGTCCATTCATCGTAAACCAGCCGAATGCGAAGAATCTGCTCGTGTGCTCCCAGGGTTTTGTTGATCTCCTGTACCTCTTGTTGAATTTTTTCAATAACCTCCGGAATCTGAACCAGCTCGGCATTGTTCTGATAATGAATTTTATTTTTTGCACACCAGTCGTGTAACAACGGAAAATTGGGAGAGATCAATGCGCTGGCAAATTTTTCATTGGCACCAATCACCATGACCTGTTCAATCAAATTGGACGACTTCAACTTGTTCTCTATTAACTGCGGTGCAATGTACTTACCTCCGGACAATTTAAATATCTCTTTCTTTCTGTCGGTAATTTTCAGATAGATCTCATCTTCAAACACCCCAATATCGCCGGTATGAAACCAACCGTTTGCATCAATAACTTCAGATGTCAGTTCCGGAGCTTTGTAATATCCCATCATAACCCCGGGCCCTTTGCAAAGGATTTCACCATCGGAAGCAATTTTTACCTCAAATCCTTCCAGCACCGGCCCAACCGTGCCAATCTTCATCTGTCCCGAAGAGGGATTGTTCACAGCAATGACAGGTGAAGTCTCGGTAAGGCCATACCCTTCCAGATTCAACATCCCTGCCATTCCAAAGACCCGCGCAATACGCGGTTGAAGAGACGCTCCGCCTGAAACCATATACACAATATTTCCACCCAACGCTTCACGCCACTTGGAATAGACCAGTTTATCTGCAACCTTAAGCTTAAGTTTTAAAAACAGCCCGTATTTCCGATTATATTCAAAATGACGGGTAAGGCGTAATGACCAAAAATAGATCGCCCTTTTTATTCCCGACAACTCCCTTCCCTTTGATACAAATCCGTTATAAACCTTCTCTAAAAGCCGGGGGACTGAGTTGAACATATGGGGTTTAACCTCCTTTAATGCCGGAACAATCTGTGCCAGATTCCCAACATAATAGATTCCCATACCCTTATATTGAAAATGATAGTTTACACTGCGTTCGTATACATGACATAATGGCAAAAAACTGATTACCCGGTGAGCCGTGCCAAGATGGTGCATCTTTGCATGAGCAGTGAAGTTGGAAACCAGATTATGGTGCGATAACATAACCCCTTTGGGAACTCCGGTAGTTCCCGAAGTATAGATCAGCGTAGCCAGATCTTCCGGTTGTATCGAATCTTTAATCGAACGAAGCTTCTCTTTTAAATCCTCGCTGCCTGACTCGCCAAGCTGTAAAAGTTCATCAAAACTTTTCGCTCCCGATACCTCCTCAAACGTATAAATGCCCTGAATCGCAGCGATCCGGTTAACCAAAGGCCTCAGCTTTTCATACAACTTGCCATCACCGGCAATGACAAGTTTCGATTCTGAATGTTCAAAAATGTAGGCATACTCATCCTCCCCAATGGTCGGATAAATGGGAACATGAACCATCCCCGCCATCGAAAGCCCCATATCCACAAAATTCCACTCCGGCCGATTGGTCGTTACAGTGGCAACCTTGTCCCCAACCGAAAAACCCATGGACAGCATAGCCATAGCAAATTGATGCGATTTCTCATAATATGCTTGGGTTGAATAGGTATACCAGTCACTATTTCGTTTTCCTCCAAGAGCATCCTCTCGAGGAAACTCCTGCATATACTTTTCAAGAAGATCAAAAGTTCGTCTAACTTCTACTGTCATATCAATATTCATTAAAAAAACAGTCAAATATACAGGTTTATACCTATCTGTTTATGATAATGACGCTTAAGAAATATTATTTTCTATTTATTTAGACTTATTCAAAATAAGATTTTACAAATTGATTGTCAATTGATTGAGAAATTTTTATTCGAATATAAGAATTATGTATTCTAAAAATAGAGAGCCGTTTCCGGAACTTTTTAATCGGAATGGCCAAAGGATTTATTCATATCGCAAGCTTTTCTTCATTTTCCGGTATGTTCTATATTTTCCGGTTCAGATTTGAATTTGGATTGATTTTATGTAAGTTTGAAACGCTAAACAACACCCGGTGCATTGCCCGGGATTAGAGAATAATTGTTCCGATGGATATGGTTTCCAAAAAATATGATACGATCACACCCTCCTTTCTGAAGCCGGGAGATTGCATTCGAATTGTTTCCCCGGCCGGGAAGGTGGATGAACATGATATATTACCTGCTGTTCATTGGCTGGAGCAACAGGGGTATCGAGTAAAACCGGGTAAAAATATGTTTGCCCGGCATTTTCAGTTCGCAGGCACCGATGCACAGCGCCTTTCCGATCTACAGGAAAGTATAGATGATCCGGATACGGCGGCCATTCTATGCTCACGCGGAGGGTATGGCACCATCCGGATAGCCTCCCGGTTGGATTATACAAACCTGCTGCGTTATCCAAAATGGATAATCGGATTCAGTGATATCACCATACTGCATGCACAATTGAACCGATTAAGAATTGCTTCTGTGCATGGAGCCATGCCCCGTCACTATTTCGGACGGAACCACCTTCCGAACGAAAACCTTCGCACATTGATGAATCTTCTATCAGGAGGAACAGTGACATACACAACGCCCTCAGAAAAGGAGAATCGCTATGGAATAGCAACCGGTGAACTTACCGGAGGAAATCTTTCCATCGTGGCCAGCCTGATGGGAACTCCCTGGGAAGTTGATACACAAGGCAAAATACTTCTGATTGAGGACATTAACGAATATCTGTATCAAACCGACCGAATGATGCACCAATTAAAGGAGGGCGGAAAGCTGGAAAATCTGGCCGGTTTACTGGTCGGTGATTTCACACGGATGAAAGACAATCAATCTCCTTTTGGAAAAGGCTTACGGGAAATTATCTCGGAAGCTGTAGCCGGGTATGATTATCCTGTCAGTTTTGGATTTCCCGCGGGACATGACAAAAAAAACCTGGCCCTCACTTTTGGGGTAAGGTGGAATATGGAGGTAACTCATTCCCTTTCACAACTGAAAAACACGCATCAGGAAACGATGCCGGTTTAATCCGGCTAACAATAAACACATCGTATGGATTCAAACAGAGCAGTTGGCGACTGCGCAGAATCGATTGCCCGGCAATACATAGCTGAACAGGGGTATATAATTTTAGACACCAACTGGTATTACAAACACCTGGAACTTGATATTGTAGCTCAGGATAAAAACCAACTGGTTATTGTTGAGGTAAAATCCCGGAATGGCATTCGCTACCAACACCCATCCGAAGCTGTCACCAAAAAAAAAATAGACCGGATCATTGAAGCAACCGAAGCATATATATTAAAAAATGATCTTAATTTAGAGACACGGTTCGATATAATCACAATCATTTTTACCAAATCTGATTTTGAACTTGAACATTTTAAAGATGCATTTTATCCAATGTTATAAAGATAAATTATACGTTAAATGCGCGAATTTTTACTGAACACAGAATACATTGAGTTAGTAAAACTACTCAAAGCCGAGGGTATTGCACAAACCGGCGGACAGGCCAAGGTCCTGATCGAACAGGGAGCTGTTCATCTCAACGGACAAGTTGAATACCGCAAACGGGCGAAGTTAAGAGACGGAGATGAAGTAACGGTTGCTAATGTCCAAATAAAAATATGCACGGCTAATAAGAATTAACCAGCGATTGGGATATGGAATCCCGGCTTACCGCTTCAACCAGAAGCTCCTTTTTCGATACCTTAATCGCCTCCAGCAGGGTGTTGTCAATTTGCCGGATTATCGGATAGAATCCCTCTTCGCCAAAAATATTCCGTGCGATGTAGGCTTTGACCTGTGCATTAATAATCTTTCCTGAATCCTTCAATCCGTTGGCATTACGTGCCACTCCTTTTCCCTGGGCATATTGTACAAATTCAGTGAGGATATCCCTGCTTTCAAGGTATTGGTCAATCGCATCGGCTGACTCCAGTTGAGAAAGTCGCTCCCTGTGGTTATCAGCATAAGCATAAGCAAAGGTATAAATCAATCCCTTTCGGTAGATCTGATCAAAATACTCCGAATTTCCGGTGGTGTCCATTGGGATGAAAATATCAGGCATAATTCCTCCACCGCCATACACCATACGTCCCGAACGGGTATAGTATTTCAACGAGTCATTAAACTGAATACTATCGGCAAACAGTTGTTCCTGGTGGCTGAATCTGGAATAGAGATCCTGGTAATAGGCATCATTGCCATTGTCGTACGATTTTTGAATGCACCTGCCACTCGGGGTATAAAATCGCGCAACCGTCAGTCGCAAGGCCGATCCGTCCATGAGTGGGATCTGCTCCTGCACCAGCCCTTTTCCAAATGATCGGCGGCCAATCACCAATCCCCGGTCGTTATCTTGCATTGCACCTGCAAAAATCTCGCTGGCTGAAGCCGAGAACTCATCAATCAGCACAAATATTTTTTGATCTTTCCACCGGTTCTTACCCGATGCTTTATAGGTTTTCTTAGACTGATTAACACCTTCCGTATAGAGAATCGGCTCCCCTTTTTCTAAAAATTCATCAACAATTTGCAGCACACTGGGGAGAGATCCTCCGGGATTTTGTCTGAGATCAACAATCACCTTACCGGCCCCGGCATCTTTTAGTTTTTGCATTCCCTGCATAAACTCATCGTAGGTTCGTTCAGAAAAGCGGGTTATCTTAATAAATCCGGTTTCATCATCAATCATATAAGCCACATCGACACTCACCAAAGGTATATCGTCACGAACTATCTCAAATTCAATAGGTTTTGCATTTCCTTTTCTAATTACCCCAACACGAACCATCGTATTTTTCTCGCCCCTCAACAACTTAAGAACCGTATTATTCTGAACCTGAACACCGGCTATCAGAGAGTCGTTTACGGTTACGATCCGGTCACCGGGAAGTATGCCAACCTTCCAGGAAGGACCCCCGGAAATAATTTCAATAACACGTACAGTATCCTCTTGTATAGAAAACTGAACGCCAATTCCGGAAAAATTACCCTGCATCTCCTCCTGCACTCCCTGCATCTCTTTGGCAGGTATATAGGCCGTGTGGGGATCAAGGTTCTCTAAAAGAACCGGAATGGTATGCTCTATAATATCTGCCGTATTTACGGTGTCAACATACCCATTCTCTATTAACTGCAGTATGGTTGTAAGTTTATTGGGCCTGGAGTATCCCAACGGAGTAAACGATGGCTGGCTGTTTTGCCGGAGCAAATTTCCCAGAATAATACCCCCGGCTACCGATGCAGCGATTAAAACCGGTATTAATGTTGTTGATCTTCTGCTCATTTGTTGAATTACTTAAGACTCAATTTCTACTTGTTTTACTTCAATATTGGCCCGTTTCAAAAGATTGATCCCATCTTCAAGACGGTAACTCTCTGTAAACACCACGCGTCTGATGCCTGCCTGAATAATCAGCTTGGCACACTCCAGGCAAGGAGAGGAGGTTACATACAATGTGGCTCCATCGCTTGAATTCCCGGACTTGGCAACCTTTGTTATGGCATTGGCCTCTGCATGCAATACATACGGTTTGGTTTGGCTGTTCTCATCTTCACACTCATTTTCAAATCCACTGGGAGTACCGTTATAACCATCCGAAATAATCATTTTATCTTTAACCAGAAGCGCTCCTACCTGCCTTCGCTTGCAATAGGAGTTTTGCGACCATATCATTGCCATCTTCAAATAACGCTGATCCAATAACTTTTGTTTGTTTTCCTGCTTCATTACCAATAGATTTCAAAAAGTACTCTCTTTTATTAACAACGCACAAAGGTAATACTCATTTTTAATAAATTGTTGACAACCTTCTGAAACCCCTTCTGATGAGACAAGAAAGCAAATTTAGCCAAGTTAAAAAAGCTTAAAAATATCAACACGTAAGCAAAAAAAAAATTAACCTCTAACTGCTGCACCTGACAATACGAAAAATGGCTGTCCTTTGGAGACAGCCATTTGAATCGATGGTATAAATTTTTTTCAATCTTTAATCAACAGCCAGGCATCGGAATATTCGGGATAGGTCTGCCTGATTTGAGTTACCCGGGTGCGGGCTTCACTCTCTACCTGATACGAATTAACACATACCCGGTAGTATCCGGTTTCGCTGTGCAGAATTATCGGGGTAAATCCTTTATTCAACAACGTTTCCCGATAATTCTTTGCATTATCGAGTTGTCCGAACGAGCCAAGAATCACAAAAAAATTATTTGCTTCATTCTGGTCCTTATCAGCCGGATTAGTAAATGAGACCTGCTCTTTACGCATGGCTACCGGTTCATTGGATACCACCGGTGCCTCTTCTTTAACCTTGGCAGGAGCAGGAGTTTCACTTGCCGGAACCGTAAAAACCTTCGGCTGGGCCGTCGGATCGGTTGTGTAAGGTGACTGGGCAATTTCCTTTTTCGACTTGCAGCCAGCAAAAGCAAGGCTGATAACAACAACAAACAGTAATATGCGCTTCATGGTATAAAAATTTCTAATTACGTGTGACAAATATAACCAAATAAGGATTGAAACGTTTCAATCAGACCAGTAAGTTATACACAGGAAGTTGTTTGCAACCAAAAAAAAATCCTAAATTCAACCTTTCGTATGGAGACCTGAAAAAGATCGATCTTTGGCACTAATAATCTAATCCATTGTTATACTTGCACAAACGAGGTCATTTTAGACATTAAACATATATGAACAGTTCAGCCATGCAAAATCACAACAACCGGGAACCGGCAGTAGCCGGGAAATTTTACCCTGCAAATCAAAGCCGTCTCAAAGAAACGTTAAATCAGCTATTTTCTCAGTTCAGCCAACCACCGGAAGGAGCCGTTGCTCCCCGGGGTCTGATCTCACCCCATGCCGGTTATGAATTCGGCGGGAAAGTGGCAGCAGCGGCATTCAGTCAGATTCCAAAAAAACAGATCTATCAAAGAGTTTTCATCCTGGCTTCAAGCCACCGGTTTCATTTCAACGGAGCTGCACTATTCAACGGCGGTAATTATAAGACACCTCTGGGTGAAATTATGGTTGACAAAGACATTACTCCTCTGCTGATCAACGCTTCTTCTCTTTTTCATGTCTATCGGGAAGCTCACGAACAAGAACATAGCCTGGAAGTTCAGCTACCCTTCCTTCAATATAAGCTGGGAAAACAATTTCAACTGGTTCCGATCATTCTGGGAACCAACAACCGGGAGGAGTGCAAGACCATAGCAGATGCCCTGAAACCTTGGTTCACTCCGGAGAATCTTTTTATCATTAGTACAGACTTTTCACACTATCCCCAATATGACGATGCCATTGAAAACGACCGGATCACAGCCGGGGTTATCAGTCAGAACAATCCCGATAAACTTTTCAGCCTGCTGAAGAAGAATAGAAAGAGAGAAATACCGCTACTTGAAACATCCCTGTGTGGGTGGTCATCTGTGTTGACGTTACTTTACCTTACCCGGAAAATGAGTATCCGTTACGAACAAATCCTATACCTCAATTCCGGAGATTCCAGTCGTTATGGAGATAAAAACCGGGTGGTCGGATATTGGGCTATTGCGCTTTATGACAAGGAAAATGCCATTAAGCTCACTGCAGAAGAACAGAAAGAGCTAATTCAAAAAGCACGAAGAGCGATCATTGAATACCTGAAAACCCGTAAAACAGAAAAACCCGAACCACCCGTTCATAAAGGCCTTCAAAACCTGAAAGCCGGAGTGTTTGTAAGCATATACATCAAAGATAAGCTTCGGGGATGCATAGGAAACTTTAGCGATACAGGACTGTTAAGTGACCTGACCCAGCGCATGGCCATATCGGCAGCCAACGACTACCGGTTCAATAACCCGGAAATTGATGAAATTTCAGACATGGTTTTGGAAATATCCGTACTTTCTCCCCTTAAAAAAATTGACTCCATCAACGAGATTATCCCCGGAAGGGATGGAATCTACATCAAAAAAGGGAGTCATACCGGAACATTTCTTCCCCAGGTAGCCACAAAAACCGGATGGAACCGGCAAGAATTGCTGGAACACTGTGCAAAGGATAAAGCCGGTCTGGACAAAAATGGATGGAAAGACGCCGAAATTTTCACCTATGAAGCTTTTATCTTCAAAGGATAAAAATGTCCTGCCACCAGCATGGAAAATGAGATTTTACGGTTATCTGTCTGTTGCTTAAAAGGAAGGTTTGAGATTTTCCCACCGCACGGTCCAGTCTGCCGGGAATCCCGGATTTAGCCTCTTGTCATTTTCAAAACCGGCACACATGGCTGCTACAGCCCAAAGAAGTCCTCCGTTTCCAGGCAAATAGAGACGCAACATATCGTTCTGATAATTATGCCCGTTTAGCAAGTAGGTATTTTTCTGAACATCTTTTAACAAGAGATCAACCGCCTGTTCAGGTTTACCCAACCGAACTGCGCAAATGGCAGCCATCGGATAATCCCAGCCCCAGGTACGTGGCCAATTCCAGTTTTCAGAAATATAGTTAAACGTATCTCCCATAACCAGCTTATCAACCGGCACCGTCTCCGGCAGCAATCCGAATGCCCCCAACACCATGGGATGATCGGAATAGTAATTCACGTTTGTATAAGAATCGGGAGCACTTTCGGCCGCCAGATACAAACCATCCTTTTGTGCAAAAAGTGGTAATCCCTCAATAATCTTCTGCCAGTTTTCTTCTTTGGGTAAATTCATCCGTGTCCTCCATTTTTGGGCTATCGATAATCCCCAATGCCAATAAGCAATCTCAAATGGCGGATTGAATGTCGTCTCCTTTTCAAGGCTTTCCTGTGCCGGGATGAGGGGTGGCCCTAAAACATAGTGCTGGTTTTTGAAATCCCACCGGACATAGTCAGCCATAAACGCTGCCGTTTCAAAAATCAACGGAGCATATTTCTCCAGCGTTTCATGACTCGGATTATCACGATAAATCAATTCTGCATAATAGATAATGTGGGGCTGCTGCCAAATAAGAAACTCACCAATGGCTGACGGACTATCATTTCCCTGATAATCTGTCATTTTAGGCCATCGGACTCCCTTGTACCCCTGAAGTTCTGCTTTTACTTTTGACTTTTCAAAAATTTTGAAATAGTAATCCAAACTTTTTTCAAGAAGTTCCGATCGACTCCATAAAGCCCAGTGAACACCATGCCACCAATGCATTTCAAGGTGAAATTTTCCAAACCAGCTATTGAAGGTAAGACCGGTTTCCTGCGGCGGCAGCTCTCCGGCACACTGAATCCGTGTAAGGTATTGAGATAAAACCACCCGTCGCTCCAACTCTTTAGCTCTTGGATCGGTCGTGCCTGAAAAATCAACAGCCCCTCCTTCTTCCCAGAAGTTCTTCCAATGAGCAGATGATTTCGATTCAATTTGCTCATAAGCAATCGATTCTGCAAAATCATTCTCGGAATTAAACTCTGCAGAAAACGAAAATTTATCTAAATCATCCAAAGGCTGCAAAATAAAATAATGAGGCCCAGGCTGGATAACTTCCGCCCTGCCCCGCCAGTTCAACTTCACATAATAAGTAGTTGTATCAAGAATATGCTCAAAAATAACACTGTTCATATCCTGCCAAACAATGAAAGAGTGGTGCTTTTCGTTACTTTCCCAGTCAGAGGCACCATCGGTATGACCACCGGTAGGATAAGGAAACCGAAGTTTTACTCCTGCTAATCCCCTTTTAACTCGTTCCGACTGAACCTCAACCGCTATTAAATCGCGCATTGGATGGCATACAGTCTTTACAATCACCGGATCCCCCTCAATCTCAAAATAACTGGAGATACATCCCTCCCAAAGGTTCAATTTCTGTTGAATCTTATGAACATCACCGGCCTTCACCGGTTGCATATCATTTTTTAATAACTCAAAACCAATATTACCAAGATGTAACCGATGTGGATTTTGTCTCAGATAATTGGCCGCATCCCGGTTCCTTCCGGGATCCTTCCATTCCACTGCATAAGGTATACTTCGCTCTTCCACAGTAAAAAACTGATATGTTTCCGAAAGTTTATAATTATCTGTAGCAGGAAAGCTATGCCATCCCCAGTCAGACATCGTCCCTAAACATATACCCTTCTCGTAAACATCAGGGAAAGTCTGTAGCCCGGTGGCATCCACCGTAAAGGCAAAACTTCCGTTTCCTACCGACAAAGAGGATAATGAGTCAAGTGAATCTACCGTTACATCATGCCTGGACACTAAGGCATACCGGTCAATTTTTCCCCTGACATCCAAATTTTTATAACTTTGATTCGTAGTACATGAAAAAAATACAGTAGTCATTAATAAAAGAGAAAAAACACACCTCATATAACAACAATTTATCGGAAAAACAACTAAAAATTGTAACGTTTAAAAAGACTAAAATCGCCGGTAAATATAGGCCAAATAAACATCCCGAAGAAAGATAAAAAGCTCATTTTTCCGATAATGATATCTCTTTATGCAATAAGGCCGGATATTACTCGATGAATAGATTATATAATTTACTTCAATGTCGTGTCACTATACAAAAATAAAAAAACCATCCCTGACTCTTTTTCAAAAGCCTTAGTCAAACTCCTAGAAAAAAATCAAACTATACGATTCTTAATAAAATTTACTATATTCGTACAATATTTACATTTAAGATCTATTATGAATGATTTAATCCAAAATCAAAAATACAAAGATCTGATAGCAACAGCCAGGGAGCTGTTCTGGAAGCATGGATTCAGAAGAGTCACTGTTGAAGAGATCTGCACCAGGGCCGGGGTCAGTAAAATGACCTTTTATAAATACTTTCCCAACAAAATTGAATTAGCTAAAATGGTTTTCACCCGCGAAGTCGACGATGGTATCGAGAAATTCAAGCAATTAATTCGCGAAGACCTACCACCGGCAAAAAAGATTAAGAAGCTGATCCTTTTCAAAGCCGAAGCCACCAACAACATCAGCCGGGAGTTTATGGAGGACTTCTACCTGGGCAATGAACCGGAGATGAAAACATTTGTAGAGACAGAAACAGCCACTGCATGGAACGGGTTGCTCACCTTGTGGAAGGAGGCTCAGGAGAAGGGGATTTTCAACAGCAACATCCGGCCCGAGTTTCTGCTCCACATCTCCTTTAAGCTGGTGGAATTGCTCAAGGATGAAGGGTTAAACCGTCTCTATCCCAACCCTCAAGACCTGATCCTTGAATTTACACGATTTGTAGCCTACGGAATTGCTCCGCACAACGAATGATAAAATTTCGACACATAGGACTTATAACAACACTGTTACTTATTACAGCAGGCAGTACTGCACAAAAAGTGATAGACTACAAAGGACAGTTATCGCTTTACAGCCATTACAATGGCAATAATGAGTATCCTTTATGGAGTGGCGCAAGATACATTCCACAGGCTAATATTACCTTCCCCGTCGGGGAGAATCAAAGTATTGATTTTGAATTATCGGCAAATCTTTATGGAAATGCGGGCACCAGTGATTTCTCGTATGTAGTTACGAAAGGAGATATTAAACCATACCGGATGTGGGCTCGCTATTCAACGCCACAATTTGAGATACGAGCGGGACTTCAAAAGATCAATTTTGGCTCCGCCTCCCTGTTGCGTCCGCTCATGTGGTTCGACCGCATCGATCCGCGCGATCCGTTGCAGCTGACCGACGGGGTATGGGGATTCCTGGGCAGATACTACTTTCTCAACAATATCAACCTGTGGTTCTGGACACTTTATGGAAACCGGGACACCAAAGGATGGGAAGTTCTAAAAACCACCCACAACATTCCCGAAATTGGCGGACGCGCTCAGTTTCCGGTAGCCACCGGAGAGACAGCGCTCTCTTATCATTACAGGATAGCCGATTTTTATCCGGGTAATCATTCGGCCACCCCGGCGGAAAAAATACCGGAACACCGAATTGGATTTGACACCCGGTTTGACCGGGTCATCGGGTGGTGGATAGAGGCCTCATGGATGTACCTGACAGAAAGTGCAGGACAATACACCAACCAGACCGTTTTCAATATCGGTGCCGATTACACGGTTAATCTGGGAAACGGAGTAACCATCATCGCTGAACAGTTGATTGCCGCTGCTGATGAAATGGCTTTTCAGTTCAACGATCCACTCTTTTTCTCACTTCTTAGTGCATCCTATCCCATCGGCATCTTCGACAACCTGAGCCTGATCAGTTACGTTGACTGGAACAACCAGACGATTTACAATTTTGTAGATTGGCAGCGGCAGTTTAACCGCCTCACCCTGCACTTCATGGGGTATATAAATCCCACCGATTACTACATCCCGGCCATTACCGGCACGGAGTCTCTGTTTGCAGGCAGTGGAATCCAGATCATGCTTGTATTTAACCACTAGAAAAGTCAACGCTAAAAAATAAGGAAAGAGAACCAATGGAAAAAAACGCAATGATTCAAATTAAAAGTCTGACAAAAACATTTCCTATGGGGAAAGAGGACTTTACCGCCCTTCGTGAGATAAACCTCTCTCTGGAACGGGGAGAGTTTACCGGGCTCGTCGGTCCCAGCGGATCGGGAAAAACAACCCTGCTCAATATCATCGGATCCCTTGACACCCCCACGTCGGGAGAGGCCTGGGTGTTGAACCAATCCATCGGGAAGCTGACAGCCAAAGAGGCGGCAAAACTCCGCAAAGAGAGTCTGGGCTTCATCTTTCAGAGCTACAACCTGCTTGCCGTGCACAATGTCTTTGAGAATGTGGAGTTCCCGTTACTGCTGCTTAAGACGGGCGCAGCGGAACGTAAGAAAATGGTGATGGATGCCCTGGAGTGGGTGGGGCTCACCGATAAGTTGAGATCGAAACCGCCACAGTTATCGGGAGGTGAGTGCCAGCGCGTGGCCATAGCGCGGGCTATGGTTAAAAGACCTTCCTTGGTGCTGGCCGATGAACCAACAGCAAACCTGGACGCTGCAAACTCCCACCATATCCTGAAAACGATGGAGACGTTGAATCGCGAGCTGCATACAACCTTTCTTTTTGCTACCCACGACGAAAAGGTCATTCAGTACCTGCGCAGAAAAATATACCTGCTCGACGGAAGAGTCGATAAAGACGAACGCATGAATACTCCAAGGAAAATACGGTCAAAAGAGCCGGAAATACAACCACAAAAAAGGGTGATCATCAGAAAAAAGCAGCGTTAATAAACAAAGAGGAAAAAATGAAAACAGCACTTAAACTTGCATACCGAAACCTCGTAGGGGCAGGACTACGTACCTGGCTCAACGTGATTGTGTTGTCCTTCTCCTTTGTCGTGATCATATGGCTCAAAGGGATACTGGTGGGATGGGACTACCAGGCGAAGAGCGACATGACCAACTGGGAGATTGGGGGTGGACAGTACTGGCATGAGCAATACGACCCATTCGACCCTTTCACCCTGGCAGAGAGCCACGCCCTCATCCCAACCCAGTTCGGGGAGGAGATCAAACAGGAAGATATGGTGCCGGTGCTGATGGTGCAAGGCACCCTCTACCCACAGGGAAGGATGCAGTCGGTAATCATCAAGGGGATTGACCCGGATCAGGAGATCTTTCTTCTACCGACAAATAAACTGGATACGGTAGTGGATGCCGTGCCCGCGATCATTGGTGCGGCGATGGCTGAGAGCCTGCTGCTGACTGAGGGTGATCAGGTCACCCTGCGCTGGAGAGATGCCAAAGGCACGTTCGATGCAACGGATATTATGATCACCGACATTTTTTCGAGCAACGTACCCGCGATAGAGGCAGCTCAGGTATATATTCCCCTGAAAAAACTCCAGGAGATGACCATGATGCCGGATGAAGCTACCATCCTCACCTTTCGTGATCCCAATGTGCCGAGGCCTGTGGTGCAGGGATGGGTTCACAAACCAAAAGAGGTATTGACCGCTTCGGTAGACCGGATAATAAAGACCAAAACCGCAGGACAATCGGTTTTCTATGTCATCCTGTTGTTGCTGGCTATGCTGGCCATCTTCGACACGCAAGTACTCTCCATCTTCAGAAGACAGAAAGAGATCGGGACCTATATCGCTCTGGGGTATACCCGACGAGAGGTGGTGGGACTGTTTACCGTGGAGGGTGCCATGCACTCCATCCTCGCAGCTGTGGCCGGAGCCCTCTATGGGATCCCCTTTCTGGCCTGGCAGGCAAAGGTGGGTTGGACAATCCCCATGGATGCCGGTGATTTCGGGATGGCCATGGCACAAACCCTCTATCCAATATACAGCACAGGTCTCGTGATCTCTACGGTACTGATCGTAGTAGTCATTACAACGATTGTAAGCTACTGGCCATCGAGAAAAATTGCAAAAATGAATCCAACAGAAGCATTAAGGGGGAGAATACAATGACACGATTTCTATTAAAAGGACTATTTCGCGATAAGAGCCGCAGCCGACTACCCATCGTTGTAGTTGCTATCGGAGTGATGCTCACGGTCTTTATGAATGCTTACATCACCGGATTTATGGGCGACACTATTGAGATGAATGCTCGCTTTACGCACGGCCACCTGAAAGTGATGACAAAGGCATACGCCGAAAATGAGGGCCAACAACCAAATGACCTGGCACTGACGGAGGCGGAAGCCCTGAAAGAGGAGCTATCCGGTCGCTACCCGGAGCTGGACTGGGCTGCACGGATTAAGTTCGGAGGATTGGTGGATGTGCCGGATGAACAGGGGGAGACGCGGTCTCAGGGTCCGGCAGCAGGCATGGGAATTGATCTGTTGTCACCGGAGAGCAGAGAGGCCGAACGATTGAACATCCACGAATCGATCGTTCGCGGAAGAGTGATCCAAAATCCCGGAGAAGCCCTGCTGGCAGAGCAGTTCTCCCAAAAGCTGAAGGTGAACCCCGGTGATGAGTTGACTTTGATCAGCTCTACCATGTACGGAAGCATGTCGATGCATAACTTCAAAGTAGTCGGAACGGTTGCGTTCGGAGCAGAGGCGCTGGACCGGGGGAGCATCATTGTAGACATAGAAGATGCACGCAATGCACTCGATATGGTTGATGCCACCGGAGAGTTGATCGGCCTGTTTAAAGCCGGTTTTTACGATGATAAGCAGGCAGTGGAGATCGCACAGGCATTCAACACGCCGTTTGAAAAGGATCGTGATGAGTATGCACCGGTAATGAAGTCATTGACGCAACAGGGAAACATGGGGCAGCTGGTAAATATGATGGACGTGTGGAGCGTGTACATCATTGCCGTTTTCATCCTGGCTATGGCGCTGGTTTTGTGGAACGCCGGTCTGCTGGGAGGCCTCCGGCGCTATGGAGAATTTGGAGTCCGCCTGGCCATGGGTGAAGAGAAAAACCACCTCTACCTGACCCTGATCTATGAATCCATATTTATCGGAATCGCAGGCGCCATCATTGGGACAGCCGTCGGACTGCTGTTCTCCGCACTGTTACAAAAGAATGGAATTAACATCTCAGGACTGATGGAGGGATCTGCCATGATGTACCCCTCCGCCATCAAAACACGCATCACGCCGGCCGATTACTACATCGGTTTTATTCCGGGCCTCTTCTCCACCGTAGTGGGAGCAATGCTTGCAGGAATAGGAATCTACAAACGAAAAACTTCCATGCTCTTTAAAGAGCTGGAAGCTTAAAAAAGTATGCGAGTTCCATCGGGCCAAAAAAAAGAATTTTAACCCGAGAAAATATTTGTTAGAAAAAAAGGATACGAATAACAATTTAATTAAATGAAAAAAAAACAGATAACACTGTTGGGGAGCATTGGATTAATGCTCCTCACCCGGATATGCTTCGGACAGCCGGATGCAAATGAGGTTTTGGAGCAGGTAGACCGGAACATCTCATCGGAAAACCGGATATTCGAATCCACCATGACGATTCATGGGAAAAGGAACAGCAGGACGATAACATCCAAGACCTGGGCTGTTGGCGACAAACAGGCATTCACCGAGTATCTATCGCCTGCCCGGGAGCAAGGCACAAAAATGCTGAAACTCGAAAACCAGTTGTGGATCTACGCTCCGTCTACCGACCGGACCATCCAGATTTCGGGGCATATGTTGCGACAATCGGTGATGGGATCGGATCTCTCGTACGAAGACATGATGGACGACCGGAAGCTGACAGAGACCTACAAGGCAGAGGTAACCGGAAAGGAGACCATCGATGAACGGGAATGTTGGGTGCTCGATCTGAAAGCCCGCGTTGATGATGTTGCCTACGCGTCTAAAAAACTATGGGTCGATACCGAACGTTTTATACCATTGAAAGAGGAGTTTTTTGCCAAAAGCGGACAACTCCTTAAGCGGTCTATTATGAGCGAGGTAGTTAGCATAGAGGGCCGCTGGTTTCCGAAAACCATCCGGTATAAAGACATGCTCAAACAAGGTGACGGCACAGAATTTAAGGTTATTACCATCCAATTCGATCAGGAGATCCCGGATTACCTCTTCTCCAAAGCAGCCTTAAAGATGTAACCTTAAGAGAAGATCTCCTGCAAAACCCTCAACGATTTGACCTCACCAAGATGCTCAAAATGAAGCTGGTAAAAATCGATCAATCTTGTAATCAGATAATTGCGAATTTCACGCGAAAGCGTTATCTGGTTCAATTCATCTATTTTAAGCGAAACAAGCCTGCAAAAATGGGTGGTTGCTTCCGGATGCATAAAAAACGGATGGGAAGGTTCATAAGGAACAACAACTCCCGTTCGCATATCAAACCAACACTTATAACTGCCTTTCTCAATATTGGGCTTGAATCCCAGGTACTCGGTAAGCCGAATCAAAAACCACAGATGGAAGTTCGCTTTTCCCTCTTCAGCAAGGTCAAAAAAAAGCAAAGCGCTACTGATAAACTCAAAAAGTTCGGGAACACTCTCCTGTTCGCGCAGAGTCTTACTCAAAATCTCAGCAATAAAAATCGACTGTGTCGATTTAATGATATCAAAGGGGATATTCTGATAAACCGGATGGTTCTTAATATCTTTAATTCGCTGAATTTCCCTGGTTTCCTTATGATATCCCACTAAATCGACCAAAAAAAGTGGCTGAATAATTCCCATTTTATTAGACGATCTGCGGCTTCTTGAAACAGACAGCATATAGGCCTGGCGACCAAACTCCCGGGTGTAAATGGTTACAATGACATCCCGGTCGCTATAGGTAAAAGAATGAAGTATAACTCCCTGAGTTGAGATAAGCATAGGCAATGATTTAAGCCGTAGATTCCTGTAAATTAATGTTTCGCTAATTCACAAAAAGGAGTTTTTCAATAATCGTCTCCTCACCGTATTTATCGGAGCAAAAAACCAGATAGACACCGGTACGGACGCGGGTACCATTCAGGTTTTTACCATCCCATACTGCCTGTCCACCAAGGGATGTTCCCTGGAACACCAGGTTTCCGGTAATATCGGTAATCTTAACATCGGTATCTGCCACCAATCCGGTGATGGTAACCGGTCCGGCCCAGTTTTCTCTTACCGGATTCGGAAAAACATAAACATTTGAGAATGCCTTTTCGGGGCCAATAGCATCTCCCTGGTAGGATACCAAACCCTGGTTAGTACCGATAAACAGTTCACCGCTCTGCTGATTAATTGCAAGTGCCATGATCTGGTTTGAAATCAACGGGCTGTTCTCTTCGGTAAAATGGTGGATCTCTTTTGTCCCGTCTTCCGAAACCAGGTATACCCCGGAATTTGCCGTTCCCAGCCATTTTCGATTGGCACCATCAACCGCTATGGCAGTAACGGTTTCTGTTTCAAGCAGGGGGTGGTAGTATCCATCGCCAAGATCGAGGCTGGGTTGAATGGCATAAAAGGGATTCGTCGTCCAAATCCGGTTCGGATTGTTGTAAACAGCAACGCCTTTGGAGGTTCCAATCCAGATAGCTCCCTTTCTGTCTTTGGCAATCGAATAGATTTCATTCATCCGGTTCGTAAGCACCTGCTCTCCGTTACTGAAGTATGAAGTTACCAGCAATCGACGCTCATTCTTGCCATCTTTATCAACCACATAGGCATCGTTTCCATTAGGAACCACGATCCACTTATCATCATTTTGAGTAACCACCAACGAACCGATTTTGTAACGGCTTGCCACATCGGGTAAGGAGAAAGACTCCCATGTACCATCGCGGTTATATTTAACCAGGTTCTTCGCAACTTCCGAATTTGTCATCCAGAGGTTCCCTTTTGAATCAAAATCAAAACCGCCGATCCGTATATACGGTTCATCAGGCTCTTCGGGGAAGGCTGATGCCAACAAACTATTTTTATCGGTAAAACGCTGCACAAATGCATCATTTTTGAACTCCAGCAATCCCCCGCCCCAACTGGCCGCAAAAAAACGGTCAGGATCGAGCGGATCTACCGCCGTAGCAATAATATTAAAAAAGCCATCGAGCTCGGGAAACTCCTCCCGGTCAAAATTTTTCCAACGATTATTTCTTAACCGACGAAACCGGGGGTACTCCCACCCCTCCAAAATCCCCGGAGATACCAAAAGATCAGATCCGTAAGTATAAAGGGAGAAAACTTTATTATCGGCCGGCCCGGGAAGTGCAACCCGTTCAAAATTTTCACCGATGACCCGAATCAGAGAGAGGCCATCATCGGCAATCCATAAGGTACCATCCGGCGATACTGCAGCACTTTTAGGATTCATCGGAAATTCCAACTGGCCAGGTAAGTCATATCGGGTAATACGTCGCTCAACCTGATGCAACGCGTTAATAATGTAGATCCAGTCCCTGGTAACTGATACCAGATAGGTACCATCACTTTGGATATCGAAGGCATACCTGATTTGAGGCTGATAGTGCTGCCACTGTTCATCATCAAGGATATACATTTCATCCTCATCCCATCGTTCGGG
Organism: uncultured Mariniphaga sp.; assembly: GCA_964540165.1. GTDB lineage: Bacteria > Bacteroidota > Bacteroidia > Bacteroidales > Prolixibacteraceae > Mariniphaga. Next base: position 23,737 of record CAZILU010000028.1, read on the forward strand.
CGTATAGTTTGCAATTATTTTCCCCCCATGGGTAACCAGATGGTTAAACTTATTGTGACTGCGGGGAATATTTTCCACCCGCCTCCAATTACTGTAATCCAGCAGATTTGCCCCATCTCTTTCAGCCCTGTATATTCCATTATTGGTTGCAGCATACAGATAAAAGGCATCAGATTCCGTATCGTTTACATTTAAATAAGTGCCGCCGTCGCCAATAATATAGGTATCTTTAACCTCCCGCTTCTCCAGGTTTAGAACAACAATTCCAAAACTGCAGGATAGATAGGCTTCATTTCCAAAAAAGGATATGTTGTTAATGCTCTTACCGGTAATTTGCTTTCTTTTGATATCCGAAAGATTGATGACCCGATTCTCATAGACCAGGTCAATATTACCATTTTCATAAGCAACAACAAGTACACCTGCCTCTTGGCTGTATCCGATCGTTTTTATTCCAAAATCGGAAAGCTGCCGAATATCGGAATATTTATGAACGCTGTTCCCGGCTATATCAAAATAGGCCAATCCTCCGGTGGTAACAACAAATACCTTTCCCGGAGTTACACATATTTTTTTTGCCTGATTGTACGAAAGATAATCCCTCCATTTTTCGGTATCCCGTTGAGCCCGGACAATGCCTGAAAATCCGATCAGGAAGGCTGTCATCAAACATAAATACCTGTACAAATGATTCATTTTACGAATAAAAATTTTAAAAATAACGGTAAAAATAGGTTATTATTTCTAATCCGCACAGATTAAAAATCGGTATAAAAATCAACCGCTACATCATCAATCCTGAAACACTCCTTATTCAGGTTCCACAGATAAACCTGAATAACATCCCGGGGTGTAAGGTCGTACACATTTCTGTAATAATAGACGGTATTCCACTCTCCGGGCTCTTCCATCTGCTGCTCTATCCGGGAGGCAAACCAATCTCTGTGATTATCACCCGACTTAATATCACTGACAATCAATGCCCGGCAATAATGCTCCGAATTTACTTTCATCTTCAGAACAATGGTGCCTTCCTTAAAATCACCGTTTTCATTTGTGATTGTAACCACGGGGAAATACGCTTCTGATGATTCTATTTTCCGGCTGTGCATGCCCGAAAAAGCGATCGAATCGACTCTCTCTGACTCCCCCTCAAAGTCCTGTTTATAAGAGAAGAGAGTCTCTCCGGCATACCGGCGTCTTTCATAATGCCCGGAAACCGTTAAATTCTCATCTGTATGGATTAACCGTTTGGCGAGAAAAAGAAGTGAAACCAACAGAAGAGACAGAGGGATAAACAGATACAGCTTCCCTGGTAGATTATATTTTTTCAGATAAGATCCAATTAAAAATAGGACTGAAATAAAAAACAAGCTAGCAGAAAAAAGGTAAAGCCCGATTAATTTCCGGTTCTCATAGCGAAAACAGATCTGGTGCTCTCCTTTGGTAAGAAGGATTGTTCGGTAATTAAAATTGGAAGTATACAATGGAACCGGCTCTCCATCAACAAATGCTTTCCAGCCTTTGAAATTTGTTTGTAGCATAGTCAGAAACTGATCCTCCCGGGTTTTCGTAGTTGCTTCAATCCGGTTGGGAGCAAAAGAGACTACCTCAACCTGGTCATTGGAATTTCTTTGGACAGGATGGCCGGCTAAAACCAAAAAGTCTTCATCTAACAAATACAGGACATGATGATCCTCCTCTACATCAATGGCAGAATCATTAAACTGACGCATCGGACGTATCTCGTCTGAAAAATAGAAAAGATGGTTATTCAGTGCGGCATCCCTAAGATTTGGGAACGAGTCATCCAACATGCTGTAACTTTTTAGCTCAAAAGAGGAGAAAGCCTGAAAAGAGACCTGCTTTGAGAAGACATAGGTATTTCTCCAAAAAGGAGGAAACGAAGATGGCTGGTGATCGTTAAAAATAATTTTACTGTCGACGGGTATCGGAAACTTCCCGGGATACAAATCCATATCTTTTTTCATCCGATGGGGGTTCATTAACCGATCACCCACGGTAAATGACAGATTGGTCTGTGCAGAAGCAAAAAGTTCAATTACAGCAACCAACACAATCATAGATCCCCATACCTGGAAACGTTTATGGTAAAAAAGAGTTCCCAGAAACAACAAGATGATAACCATTTGGAATACTCCCTGAAGAACGATGTGCTGATGAAAGGAAATTTGTTCAAAAATAGCGGGCAGTCCTTGATATTCCGAAAACAGTTTCCAATCCTGAGAAGGCACTCTCAGAGATGCATGAACCGTAATAAAGATCAATATGACAAGAACCATCGCGGAAACAACCAGGATAGAACCTTTTTCCCGGGTAACATTCTTTTGTAACCCGGCAAAATAGTTCGCCGCCAGAAGAATAAATGCCATCAATCCGAAAATCCTTAGGAATGCCGCATATTTAAATAGATTCATGAAAGGGATATACCGGAACAGAAATTCCCTGACAGGAAAAATGGAAAATGAGGAAGCAAAAATAACCAATCCAAATCCCAAAATCAGATATTCAATAGTGCTTCGTTTATGAAACAGAGATGCACCCAAAAACAACAGAGGAATCAATCCGAAATGATGATTTCGCATGGATAAATCAATATCTCCAAAAAAGGCCGGATACTTCAATGTCGATGAAGGGAGTAAAAACGATATCACCGACTTCAGGCTTTGTCCAAAGCTAAGGGTTTGGGATAAACTGACGCCGCTCTCCAGCCGCTCAACCGATGAGATAATTTCAATCGTTGCATATATCAGAGGCAGTGAAAATAGAATTAATAGAATTGACAACCAAATATTTACCCGGATGAGCCTGACAACACCCATCCTGTTTCGGTTGATAACCTCCCGCAGCAAATAGTATAGAAAAAGTATCAGCAACAGATAAAAAAGAGCCATTGAAAGCGCCTGATAACCGCCAGAGATCATAAGAAACAAAAACAGAGCGGTTTTCAGTATTTGAAACCGACCATCCCCCTGAAGTAATCTGAGGTAATTAACCAGCACAAAAGGAATCCAGGCAGCTCCAACCAGCAGAAAAAGATGCTGTCCGTGCCCGATAAAATAGCCGCTGAAAGCATAGGCAACGGCAGCCAAAAAGGAGGCGCTCCGGTTCTGATTGAAATGAAAAGCCAGCTGATACATTCCCCAGGCTGCAATCAGGGCATACATAACAAATAACACATTAAGGGTCAGAACATTGTATTTAAAAAAAAGTGAAAAAACCAGCAATTCAGGATAGAAGACAGGTGCCTGTAAATCAGCATAAAAAGGAGTTCCTGTTTGCAGATAAGGATTCCAAAAAGGGAAATAACCCGCTTGCAGGGATTCAGAAAAGAAAAAGCGAAAGGGATAAACGACATCAATGAAGTCCCATTTAACGGCATAAACAAAGAAGGAGATCTGCCCGTAACCGACAAGCACCACAAGCAGTAGAAAAAGAGAAATCTTAATGCGATTCCATTTATCTCCCATAATTGTCACAGTGATTTTAAATATTCTGTCAATTTATGTACAGCCCTTCCACGGTGGCTGATCTGGTTTTTCTCTGCCAGTTCCATTTCAGCAAACGTTTTTTTATAACCGGATGGCACAAAGACCGGATCGTAGCCAAAACCGGCTTTCCCTCTCTTCTCAATAATAATCTGTCCCTCCACAATTCCTTCAAACTGCTTCTCTGCTCCATCAATAACCAGAGAGATGACTGTCCGGAAGCGAGCCTCCCGATCAGAGATCCCCTCAAGCCTGGTTAATACCTTATCCATATTGGCCTGTGAATCCTTTTCCAATCCGGCATACCGTGCCGAAAGAACGCCCGGGTCTCCGTTCAGTGCATCAATTTCCAATCCGGTGTCATCGGCAAAACAAGAGTATCCATACCTCTCATAAATATAAAATGCCTTCTGCCGGGCATTTCCTTCCAGTGTTGGCTGCTCTTCCGGAATATCCTCCATGCAACCGATGTCTGAAAGGGTCAGCAAATCAAAACCTTCTCCCAAAATACCCTTTATCTCTTCCAGTTTATGCCGGTTATTCGTAGCAAATACTAATTTCATCTAATAAAATTTTCAGTTCATATACATCTTCTCAACAAATACTTTTGCCGGTTTCATCTCGTTTTCCCGGCCCGATGAAAGGCAAAAGTAAAAAGGCAAAAGTAAAAAGGCAAAAGTAAAAAGGTAAGTATAAAGGTTAAGTAGTATATTATAGCGTTTTATTCCGTCTTCAGTCTTTCATTTTTAATTTTTAATT
>CAZILU010000029.1:0-27799 GCA_964540165.1 uncultured Mariniphaga sp.
TGAAGCCGGAAAGGAGAAAAAAGATACATCGGTAATTAAATCTACGGGAAAAAAGCGTTAGCGAATGAGGTGCCTTTGCTTTTATCGGGCCGTGGAATGTGCAGCAGTTCGCAGAGGGTAGGGGCAAGGCTGGCAGCATCGATAGTGGTGCCAATGGTTTGAGCAGGGACTCCCTTACCATAAAAGAGCAGCGGGATGTGCGACTGGTCGGTATAATTAACATTTTTGAATTTAAATTTAGGTATCCAACCCTCTTTTAATAAAAAGAGAATATCGCCCGACCGGTTTTTAGCATATGAGTTGAACATCGTAGAGAGAATTCCGCCGGCCGAAAAATTTTGTTCGAGTTGGTGGGCTGTCATGGCGATGTAGACCCCTTCAAACTGGTTGATAAAACTGGCAGCATCCTCCCGCATATCGATCAGGTCAATCTTGTTCTTTTTAATGGCTTCTTGGTTTAGATAGATCTGAAGGTCATCTGCATACTCAATCCAGTTCTCTTCGCCATAAGTGATATTCAGGTATGAAGTAAGCAGAGCTAAAGCATTTTCAGGCAGGAAATTATCGACCGGGATGTGGTAATCTTCCTTCAGATATTGGGCAGGGTATGAAGCCGAGGTGTTGGCGGTAAGGAATATCAATACCTGGTCCATTCCAAATTTCTTTTCGACAAATTCGAGAAATTCACCGATGATAGCATCCATTTGAAGGTATGTGTCTTGCATTTCAACCGAAGCCGGGCCAAAAGATCCCTGTTCATAATCCATCGAAGAGAGTACGATGGTTAAGAAATCGGTATATTCATCATCGCCCATGGGTTCACGGAGGAGCAGTTCGATGGCAAGATCTTTCACCATCCGGTTGGCGAATGGCATGGTTTTTATTGGGTTGAAGCTTTCTGCTTCGCGGGTGTATGTTCTCAGGTTGTGAGGGAACGTATTGTATTGGTTGAAGTACCCCGGTTCCAAAGGGTAATTGTCGGGAAGGCTTTCTGCATAATCAGTGATGGGGCGTTGGGTTATCCAGTTTTGGGCACTGTACCGGGCAGCAAAATTTTCTCTGTTGTAATTGAGAGCCCAGTCGGGAAATGTGCTAAAATAAAAGGAGCTGGAGATCATTCGTCCCGATTCGGGATCGAACCAGAAGGCTCCATCAGCGGCATGACCGGCAGAAAAGATGGCCGACTCGCGATTCATTGCCACGCTGAAAACCCGGGATTTTCCCTGAGAGAAGATTTTCAGGTTATCGGTTACTGTCGTCGATAAAAGTTTTTTGGGAGAGGCATTTCCAAAGCGGGTGTCGGCCCCAACGGTAATGAAGTAGTCATCCTCGGTAGAGTCAGTGATTTTTTTTCTCAGGTTGTCGTACCAGGTGTTGCCCACAATTCCGTGCATGGAGGGGTATACGCCGGTGTATAAGGTTGCCGTTCCGGACGCGTAGTTGTGATGCCTGAGGGGCAGACTAACGTTGGTAAATTCGGTTCCACCGCTATAGAGCTTCCTGAAACCGTTGGGACCGAACTTGTTCCAATACCGGCTGACATAATCGGGTCGCATGTTTTCAACGACCAACCCAATGACGAGCCGTGGCGTTTCTGATCGTGGACTACCTGGTGATTGGGCATAAATCGTTGGCGTAATCCGGATCAGGATGCATATAGTGAGAAGAAACAGGCGTATCATCATTTTAGAAAATTTTGCGGATAAAAGTAATAGTTTTTGACAAAATTTTCGAATGCTCCGGATATTTCAATGCCGGAGATTATCGGTTCGTTTCGATTTCGGAAGGACTTTCCCTGTTGAAATTCATGATATTCAACATCCGCACGATTTCGGTAGTCACTCTTTTTTAAAGTACTCTTTTCCGGCATTGCAAATGGGGCACCGGTAATCGTCCGGCAACGCTTCAAACGGTGTTCCTGGTGGGATTCCCATGGCAGGGTCACCCTCTTCCGGATGGTAACGAAATCCACATATCGTGCAGATGTATGGTTCTGCCAACGCTTTTTCATCGGGTGTATCTGCCACGGTATTAACAGGTTTTTGACTGTTTTCAGCAGGAAGCGCCGGTGGTTCCTCGGCATCGAGTTTCTCCTTTTCGATGTAGGTTGGAGCGTTTTTGGGCGACAGCATCCTGAATTTCTCACGGTAATGGCTGTATGTCAAAGGTTGCTCTTCCGATATTACTTCACTTTCAACCACTTCGCCAATGATTAACCGATGGGATCCCGTATCCATCGATGAAATCATCCGGCAGTCGAACCAGGCAACCGCATCATCTAATACCACCGGAGCTCCCGTTTTAGCAGTAATGATCTTGAGGCCATCGAATTTATCAATCTCAGAACCCGACATAAAGCCAAAGGTGCCAATCAGCGAACTGCTGCTGTTCTCTTTCAAAACGGAAATCGTAAAGTTTCGGTTTTGGAGGATCTGTTCGGTAGTGCTGTTTTGTTTGTGACAACTAATGGCAATTTGCGGTGGATCGGATGTTACCTGAAATACGGTGTTGCCCAGATATCCGGCGCTGGACCCTTCGTTGCCGGTGGCAATAATATATAGTCCATACGATAATTTATGAAATGCTCTGTACTTCATATAACCTGTTTTTTTATGAATCATAAAAATAGTAATTCATTTCATTGGTTACCGCAAATGGAAGTCAGGTTGATAAAAAGATATAAACAATGAAAGATAGTCGTCGATATCCGTTACAATTGTTTAGAAATAAATGCAATTTATGAGTATTTATCCATTTTTTAAGCGATTAAATCGAAAAAAAATGTAATTTGGTGATTGATTTCAGGTGCCATGTTAATGGCATTTATGTGAGGAGGGTAAAATATAGATGAACAATTTATATTTTCAGCAGTTAATTTTTTTTTGGGCAGGTTTGTTTGTAGTCATTGATCGGTTATTCAGAAGATTTCGCCAAATTTTTTTCACCCGATTGAGATTACCATATTGAAAAAATAGTTTACAAAGGCGTGAAAGCAAACAGGATTTTAATATGAGCAGTATCATTGGTTCAGGGCGTTATAAGATTTTTATTGTAGAAGATAACAGACTTTATGCACGGCTGTTAAAAAAACAGTTGGTAGACGATCAATATCGAATTAAAGTGTTTTATACCGGAAGGGATTGTATGGCAAGCCTGGATGAATTGCCTGATCTGATTACACTGGATTACACGCTGCCCGATGTTTCCGGGCATGAAGTTTTGAAGGCTATCAAGAAAAAGGTACCCGATGCCCGGGTGGTTATCATTTCTGCTCAGGAGAGTATCAATACCGCTATTGAGCTGATGAAGGAGGGGGCAGACGATTACATTGTCAAGGATTACCAGACCGGAATCAGGTTGAAGAGTGTCATCAGTAAAATTTTCTATTCGGTACAATTGATGCAGGAGAATGTCCGTCTCAAGAGTGCATTGAAAGATCATTATAATTTTAAAAAACTGTTTAAAGGGAGCAGTAGGGAACTGGAACATGTATTTGACCTGATGGAAAAGGCTGTTCAGACCAACATCAATGTTTCGTTGTATGGTGAGCCTGGTACCGGCAAGGATTTGGTTGCCAAAAGCATACATTATAATTCTACTCGTAATGGCAATCCGTATGTTGTTATGAATATTGCAGCCATTCCTGAAGTTCGGATCGGTATGGAGCTTTTTGGCGCGGAAGAGGATGAACTTTCACCCACGGGCGACCGGAAGCAGGGAAAGCTGGAACTGGCAAACGGCGGAACGCTTTTTTTGGATGATGTTGACTCTTTAAGTGTCAATGACCAGGCCAGGCTTATGCACATTGTACAGGATCAGGAGATGATCCCTCCCGGTTGCAGCGATTCGATACCCATCGATGTGCGCATCATCTCTGCATCGCAAAATAGCCTGGCAACACGGGTAAAGCGTGGAGAATTCCGGCAGGATCTCTATTTCCATCTGTTGGGTTTGCCCATTGAGATACCTCCGTTGCGCCAACGGGGAAATGATATCATGATTTTATCCAAACATTTTGCCAATGAATTTTGCAAGCAAAATGATATTTCTCCCAAGGTCATTGCTGACGATGCTAAAAAAAGGCTTATGACGTATCATTTTCCCGGAAATATCCGGGAGTTAAAAGCCATTATTGAGCAAGCCTGTGTGATGTCCAGTGCCGATACGATTAAAGCTGCGCATTTAAATTTGAATATTGAGGAGAGCATTACGCATCTGCTATCGACGGAGAAGACCCTTGAAGCGTATCAATATGATATTATTAAGTATTTTTTGAACAAGTATAATCAGAATGTACGGTTGGTTGCAGACAAACTGGGTGTGGGAAAATCAACCATCTACCGGATAGTACAGAAAAAAGAGTTTCAAAACGGATAAAATGAAGAAAAAAAAGGGCAGTTGAAACTGCCCTTTTATATCTGTATTAGCTGATGTTTGCCTGTGCTGCAGCAACCCGGGCAATGGGGACCCGGAATGGAGAGCAACTTACGTAGTCCATGCCTACATGATCGCAGAACATGACTGACGACGGTTCTCCGCCGTGCTCTCCGCAAATGCCCACTTTAAGTTTCGCGTTAACGCTCCGTCCTTTTTCAACGCCCATTTGTACCAGTTGTCCAACGCCTTCCTGATCGAGAATCTGGAATGGATCTGTTTTCAGGATACCTTTTTCAATGTACACCGGAAGGAACTTGCCGGCGTCGTCACGTGAATATCCAAAGGTCATTTGTGTCAGGTCGTTGGTTCCAAAAGAGAAGAATTGTGCCTCTTTGCCCACCAGGTCAGCGGTAAGGGCCGCCCGGGGTACCTCGATCATGGTCCCGACCAGGTATTCGATTTCGGTTCCTTTCTCTTCGAACACTTTTTTAGCTGTTTTGTGGATGATATCGGCCTGCATCTTGTACTCTTTTACGGTTCCAATGAGCGGCACCATAATCTCGGGTAAAACATTTTTCCCTTTTTGTTTGAGGTTAACAGCCGCTTCGATGATAGCTCTGGCCTGCATTTCTGTGATTTCGGGATAGGTGTTGCCCAAACGACAGCCGCGGTGCCCAAGCATGGGATTGAATTCATGGAGGTCATCAACCAGGGCTTTTACCTCTTCAGGGCTGATGCCCATCTCCCTGGCCATCTCTTTTTGATTGCCCTCTTCGTGTGGCACAAATTCATGCAGCGGTGGGTCGAGGAGGCGGATGGTTACGCCATATCCTTCCATAGCTTCAAGTATCCCTTCGAAATCTTCGCGCTGGTAGGGTAGAATTTTTTCTAATGCTTTCCGCCTTCCGGTTTCTGTTTTTGAAAGAATCATTTCGCGAACAGCTTTGATACGATCACCTTCGAAAAACATATGTTCGGTGCGGCAAAGCCCAATTCCTTTGGCTCCAAATTTCCTCGCTACACGGGCATCGTGCGGTGTATCTGCATTGGTGCGAACACTCATGCGGGTGAATTTTTCGGCCAGTTCCATAATTTTTGCAAAATCACCACTCATTTCGGGATCTCTGGTGGTAATCTTACCTTCATAAACCTTACCGGTTGATCCATTCAGCGAAATCCAGTCTCCTTCCTGGAACTCCTTTCCTTCGATGGTCATTACACGGGTTTTGTAATTGATTTTAACCGCTCCGGCACCCGAAACACAACATTTTCCCATCCCACGGGCAACAACAGCGGCATGGGATGTCATCCCGCCTCTGGCGGTAAGAATTCCCTGTGCAATGTGCATTCCTTCCAGGTCTTCGGGAGATGTTTCTACCCTCACTAAAATGGAGGTGGGATATTTGGCGGCTTCATCCGCAAAAAATACGACTTGTCCGGTAGCAGCCCCCGGAGATGCCGGTAATCCTTTGGCTAATTCTGTGGCCTTTTTAATGGCAGATGATTCAAAAACAGGGTGGAGAAGCTCATCCAGTTTATTGGCATCGATTCTCTTTAACGCTGTTTTTTCATCGATGGCTCCCTGTTGGAGCATGTCAACAGCAATTTTCACCATGGCGGCACCGGTGCGTTTACCGTTTCTGGTTTGCAGCAGCCACAATTTACCTTCCTGGATGGTGAACTCCAGGTCCTGCATATCTCTGTAATGATCTTCCAGTTTCTGCTGGGTTTCATCTAATTGTTGATAGATTTTCGGCATGGCCTCTTCGAGGGAGGGGTATTTAGCGGCCCTCTCCTCTTCGCTTACACCCTGCAGTTCAGCCCATCTTCTTGAACCGGAAAGCGTAATTTGTTGTGGGGTGCGAATTCCTGCTACCACATCTTCTCCCTGAGCATTAATTAAATACTCTCCGTTAAACAGGTCTTCACCGGTAGCGGCATCGCGGGTGAAGGCAACCCCCGTTCCGGAGTTTTGCCCCATATTTCCAAATACCATCGCCTGCACATTCACGGCTGTTCCCCACTCATCGGGAATCTGTTCCATTCGACGGTAGTAGGTAGCCCGCGGATTGTTCCAGCTGTTAAATACAGCAGCGATCGATCCCCACAACTGTTCCCAGGGATCGACGGGGAAGTCTTTTCCGGTTACTTTTTTTACCGCAGCTTTGAACCGGCGCACCAATTCCTGTAAATCTTCGGGAGTGAAGTCGGTATCAAGTTGAATTCCTTTCTCCTCTTTGAGCTCATCGATAATCTCTTCAAAAGGATCGTGCTCCTCTTTGCTTGCCGGTTTCATCTCCATAACCACATCGCCGTACATTTGGACAAACCTGCGGTATGAGTCCCATGCGAAACGGGAATTTCCCGATTTTTTGGCAATTCCTTCCACGGCATCGTCGTTCATTCCCAAATTGAGAACCGTATCCATCATCCCTGGCATGGATGCACGGGCGCCCGATCGAACCGATAACAGACAGGGATTATTCTTATCCCCAAACGTGGTGTTGGTAAGCTGCTCTACCATCGCTACAGCAGCTTCAACTTCAGATCTGATCTTTGCAAATGTTTTTTCTCTGCCCAGTTCATTGTACATGGTGCAGACCTCCGTTGTGATGGTAAATCCCGGAGGAACCGGTACTCCAATCAGGTTCATCTCCGCCAGGTTGGCACCTTTGCCGCCCAGCAGGTTCTTCATGTCTGCTTTACCTTCGGCTCTTCCAGCCCCAAATGTATATACATGCTTTGTCATAAATCTGTTATTAAATTTCGTTATTAATTAATGCAATTCGCTGATCACAAAAGTAATGCTATTTTTTTAGATTTAAAATAGATAGGCATTTTTGACCGCAATTATAATATAAGGAATTGCGCCCCCATATTGTTCATTGACCTGGCGGGAAAATATAATCTAATGAAAACGACCCGGATTCTCCTATTTTTTTGGAACCGGATTGCTTTTCGATGCTATGTTAAATGATTTGGAAATATATTTCCAATAATTTTTATGAAATTTCAATCCTTTTTTTCCAATAATTTTGTGGTAGGTGGCCGGCTCATCGTCGGGATGAAACTTCAGGGCTTTATCATCTTTGTACAGGGTGGTGATCTCCGGATGAAACTGCACCGCAAAAACATGCGGATAAATCGTGTGGGCTAATGCTTCAACGATCTGCCCATCGGGTGAAACCGCAGTGATCTCCATCCCTTTGCCTGGTTTTTCAACGGCCTGATGGTGACTGCTATATATCAGTGGCTGTGAATTTTTGGGAACTTTCACCCGCTTCCCAAAAAAGGGATGACCGGTGAATTGTATGGAATGAAAATTGATTGACATGAGTAAGGTGTCTTTGGTGATTTTTTGCCAATAGTTGCGATGAATGTTCTCCCGGTCAAGCAGCACCGTCGCCTCTGCTGTTTCTGCTCCATATATTTCGAAAGGTATATCCTGTATCAGCGTACCTCCGGTTGCAACATTCATCGTTTGCATCCCCAAACAGAATCCGGTAACCATGTATTCGGGGTGATCTTCTAAAAAGGGAATATGCGCTTCATTTCTATACCCTCCCAGGAGATGAAAAAGAAATGTGGTTTCGAATTTGTGCCTTTCGGGTGTGGTTACATACGAAAGTGTATTCTTCTCTCCATAGATCTCCGGGGGTATATCGGCTCCCCCAAAGAAAATAATCCCTGCAGAGTGGTCGAACAAATTTCGAAGCTCACGGCTGAGAGAGTTCTCCCGGTACAAATCATCCATAGTAATCACGCCCCTTACCTCATGCAGGGCAAAGTGGGTTAACTTTTCATCCTTAATGAAATTTGCCGTGGCACTGAAGTTGTACTCCTGTTTTTCATAGTAAACACCCACAAATTGTGTTTTTTTAAGATCAACGTTAAATATATTGTTTTCGACTAAATAGTTGATGGTTCTGATATTACTAACGGTAGGATTGGCAAGCAGGATATGTCTCTTTTCTGCATCGAACGATTGCCTGAAGTAGTTTTGAGCTGTCAGGCTTATGGTGGCCAGGCAAAAGAATAAAGATAAAAAAAACATGTTAAGTCTCATAATGCTAAATTTTTTACGAATAATCATTTGGTTATAACAATTCAGAATCAATCCGATGATCTTTTCACACTCATTAAAAGCTCCATTTCTGCAAAAAAATAAAATCCCACGAATATGCAGGTATAAATTTCCATTATTTTTTTCGCTTATACCTCAATCTTATTACTTTTGCCTTTTTACTTTTAACTTTTTACTTTAATTAGATGAAATACAATTTTAAGACATCGTACATCATTGCCATCCTGGCCATTGTTATCGTATTATTGCTTTTTGGAGGCCGCATGTTTTTTATCGTCGAAGCTGGTGAAAGGGCGATCATATTTCGACCCTATACTTCAGGGCTTGACACAGAGCATGTTTATGGGGAGGGATTTCATGTTATATCGCCTTGGAACCGGCTCTATGTTTATTCGGTTCGTGAACAGCAGCGGGAGGAGACGATGGATGTCCTGGATAAAAATGGATTATCAATTAATACCGATATCACCGTTCGCTTCAATCCAAACTACGACCAGATTGGTTTTTTACATCAGCAGTTTGGAGAGAATTACGTTAATGTATTGGTTATTCCCGAGGTCCGATCTACGGTAAGGCAGGTAGCCGGGCGGTACACAGCCGAAGAGATTTACTCCACGAAACGGGCCGAAGTGGAAGAGACCATTAAGGATGAGACACGAAAGGTGCTTGGTCAAAATTTTATTGATATGCGTGCCCTTTTAATCCGTTCGATCAATCTTCCCGAACAAATTAAAAATGCGATTGAGGTAAAACTGGGTACTGAGCAGGAAGCACTGGCTTATGAGTATCGCTTAAAGCGCGAGGAATCGGAAGCGGAGCGTCGTAGAATTGAAGCGGAAGGGATCGCTAATTTTAACCGCATTATCAATGCCAGCTTAACGGATAATATTTTAAAACAGAGAGGTATAGAGGCTACTATTGAGCTTGCAACCTCACCCAATTCAAAAGTTGTGGTTGTTGGTAGTGGTAAGGATGGTTTGCCGCTGATTTTAGGGAATAATTAATCACAGCCTGTGATTTTTTGAGCGTTTTTTTGGGAGAATCATGAGAAAAATTAATAATCCTTTTGGCAGTCACTCTTCAGAAGGGGAGTATAACTGTTTTGGTTGCTCTCCGGCAAATGTCAACGGATTGCATCTGAACTTTTGGAAGGACGATGATATGCTGATCGCGAAATGGCAGCCACAAAAAACCTATGAAGGGTGGACCGGTGTTCTGCATGGTGGAATTCAGTCAACGTTGATGGATGAGGCAGCAGCCTGGTTTGTATTTGTGTTTTTAAAAACTGCCGGAGTAACTTCAACGCTGAATGTTGTTTATAACAAGCCGGTTTACATTGCCAAAGGAGAAATTACAATCCGTGCCAGGTTGCGTTCAACGGATGGACATGCAGCCCATATTGACTGCACTCTTGAGGATGGTGAGGGGCAAATTTGCGCCCACGCAGCAGTAACATACTTTTGCTTTCCGGAAAAAATTGCCCGGAAAAAATACCGGTATCCCGGAGCAGAGGCTTTTCTTCCCGCAGAATAAAAAACCGTTGCAGGAAGATCTATCCGGAACCTGAACAGGATGTGAATTTTGATTTATTACGTATCGTTGGCTAATTAAAAGTCTTCATCTTCATCTTCTTCGAAGTCATCGTAGTCTGACGAGTAGTCATCCAGATCTTCTTCATCAAATTCGTCATAAATCGTTAGCCTTCGCTTTAAGCTTTTGTCCTTTTTACCAAGGTGTTTTTTTTGCTTACGTTCGAAGTTGTCTGTTTCACTGAAATTTTTCTTGATCCCTTTCTGTTTCATTTTGTAACGTTCATTCAAAAAAAATAAAGCAATTCATTCATTGTATTTGTAGAGCCAAAATAAAAAAAAAATAAAATACAAAAAACAAAAAAGTTTAATTTTATTGGCATCGAAATTTGAATATTAATTGACGCATAATGATTAACGGGCGAAACGATAGAACCAGGCAACGATATTTTGTTATTATTTTGATTTTCATTGGGATGCTGCCAGTCGCCGATTTGTCGGGGCAATCGGCTCGCCGCTTGAATCAGTGGTTTCAGAAAGCCCGCGGATCTGTTGCCGTACAGGACTATTCCCGGGCCATTGGTTATTGTCAGCAGATTTTATCGCGTGATTCTTCATTTTTGGATGCCCGGTTGTTGCTTGCCGATATTTATAATGAAACCGGTGAAGTCGGGCAGGAAATTTTTCACTTGAACAGCGCGTTGCGTTTATCAAATAATCCGTTAATTTTTAAACGCTTGGGCGAAGCATACTTACTTCAGGGGTTGTATGGGGAGGCGATGAGTCAATTTGCTCTATATCTTGATGCCACCGGTGATATTCCGGATCGAAAAGATGTTGAACGGAAGATGGATCGATGTCGGTTTGCTTTGAATGCGATTGAGAATCCTGTACGGTTTGATCCGGTGCGGATGTCAGATGCTGTTAATTCGGCAACCGATGAGTATTGGCCGGCTTTGAGTATTGATCAGAAGGCGTTGGTTTTTACGCGATTGGTCAGGGAGACGGGACAACCACCCCGGGAGGATCTTTTTGTCTCTGTATATGGAACAGCGGGATGGATGCCGGCCCGGGCGATTTCGGGGATTAACAGCCTGGGGAATGAAGGTACCCAGTCTATTTCGTCTGACGGGCAGTTGCTCTTTTTTACTGCCTGCAACCGGCCCGATGGATTTGGCCGTTGTGATATCTATTATGCGACCCGGAGCGGGAAGGGGTGGAGCCGGCCGGTTAATGCCGGAAAAACATTGAACAGTGCCGGTTGGGAAGGGCAGCCCTCTATCTCTTCCGACAACCGATACCTCTATTTTTCGAGCAACCGGCCGGGTGGAAAGGGCGGGAAAGATTTATGGAGAGCCGAATGTTTGGGATTCAACGACCAGGGCGTTCTGCGTTTTAACAATCCGGAGAACCTGGGTGATAGCATCAACAGTCCCGGTGATGAGATCTCACCCTTTATTCATGCCGGAAATACCCACCTCTATTTTGCTTCTGATTATCCGGCAGGTATGGGGAAAAACGATCTGTTTTTTTCAAGGGTACTCAATGATTCTCTTTTTTCCAAACCCGTCAATCTTGGCTATCCCATCAATACCATGAACGATGAGCAGGGACTTTTTATCAGTGCTGACGGGAGAAATGCCTATTTTGCATCGGCCCGGGATTCATTAACCGGACTCGATATCTATACGTTTGAATTGGATGAATCGGTCAGGCCAACGCCGGCTACCTATGTGAAAGCACGGGTTATTGATGCAGAATCGGGAGAACCCGTTCAGGCTTCTGTGAAACTGGAAAATATCGGTTCCGGCCAGGGCACAACAAGAGTGGAAATGACCGGTTCAATGGGAGAGCTGATGCTCTCACTTCCGGTAGGAAACTCGTATGCATTTTCGGTATCCGAAAAGGGCTATCTTTTCTATTCCAATGTTTTTGATTTGCGTGAGCCACGTCAATATTACGAACCCTATTCGCTTGAAATTGCTCTGGTTCCGGTTCGCGCCGGCACAGAAATGAACCTTTATAATATCTATTTCGAAACCGACTCTTTTCGCATTCTCTCCACATCAGAGCCGGAACTTCAGTTGCTGGTAACATTCCTGAAGGATAATGAGCGCCTTCAGGTCGAGATTCAGGGGCATACCGATAGCACGGGAAAGAGCGAAAAGAATCAGATACTCTCTTCTGACAGAGCCAAAGCAGTTGTCGATTACCTGTTGCTGGAGGGAATCAGCCGGGAGCGGCTCCGGTGGATCGGTTATGGTTCCCGACGACCCGTTGCTTCGAACGATACACCTGAAGCAAGGCAGCTAAACCGGAGAACTACGATTCGGATTTTGAGTGAATAATTTTTTTCTGTCTCCGATAACCGGACTTTCTTCAAAACACTTACTATTTTTGTATCAATCGTATTTAAAAAATGAGCGAACTATTGCGAATAAATCATCTGTCAGAGGTTCCAAAATACAAACAGGTTGTTGACTTGATCATCTCTGATATTGAGGCCGGTATATTTAAACAGGGGCAACGGATCCCATCGATTAACGAAACCAGTGAAGAGCTCCTTATTTCGCGCGATACCGTGGAGAAAGCATACGTACACCTGCGAAAAAAAGGGATTTTATCTTCGGTTCGGGGCAAAGGATATTTTGTTAACCAATCTCATAGTCATAAACAGATTCGGGTGGCCCTTATTTTTAATAAACTGAGCAATTATAAAAGAAGTTTATACTATTCATTTATTGAAACACTGGGAAGTAAGGCATTGGTGGATGTTTTTATATATAATTATGATTTACAGCAGTTTAGTGTAATTATAGAAAATAATTTAACGAAATACGACTATTTTGTGATTCTTCCTCACTTTAAAGATGAACGGTATGATGTGGCCGCTGTGATTCGAACCATTCCCCGTGAGAAAGTGGTGTTGGTGGATCGAAACATGGAGAGTTTAAGTGACTATCCGATTGTTTTTCAAGAGTATGAAAAGGATATACAGTCGGCATTATCCGATGGTCTTGATCTGATTCAAAAATATAGTAAAATCAATTTGGTCTTTCCGGTAGAGCAATTCTATCCGGTGTATATAAAGCGGGGCTTTCAGATTTTTTGCCAGGTACATGGATTGAATTTTGCCTTTATTGATGCTTTAAGACCGGAAGATATGAATCGAAACGAAGCTTATGTGATTATTTCCGATGATGATTTATACCGGTTTATTAAATATTGCCGTGTCAATGGATGGAAGCCGGGCAGGGAGATTGGTGTTGTTGCCTATAACGACAATCTGGTTAAGGAGATTCTTGAAGATGGCATAACGACCATTTCAACAAACCACGATGAAATTGGCCGAATCGCTGCGGAGATGATTTTGACGAAAAAGTTCGCTCGCATTAAAAGTCCTTTTCGATTGATAAGAAGGAGCTCTTTGTGAGCACCGTTAAAACATAAAATTAAAATGAAACAATCAATTTTACTCTCAATTTTGTTGTTGTTGATGGCCGGAGTTAGCGGACAATCAGGTCGCGTTTTGGAATCGCTGGTATTTGAAAGTGATCGGACTGGGTATCCGGTAAAATATTCCATTTATCTTCCACCCGATTATGAAATATCGCAACGAAGCTATCCGGTACTCTATCTGTTGCATGGTTATTCCGACGATGAGACGGGGTGGATTCAGTTTGGAGAGGCGAATATTTTAGCCGATCGGGGTATTGCCAATGGTGACTTTCCACCCTGTATTATTGTTATGCCCGATGGGAAAAGAAGTTGGTATATAGATCATTACGATGGCAGTGACCCATGGGAAACCATGTTTATCACAGAATTTATACCGTTTATTGAGCAGCAATATCGAATTCGTGCGCTTAAGGAGTTTCGTGCGATAGCCGGCTTATCGATGGGTGGCAATGGTGCGTTGTTTTTGTCGATGCGTCATCCGGAGATGTTTTCCTCTTGTGTGGCGTTGAGTGCTGCCGTTTTTACCGATGAAGAATTTTTGTCGGGACGTCTGTTTGACCGCTATTTTGGAACTATTTTTGGGCCGGCCCCAAAAAATGGCCTGGTGACCGATTATTGGAAATCATATAGTCCGTTGCATCTGGTACGGAGTATTGATAAGAAGCAGTTGCAATCGATCCGGTTTTATATCGACTGTGGTGATGATGATTTTCTTTATAAGGGGAACTCGGCACTTCATGTACTCATGCGGGAACTGGATATCCCTCATGAATACCGGGTGAGGGATGGGGCCCATCGTTGGAGTTATTGGCGCACCGGACTTTTTGATGGGCTTAAATTCATATCAGAGAAGTTTCACCGATAGATAAAAATGTCGGAGAGCCAGACAACGTTTTTTTGTTCAGGCTCTCCGATATTTTCAACGATCAGGGTTGTTTCAGGTGTTTGTCCAGGAAATTGATCATAGAACGGTAGAAGTCAAACCGGTTCTCTTCATTTCTGAAGCCATGACCTTCATTCTCTTTCACCATATATTCTACTTCAATACCTCTCTCTTTTAACGCTGTAACGATCTGGTCCGATTCATCTTTGTTAACGCGTGGATCGTTTGCGCCCTGGGCTACCAACAGGGGGGCTTTAATTTTGTCTACGTGAAATACGGGTGAGACTTCAACCAGCATCAGGCTGTCGGTTACCGGGTGTCCAACCATTTCATAAATCATATCAAGCATAGGCTTCCAATACGGAGGAATGGTGTTCATGAAGGTAAACAGATTTGACACGCCGACATAATCGACGCCGGCCGCATAGAGCTCCGGGGTGAGTGTCAGCCCTGCCAACGTCGCATATCCACCATAACTGCCACCATAGACAGCAATTCGTTCCGGATCAGCAATGCCCTGATCAATAAGCCATTGAACGCCATCGGAGATGTCGTTTTGCATGGTTCGTCCCCACTGCTTAAACGAAGCTTCCCAAAAGGACCGCCCAAATCCTGTCGATCCCCGGAAGTTCATCTGAAGAACGGCATAGCCGTTGTTGGCTAAAAACTGCACCTCGGGATTGAACCCCCAGTAATCACGAGCCCAGGGGCCACCGTGCGGATTGATAACTACCGGCAGATTTTTTGGTTTATACCCTTTGGGCAGCGTCAGATATCCCGGGATGGTTAGTCCATCGCGCGATGTATAGGAGATGGGTTTCATTTCGCAAAGATCATTTTCATTTAGCCAGGGGCTTAATTCGGCTAATTTTGTCATTTCGCGGGTAAGTTTGTCATAATAGTAATAAGCTCCCCGGCTGCGATCACTGTAGGTGCGAATCATGTATTTATCTTCAGCCCGGTTATGGCTGCCAACCGATACCTGATATCCGGGTAGTTTCGTTTCAAGATCCCTTTTCATCGCTTCGGCATCTGCATCAAAAAAGTGTTCTTTCTCTTTATCGGTGGTCCAGGATACCGAAAGAAGTTTTTTCTCTTTCAGTGAAAGAGTATCTTCTCCTCTTTACCATTGGCGACATCAAATTGTATCAGGGCTGTTTTATCCCGGCCGATATTTGACAAAGCATAGACCATTTGGTTGTCGAACGTGAATAACACCGGATTGACGCTCTCTTTAAAACTGGTGGTCAGCACTTCCCGAAAATCTTCATCTTCTGTATCTCGGTAGAGAATCGTGTTATTAACCCCATCGGAAGTGATTGCAATGCGCAGTTTCCCGTCGTGGTCTGTGATCCAACTCATGATATTACCCGGATTTTCTGCCAATTGAATCAGCTCACCCGTTTGTACATTAAGCCGGTAGGGATCGAATACGGTGGGATTACGCATGTTAAGGCCTATGATGACTTCATTTTCAACCTCTTTTAAGTCATCGATGAACATGGTTCGAACTTTTTCAAATACGGTTAGCTCTTTTGGGTTGTTCCCATCCCGGTCAACGCCGTATAGCTGGAAATTTTCATCACCCCCGGTATCTTTCAGAAAAAGGATCCGATGATTGCCTTTCCATAGATAGCCGGCGATGTCGCGGGCGCTCTCTGAAGTGATGCGGACGGCCTCTTCTTCGCCAACTTTTTGAACAAATACATTCAACCGGCTCTCCCAGGGAGCCAGGTAAGAGAAGTACTCACCATCGGGAGATAATTGAAAGGCTGTTTTTTCCGGATTGCGAAAGAAATCTTCTAACGGAATGGTTGGGGCTTTTTCAGGCATCTGGCTGCATCCCAGCGCCAACAATAGGATCAACAGATTTAGCGAGTTTAATTTGAGTCTCATATTTATAGAATTTTAAATTTTAGACTACAATTTCCGAAAAAATAAGACAGGTTGTATCTGAAAACCTGAATTTTTTCCAACGATGCCTGTCTCTTTAGCGGTTCGTTTTATTCCTGCTTTTTTATGCCGTTCTCAATAATTATGATAGTTTTGTTTGAATCATAAGAATTGACCTGTTAAATGGGTAAAAGGTTAAAATGGATTATTCTGACTGTTTTGATTGGTTTACTGATCACAAAGCCGGCCACACCAGAGAATTTTCAATGGGGAAATGGTTATTATTACGATTTGGCCATTGGAGAACAGATACCATTTCAGAACGTTGAGGTTGAATTGCTTCAGGTCAGTAACCATTATAATCAGGTTCGGATTGGTGAAGATACGGTCTGGCTCAAGGTCGCTCGTCGTTCCATGCCTGAAGTGATGCAGGGAATCAGGGTGTTTGTCGCCGATAACAGAACATTAAAAGGTATGGCAGACAATCCGATGGCTCATGCCTTACTGACAAAAGATGCTTTGATCTGTTTAAGTGATGCCCGGGCATTTTTATTGGATACGGAGTATTATCGGTTTCCCGTAAGTTTTAATGATGGTTTTACCTGGCATATGGAAGAGGAGAACTCTTTTTTTTCCAGCGCACCGGGTGTGTTCGAAACGGATTCGGGCGTTGGCCTGTTTGCTGGCGTAATTCTTAATCTGCAAGATGCTCCGGAAGGGCAAAGGCACTGGATGGTTGCCATTGAAAACTGCCGGGTGGTATGGATTGAGAAGATCAGCCTGAGCATTCAGCGTGTTGGCACCGCCATGCTTCTGCAAAGTGAACGATCCCCTGAGATTTACTATCTCTATGCCGGACTCGATCCTTCCTCCCTTCAGGCACGCAGAGGAGAGCGGATGAAGGCAGGAGACCTACTGGGCAGGGCAGATCGTGAAAGCGATTGGGAACGGATCGGCTTTTCAATCATTCACAGCAGAGAAGAACCGGCTCCGGAAAACTTCAACAACCGGCTTGTTAACGGTTTTCCCCAGTTGGCTGAGCTTTTCAGGCCCGGAGGGCAACGGTTTATACGATCATTTCCCCGGGGAAAGTTTTCATTCGGATTACCCGGTTATTTGAGTGGTGGAAGAACGGGCATCCATGCCTATGAGCCTTATGCAGGACGGGGCTGGATTTTGGGAAATTGGAATCCGGCCGATATTGTGGAACGCGTAACCTGTGAGCGGAGAGGAAATGTGAGACTTCGAAAAGTGCTTTTTTCGGGAACTGTCGCTCATTGTGTTAATCCGGATAGTTATTTCGACTATCGCATTAATGTTCCCAATGGAGTTTACCGGGTCAGAATACGGGTTGGAGACATGGCGCTTTCTACCGTGCAAACGATCGAGTTTAACGGTATCCCGGCTGGCACAAAAGTTTTAAAGCCCGGAGAATTTGACTGGACCAGCGAACGTGTGGTAAATGTGACCGATGGTAAGCTAATGGTGCGTATATCTCCTGGCCCTGAGGATTCTGCCGTGGCCGGGGTGAGTGAGATTGTTTTTCAGAAGGTCTATCATAAATGAACCGGTTCGTGGCAGGTTACAAACGAGCCGGATAAAAAGTAAATTTTTATCTGATGAAAAAATTGAGTTTTGTCTTCCTTGTATTGCTTCTTTTTAATTGGATTGGATTTGGAAAAGAGGGGATGTGGATCCCCCTGTTTCTCGAAAAGTATAACCTGGATGAGATGCAGTCAATGGGATTTCGCCTGACTGCCAGCGATATTTATGATATTAACCACGCCAGTATGAAAGATGCGGTTGTCATCTTTGGCAGTGGTTGTACGGGTGAGCTGATTTCTGGTGATGGACTGTTGCTGACCAATCACCATTGCGGTTACAAAGCCATTCAGTCGCACAGTAACGTAGATAATGACCTGCTGACGGATGGTTTTTGGGCCATGAGCCGAACGGATGAGTTGCCGAATCCTGGCTTAACGGTTCGGTTTCTTGATTCCATGGAGGAGGTTACCGACCGGGTTTTTGATGGTACCAATGGGCTTGACTCTGTGGCAAGGGCCAAAGAGATTCAGAAAAACATTGCTGAAATTCAAAGAGAAGTTACGAACAAAGGAGCCTTTACAGCTCAGGTAAAACCACTGTTTTACGGGAATCAATATTTTTTGTATGTCTATAAAACCTACCGGGATGTGCGGTTGGTCGGTGCACCTCCATCTGCCATCGGTAAGTTTGGCGGAGATACTGACAACTGGATGTGGCCCCGGCATACGGGTGATTTTTCACTTTTCAGGATTTATGCAGATTCGTCTAATGAGCCGGCAGATTACTCTCCGGATAATGTGCCCTACAAACCGAAGCAATATTTTCCGATTAGTATGCAGGGTGTGAAGGAAGGTGATTTTACCCTGGTGCTTGGAAATCCGGGTACAACCATGCAGTACATCCCTTCGCATGAAGTGGATTTCATTCAAAATGAGCGAAATCCCTATCGAATTTCATTGCGCGATAAAAAGCTGGAAATCATGCGCAATGCAATGAATGCCTCCCCCAAAATCCGGATTCAGTACGCAGCTAAATATGCATCCGTCAGTAATGCCTGGAAAAAGTGGCAGGGTGAGATATTGGGATTGAGACGGATCGATGCTGTGAACCAAAAACGCGTTTTTGAATCGGAATTTGAAGCGTCAGCGAAGAAAGCAGGAACCTGGGAAAAGAGTTACCGGCCGGTTTTTGAAAATTTTGACTCGTTATACCCGGTTTATCGTCGGCACATCAGAGCTTCGGACTATTACAATGAGATTGTTTTTCATGGCATAGAAATTTTTCAATTGGCTTCCAGGATCAACGATCTGATGGTTGCCATTGAAAACCGGCAGGAGGATCGGGTGAAACGCCAGATGAAAGAAATTGAGGATTTCATCCCCTCTTTTTTTAAGGATTTTAATCCGGAAGTGGACGCAGCGCTTTTTAAATCGCTGTTGCCCCTGTTGGCTGAGGATATTTCAACTTCATTTCTTCCTGATTACTTCTCTGATTTGAACCACCGATGGGGTGGACGGAAAATGGTGAAAAAAGTCTATGAGAGATCAATACTTACCCATAGAGATCAATTCGTGAAACTTCTTGAACGGGGAGAAACGAACGCATTGCTATCGCTGAGGAGGGATCCCATAGTGAAGCTTTTTCATCACCTGAATTTTTCTTACAAAACGGTGATCGAGCCGGAATTAAGCAAATTGAGTCGTCGGATCAACCAGAACATGCATCTTTATATGGCCGGAATCATGGCAAATCAAGGCGATGAACCCCCATATCCGGATGCCAATTTTACCTTGCGGGTTACCTATGGAAAAGTAGGCGGTTACACGCCACTTGATGGGGTTCGCTATAAACATTATACAACGCTGGATGGTATAATGGAGAAGGATAATCCCGATATTTACGACTACCGAGTGCCGGAACGGTTGAAAGAACTATATAGATCAGCGGATTATGGGCCTTATGCGAGCCATGGATCCGTTCCGGTTTGTTTCATTGCATCGAACCATACCACGGGAGGAAACTCCGGGAGTCCGGTTATTGATGCGAACGGTCGACTGATTGGAATCAACTTCGATCGTAGTTGGGATGGAGTTATGAGTGATATCATTTATGATCCTGATCGTTCACGTAATATTGCCGTTGACATCCGATATGTTCTGTTTATTATTGACAAGTTTGCCGGTGCCGGATATTTATTGGAGGAGATGGATATTGAAAAGGATTCGGTTAAACGGTAACAAATTGGGCAATATTCCGGTTAATCTCAATGCGGTTAATCAGCGACCTGATCACTTTCCGGTAGAGCTCATCTTTTAGTATCCGGTCTTCAATACCCGAATCGATGTTTGGATTGTCGTTGATTTCTATTACATATACTTCGTTGTCAATGAGTTTAAGGTCCACGCCATACAGGCCGTCACCAACCAGTGAGGCTGCTTTTACCGCGGTTTTAATTACCCGCTCGGGAACTTCACCAAGGGGTACAGTTTCTACATTTCCCCAGTTATTTTTATTTTTACTTTTCCAGTCGTATATCTGCCAATGGTTTTTTGCCATATAATATTTGCAGGCATAGAGTGGAGCCTGGTCAAGCACACCGATTCGCCAATCGAATTCAGAAGGCATAAATTCCTGAACGATTACAAGGTCAGATAGTTTGAAAAGTTTTTTCAGTGATGCATCGAACTCTTCCGTTGTATTGACTTTCTCTACTCCCAGCGAAAAGGCGCTGTCGGGTTGTTTCAAAACCAGAGGAAAGGTGAGGTGTGCTGTTTGTAGTTTTCTGTACGCCGACTTTGACAACACGACGGTAGCGGGTGTTTTAATTTTGTTTTGCCGGAGTTTTTCATTTTGATAAATTTTGTTCGAGCACCGGAGGATCGACCAGGGATCATCAATAACCACCAATCCTTCGGCATAGGCTGTTCGTGAAAAATGGTAGGTGTGGTTGTTTACACTGGTCGTTTCCCGAATAAACAGTGCATCATATTCTGAAAGCTGGCTGAGATCATCTTTTGTGATGAATTCGGTATAGAATCCCTCCTTTTCGGCAGCTTTTTTAAAGTTTTGAAGCGCCTGATTGTCGGATGGAGGATTAACTTCGTCGGGATTCACCAGGATTGCCAGATCGTATTTATAGTTTTTAAACCGATGCCGGTTGAATCGTTTTTTTGAAAAATAGTCGTGGGCAAATTCCTGTACCTTGTCTAAATGCTCTGTTTTTACCTTCTTTAAACTTAGTGGGGTTACCTTTTGAATCAGCCATTTCTCCGTTTTAACAAAATCGATTTGCAACAAAGGAGCTTCAAACAGATGGTACAGTTTCTGAGCAAGTTGTCTGAATTTGGGATTTACCGACTTGCCAAAATAGACATAGATGCTAATTTTAGCGCCTTCCACCTGCTTTAGATTTTTCTGGATGTCTTCATCAATATATCCGGAAAGCGAACGAATCAGTGACTGGCTGCTAAAGTCCCGCAGGGTAGTTACGTTGGGGATAACCCGGTGATCGCGTGCCGACGCCAGCAATGAGACGTAGTATCCCATTTTTTGATATTGATAGGAGTTGCTCAGGTTGAATATCCGAACGTTTTTAAGTGATTGAAACTCTTGATTGGTAATATACTCCCGCGATGATACTACCTGAACGCCATCAATTTTCAGGTTCCAGCTTTTGGGATTACGCACGATGATGATATTGGATAGGGTCTGTTTGTCGATGTTTTCCTCTAATGGCAATGTCATGCGCAAGCCATTGATTCCTTTGGCATAGTAATCGGGAAGGTGATCTGTTACCTTAAATCCGGCCGCTTTATAAAAACGGATCAGCGATTCGTTTGATTCCAGCACTTCAAGAGAAATCCGGATAATCTTTTTTGTTCTGGCGAGAAGGATGGCATGCTCGAGAAGTTGCTTTCCAATGCCTTTCCCCTGAAATTCAGGAAGAACGGCTATGGAGAATATTCTCAGGGTTCGTGCAAACAGGTAAAACGTGGCCGACGCGACAGCCGTTCTGTTTTTTTCGTGATGCCGTTCCGCAATGATTATTTTTTGTGTGGGACTTGTCAGGCTGTACCGGATGGCCCGGCGAGTGCTTTGTTGGAATTCAGGAAAGCATTTTTTTTCCAGTTCTTCTAAAAAGTCTAAATCGTTTATCTCTGATTCTCTGATAATTGCCTTCATTGTTGTTATTTGGAAAAACGACTCAAATGTAATCTATTTTTTTTATGACAATCAAATTGAATCGCTCAATTTTAACATCATTATCGCTGAATTAAACGATGAAGTCCGGTTGTTGATTTAATTGGTTATTGATTGGTAGTGTCATGTCAACAATGCTCTGTCATTGGCAATCCCGGTATTCCGGGTGAGAAATCTCTCCATAAAGGAGCAGATTTCTCCTCGGATACTCGTCGAAATGACAGCTGCCGGTTATGTTATCACCTCATTATGCCCAAATTTTTTTGGGTGGGGACTCGAAATGACAGCTGCCGGTTTTGTCATCATTGATTTTTGCTTGGTGGAACAGCGGGTGATATAAAAACCAAATGGGAACCATTCTGTTACAAATAGTTCCCATTCACCGGGTTAACCGAAGTCATCCTGATGCCAGATTACGGTTATTTTGGCCGGCATTTCATCCTCTTTTCAGAAAAATTCAGATGCCCATTACTCTCTGGTTTCGCTTTCTACGGCAAAAACGGTTGAGTAGTCCGTTCAGCTTTCCGGATTGCCTTGCCGGACGAAGTGTCTTTCAGTGGTTTGGGTTATTTCCCTAAGGATTTTCCCTTTTCATTGGTCGCCGCATGGTTTTCACCACCCGGTGCCTTGCAGTGTGGTCTTTCACTGAAGCTATTGCCTCTGTTGCTTTCCTTTCGGTCGGCGGCCTCCTGCCTGAAGACTCAATCTTGAAAGAACGTCTGGTGTCTCTTCCAGTTGACTGACTGAACCATTGGTTTCCAGACTCCTGGTTCAAACTTCGGCTCCTCGGTTACGCCTTCCTTTCGGATGGATTGAATCGGTTCCGGCCTCAACTAAGAAACTTTTCCCTTTTCCGTTCGTCGGAGCTGCCTTTTATCGCTCACCTGGTATGAACAAATATAAAGCAAAAATCCATGCAAGTCAAGTTTTTTTCGATGTTTGTATTCACGTTATATCAACCTGGGTTATCAACAATTGTTAATAACTTTTGCATCAGGATAATCTGCTTTTAAAGTCCTCATAATGAAACTGTCGTATGATTTTTAACGCATCATTTTCGGTCCAGATGGCTATCGAAGGATGATTGACACCGTTAAACATGGTTGTTTTAACCATGGTATAGTGGATCATATCTTTAAAGATGATTTTATCTCCGATGCTTAGTTGTTGATCAAATTGATACGCCTCCATAAAATCTCCGGCCAGGCAGCTGACTCCTCCCAGGCGGTAGAGGAATTTTCCTTTTCCATCGGGCTCTTTTGCTCCGATTATCTTTGGGCGGTAAGGCATTTCGAGTGTATCGGGCATATGGGCTGTGAATGAGACGTCCAGTATGGCCGTTTTTACGCCCTGGTGTTCTACGATGTCCTGAACCGAAGAGACCAGCACGCCGGTATCCCATGCGATGGCACTTCCGGGTTCGAGGATAATTTTTATACCGTATTTCTGACGAAAATTTTTCAGCAGATTGATGAGGTGGTTGATATCATATCCCTCGCGTGTCATTAGGTGACCGCCTCCCATATTGATCCATTTCACCCTGCTCAGGTGGTGTCCAAACTTATCCTCCAGGTTTTTGAGAACCTTTTCAAGGCTGTAGGAGTCTGATTCGCAAAGAACATGAAAATGCAATCCTTCGATTCCGGCGGGCAGAACATCGGGGAACTCTTTACTGCCGATACCCAGGCGCGATCCGGGAGCGCTTGGATTGTAAAGGTCGGTTGCCACATCGGAATACTCCGGATTTACCCGGAGACCGCAGGAGATTTTATGATCTGCCTTTTGTACACGCTCAGCATATTTTTCATACTGTCCTACGGAGTTAAATACGAGGTGGCTGCTATATTGGAGCAGTTCATCGAACGCTTGCTCCGGATAAACCGGTGCATAGGTGTGAGCCAGACACTGCATCTCCTCAAAGCAGAGGCGGGCTTCGAACAGCGAACTGGCGGTAGCTCCCTTCAGGTATTTTCGTACCATAGGGAAGGTACTCCACATGGCAAAACCTTTAAAAGCCAGAATGATCTCAATGCCAGCCTCTTTTTGCACCCGGTCAATCAACTCAAGGTTTTTCCGGAGCAATTTCTCGTCCAAAACAAAAGCCGGCGATGGAATTTTTGTATAGTCCAATGCTTTATGCTATTTTAAGTAAACTGCCGACACGTCAGAAACGAATGCCGGCAGTTTAAAAATGAATACGAAATTACAATTCTAAATCGATGTTTACTGCCTCCTGCCAGGGAAGGCCATGTTTGCCGATGCGTTCCATGAACGGATCGGGATTGAACTCTTCCACGTTGAAAACACCCTGGCCACTCCATTTCCCGGTCAGTATCATCATGGCTCCCAACATGGCCGGTACTCCCGTGGTATAGGAAACTGCCTGTGTTCCGGTCTCTTCATACGCTTTTTGGTGGCTGCAGTTGTTCCATACATAATAGGTTTTCTCTTTCCCGTTTTTAATCCCTTTAATGCGGCAACCGATGGAGGTCTCGCCGACGTAGTTTTCTCCCAGTTCACCCGGGTCGGGAAGAACATATTTAAGGAATTCGAGCGGAATGACATCGATGCCTTTGTATTTGACCGGATCGATGCGCGCCATGCCGATGTTTTGGATTACCCTCAGGTGGGTCAGGTACTCTTGTCCGAAGGTCATCCAGAACCGTGCACGCTGCAGGGTGGGGAAGTTTTTCACCAGTGACTCCAACTCCTCATGAAAAATGAGATAGGAGTCGCGTGGGCCGATTTCGGGATAATTGAGAACTTTTTTTATTTCATGGGGCTCTGTTTCAATCCATTTCCCCTGTTCCCAATATTTTCCTTTTTGGGTAATCTCGCGGATATTGATTTCGGGATTGAAGTTGGTAGCGAACGCTTTCCCGTGGTCACCGCCATTGCAGTCAACGATATCGAGGCAGTGCAGTTCGTCGAAGTGATGTTTGGCAGCATAAGCCGTATAGATGCTGGTAACACCCGGATCGAACCCACAGCCCAGAACGGCCATAATTCCTTTTTCCTTAAACTTATCGTGATATGCCCATTGCCATTTGTACTCAAATTTGGCCTCATTTTTGGGTTCATAGTTGGCTGTATCAAGGTAATTAACTCCCGTTTCGAGGCAGGCATCCATGATGGGAAGGTCCTGGTAGGGGAGAGCAACGTTGATGACCAGCTCCGGTTTGAACCGGTGGATGAGAGAAACCATTTCGGCCACATTATCTGCATCTACGCGGGCTGTTTGTACCCGGCCCTTGCCCACTTCGCAGGCAATGGTTTCGCATTTTGAAAGCGTCCGGCTTGCCAGCATAATTTCAGAGAAAACCTGAGGATTGTCGGCACATTTGCTGGTGACAACCCTGCCAACACCACCGGCTCCGATAATAAGAACTTTACTCATTTTATTTTGTTTTAAAAATTTACCCATCAAAAAGTACTATTTTTTGAACGATTGATTATATTTTCGCACCATTGACCATCGATGGAATGGTTATACAAAATAAACATTTTTTCATGAACAGCAAATCACAAAACAGAGAATTTAACCCTAACGGGGTTGGACTGAAAAATGGTAATTTTATTGGATTGCCTTTCACGGAAGAGACTGCGCGCGTGGTTTTACTCCCGGTGCCATGGGATGTCACTGTATCCTATGGCGCCGGAACCGCCCGGGGCCCGGAGGCTATTCTGGACGCTTCCGTTCAGCTCGATTTGTATGATCCGGATATTGAAAACAGCTGGCAACTGGGCATCTTTATGCGTCAGGCTGATGGCCATATTAAAGAGCGGGCAGCTCAGTTGCGTGAGAAGTCGGCTGCTTACATTGATTTTCTTGAACGGGGTGGTTCTGTTGATGGGGATGCCGGTATGGCTCAGCGGCTGGAAGAGATCAATGCCTCCGGTATCTTTTTGAATAATTGGGTTTTCGAACAATCGAAAGCACTGATAGAAGCCGGGAAGCTGGTTGGTATTGTCGGTGGTGATCACAGCGTTCCATTAGGTTACATTCGCGCGTTGGCCGGCTTTTATGAATCGTTTGGCATTTTGCAGATTGATGCCCATTTAGATCTACGCGAACGATACGAAGGTTTTGAGTTTTCCCATGCCTCCATATTTAATCATGTGTTGAACGAGAAAGCAGTTTCAAAACTGGTTCAGGTCGGGGTCAGGGATTATTGTCATGAAGAGATGAAACTTGTTCAGCAGGAAGAGGATCGCATATCGTTGTTTACCGATCAGGATTTGAGTGAAAACCGGTTCAACGGCGTATCATGGAATGTGCAGTGCAGTGCCATCATTGAGCCGTTGCCCGATCTTGTCTATGTCAGCTTTGATGTTGACGGGCTAACCCCGGGTCTCTGTCCGAATACCGGCACACCGGTACCCGGCGGCCTTGAGTTCAGTGAGGTTATGTTCTTACTCAACCGGATCGTTGAGAGTGGCAGGACCATCATCGGTTTTGATGTTTGTGAGACAGGAGATCATGCGTGGGATGCCAATGTGGCGGCGCGTATTATTTATAAACTAAGCAATCTGGCCGGCAGGTCCCAGGGATTCATTTAATCACCAGAATATCCCGGAGCTCTCATCCGGGTAGTTCATTTTAAAAGAAAGCGGATGGCTAAAGAGAAAAGATCGACGAAGCAGGGAATTTTTGATCGTATGTTAAACTGGACGGAGCGGGCAGGGAATGCGTTACCCCATCCGGCCACCCTTTTTGCGCTTTTTGCGCTAACGGCGCTGCTCTTCTCCTGGTTGGGTTATCTGATGGAGTGGGAGGTGGTTCACCCCGGCACCAAAGAGCTGATAAGGCCTGTTAACCTCTTGTCGAAAGAGGGTATTCACCGCATTTTACTGGAGATGGTTGACAACTACACGGGATTTGCCCCGCTTGGGATTGTAATGGTTGCGATGCTGGGCATCGGCATTGCCGAGAAGAGTGGCCTGGTGCACACCCTGATCCGGTTGTTGGTGTTAAATTCACCGAGGCATCTGCTGACCTTTGTCCTTGTTTTCACCGGAATCATGTCGAATGTTGCCTCCGATATTGGCTATGTTCTGCTTATCCCTATGGCCGGCGTGATTTTTATGGCCGTAGGCAGGCATCCCCTGGCAGGAATGGCAGCCGCTTTTGCGGGGGTTTCCGGCGGATTTAGCGCGAACCTGATGTTAGGTACCATTGACCCGCTGTTAGCGGGATTATCGGAGGAGGCAGCGCAGATTCTTGATCCGGCCTATCAGGTGAATCCTACGGCTAATTACTATTTTATGGCCGTTTCAACGTTTATCATTGCGTTGGCCGGAACCTTTGTAACCGATAAAATTGTAGAACCGCGACTGGGAAGGTATACCGGTGATACCGATGAAGCTGAAAATTCGTTTGACCGCTTATCAAAAATAGAGAAGAGAGGCTTGCTGATGGCAATTCTGGCATTTATGGCCATTGTTGCCATCACCCTGATCGGAATCATTCCGGAGGATGGTTTTTTCAGGGGTGCTGACGGGGGATTTTTATCCTCGCCGCTGATTAAAGGCGTGGTTGCTATGTTGTTTATTACGGCCGGTGCTATGGGGCTTGCTTACGGTTTTACCACCGGAGCCTTTAAAAATGATGCCGATGTTATGGCGGGATTGGCCGGATCGATGAAGACCCTGGCAACATACCTGGTGCTGGTATTTTTTGCTGCCCAATTTGTGGCCTTTTTTAAATGGAGTAACCTGGGAATCATTTTAGCCGTTAAGGGCGCCGAATTTCTGATCGCTTCCAACATCGGTCTCATCCCATTGATGATCCTGTTTATCCTTCTGTCGGCCTCTATTAATATGCTGATG
>CAZILU010000030.1:0-27497 GCA_964540165.1 uncultured Mariniphaga sp.
ACTTAACTTCCGATCCGTTTTTTACTTTCTGGTCGGGTTTTACAATCGACAGCGATCCATCTGCATTTTCAGCGCACAGGATCATTCCCTGCGAGTCGATGCCTTTAAGATTCTTTGGTGCCAGGTTCACCAGTACCGATACCTGCCGGCCGATCAGCTCTTCCGGCTGATAATATTCAGCAATCCCTGATACGATTGTTCGCTTATCGATTCCGGTGTCGATTTTTAGCTTTAACAGCTTTTTTGTTTTGGCTACTTTTTCTGCCTCCAGGATTGTTCCGACGCGGATATCCATGGCAGCAAACTGGTCGTAGTTGATGTTCTCTTTTGCCGGATTGGCCTTGGAGTCGGCCATTTCATTAGCCTTTTTTGTGTTTTGTAATTTGAGTAATTGTGCGTCAATAGCTGTATCCTCAATTTTTTCGAATAGCAATCCGGGTGTGTTTAATTGATGGCCGGCCGGAAGCAATTCGCTGTTTCCCAACTGATCCCAGGGTAATTTTTCAAGGTTGATAAATCCACGAAGTTTTTCCATGCTGAAGGGGAGGAACGGCTCCAGGCCGATGGTCAGATTTGCCGTGATCTGCAGGCTGACATTGAGAATGGTCTCTACCCGTTGCGCGTTGGTTTTAATGACCTTCCAGGGCTCTTCATCGGCCAGGTATTTGTTGCCCAGACGGGCCAGTTCCATGGCATTTTTCAATGCTTCCCGGAAACGGAAATTATTAAGGCTCTTTTCCAGCTCTGACTTGATGGTTGAGATGGAATCGAGGGTTTCCCTGTCGTATTGGGTCAGTTCTCCTCTGGCCGGGACCTTCCCTTGAGTGTATTTGTGGGTGAGGACCAATGCCCGGTTAACGAAATTTCCCAGAATGGCGACCAGTTCGTTGTTGTTTCTTGCCTGAAAATCTTTCCAGGTAAAATCATTGTCCTTTGTTTCGGGAGCATTGGCGGTTAATACGTATTTTAAGACGTCCTCTTTGCCCGGGAACTCCTCCAGGTATTCGTGCAACCATACCGCCCAGTTTCGTGAGGTGGAAATTTTATCGTTTTCCAGGTTTAGGAACTCGTTGGCAGGAACATTGTCGGGCAGGATATAGGTCCCCTCTGCCTTCAACATGGCCGGGAAAATAATACAGTGAAAAACGATGTTATCCTTACCAATAAAGTGAATAAGTCTTGTTTCGGGATTTTTCCAGTATTTTTCCCATTCGGGGGTGAGCTCCCTGGTAGCGGAGATGTATCCGATGGGGGCATCAAACCATACATACAAAACTTTCCCTGTGGCATCCGCCACCGGCACCGGCACCCCCCAGTCAAGATCACGGGTAACTGCCCTGGGTTGCAGGCCACTGTCGATCCACGATTTGCACTGTCCGTAAACATTGGGTTTCCACTCTTTATGCTCCTCTAATATCCAATCGCGAAGCCATGGTTCGTATTGGTCCAGGGGCAGGTACCAGTGTTTTGTCTCCTTCAGAACGGGTTTATTTCCGCTGATCATTGACGTGGGATTGATCAGTTCGGTCGGACTCAATGCGGTACCACAGCTTTCACACTGGTCGCCGTATGCCCGTTCAAATCCACATTTGGGGCAGGTGCCGATAATGTAACGGTCGGCCAGAAACTGTTGGTTCTCTTCATCGAAATATTGCTCTGTGCTTTTTTCAATGAACTGACCCTGTTCGTGCATTTTCCTGAAAAATTCCGAGGCAGTTTGATGGTGGATCTCAGAACTGGTGCGGGAATAGACGTCAAAGGAGATTCCAAACTTCTGAAAGGAATCCTTAATGATCTGATGAAACTTATCAACGATATCCTGAGGGCTGACACCTTCATTTTTTGCTTTGAGCGTGATAGGCACACCGTGTTCATCAGATCCTCCGATGAGCAGAACCTCCTCATGTTTCAGACGAAGGTAGCGTGCATATATATCTGCAGGGACATACACCCCGGCCAGATGACCGATGTGAATGGGCCCGTTGGCATAGGGTAAGGCTGTGGTTATCAGTGTTCGTTTAAAATCACCCATGTTACTCTGTTTTTTACTGAAATCCGGTTTTTATTAAGGGCACAAAGATAGTGGAATTGAAGGAAATCGAATTTATATCGGAGCGAATATTCGTTATGTTTTTTGAATGCGTATTTTAGCCGCCGGTTCGATGTATCAGAATTTTTAATACAAAAGGATGAGTCGTTTTAGTCATATAATATTTGATTTGGATGGAACGCTGACCGATAATACCCGGGGAATTGGCAACTCACTGCACTATGCACTGAGCAAGATGGGCATTGAAGGTTTCGATGGCAATGTTCCCGATGGATTTATTGGTCCGCCGTTACAAGAGGGATTTAAGCGTTTTTTCGGAATCGATGGCCGTGATACGCAACGGATGGTCGATTTTTTTCGTGCTTACTATTCGGTGCATGGATTGTATGAGAATGATCCATATCCAGGAGTTTTAGAGATGCTGAAGGTGCTTTCAGGCCGGGGGAGCCTGCTGTTTATTGCCACATCAAAACTGGAGAAGTATGCCTGGCAGATATGTCAGCATTTTGATTTTGACCGGTACGTTACCCGGCTGATTGGGGCTGATCCCCGGGGTGAGCAGGCAACCAAAACCCAGATAATTTCACGGTTGTTAGAGAGCAGGCAGCTGAAATCGTCGGGTAATATTGTTATGGTTGGCGATACCTGTTGGGATATTGAAGGAGGACGATCTAACGGACTGACAACCGTGGCAGTAACTTATGGATTTGGGAAGCTTGAAACATTGGAAAAGGCTAATCCCGATTACCTGGCACATACCGTAGAAGAGCTTTTTGCCTGGTTGTCACAATAGGCCAAAAGCTCCGGCGTTCACAACTTTTTGATCGTTTAAGGTTATTATGCCGGAGACGTGAATCGGTTAATGGCTTGTTAAACATCGGTTCAGCGATTGCAAACCCTGCTGAAATGATTAATTTTGCAGCCTTATAGTTTAGAATTCACATTGGAGGCCAACCAAATGTAAATTAGGTCTGGAATGTAAAAAATGCAAATAGTATTGAATTGAAATTGAGGTATATACCCTATGTAAATAGCTATTATTATGAAGAATTGGAGTAAGGTTTTTATAACGATGATCGTAGTGATTAATGCCGGTCTTATATTACTATTGATGATGGGATCCTCGCCGGACAGCGATATGGATTCAGAAGGTGAAGATATCCGGGTGGTTTATGGGGCGGTTCCGATTCCCGATACGGTGGTTTTCGCCGGAGAGGTAATTCCTTTGGATCGGTTCGATGTGCGGGAATCGCTCGACCGGGAGCTTTTGGTGAATTCCTATTTTCATTCTCAAACATTACGGTTTTTGAAATTGGCTCCGCGCTATTTTTCGGTGATTGAACCGATCTTAAAAGAGCGGGGAGTTCCCGATGATTTCAAATACCTTGCGGTGGCAGAGAGCGGGTTCAATCCACGGGCTGTTTCACCGGCCCGGGCGGTAGGTCTTTGGCAGTTTTTACAGGGAACAGGCCGTGAGTACGGTCTGGAGGTGAACAGTGAGGTGGACGAACGGTATCACGTTGAAAAGTCGACGTATGCTGCATGCGATTATCTGTTAAGTGCTTACCGGAGGTTTGGATCCTGGGCGTTGGTAGCTGCTGCATTTAACGGTGGAGTGGCCGGGGTTGAGAAACAGATGAGCCGGCAAAAGGAAGACTCCTATTTTGACATACTGTTTAATGAAGAGACAGCCAGATATGTGTATCGGATTGCAGCTATTAAGGTTATTATGGAGAATCCGGAGCGGTATAATTTTTATGTGGCTGACGAGGAAAAATACCCCATTATTCCTGCCCGGGATGTGGTAATCACCGGGAAGGTTGATAATCTTGCCGATTTTGCCCGGGAAAATGGTGTCTCCTATAAAATATTAAAGGATTTTAATCCATGGCTGCGTGACAATTTCCTGACAAATTCAGCCGGGAAGAGGTACGTTGTTAAAATTCCTGAAACCAATAATAGATTCTGATCTTTATTTTTCAGCATGAATTTTTGGGACGATTGTTGTTTTAAAGAGATGTTTTTGTATAAATAGATGTGATGACAGAGGCGAAGGAAATTGGAGTTGTGACGATGTCAATCCCTGATCAGGAGTTTGAGGATCATATTGTTGTTGAGGGAGCCCGGGTGCATAACCTGCGCAACATCAATGTTGTTATTCCAAGAAATCAGTTGACGGTTATAACCGGCTTGAGTGGCAGTGGAAAATCATCACTGGCATTTGATACGATCTATGCGGAGGGGCAGCGGCGCTATATTGAGACCTTTTCGGCCTATGCCCGCTCATTTTTAGGAAACCTTGAGCGTCCCGATGTAGATAAGATTTCAGGGCTTAGTCCTGTGATTGCCATTGAGCAGAAGGTGACAACACGCAATCCACGTTCGACGGTTGGCACTGTAACAGAGATTTATGATTTTTTGCGGCTTTTGTTTGCCCGGGCTGGCGAGGCATATTCCTACAACACGGGAGAGAAGATGGTGAAGTATTCCGAAGAGAAGATTTTTCAATTAATACAGAGCGATTTTTCGGGGAGACGCATTCATATTTTAGCGCCGGTGGTTCAGGGGCGAAAAGGGCACTACCGGGAGTTGTTTGAACAGATCAGGCGAAAGGGATTTCTTCAGGCCCGGGTCGATGGGGAGATTTTGGAGATAAAGCATAACCAACGGGTTGACCGGTATAAAAATCATTTTATAGAGATCGTGATCGACAAGTTGGTTGTCGATGAAGCCGGAGGTAAACGGCTAAAGGATAGTTTGCAGACCGCACTAAAACAGGGTAATGGTATTTTGATGATTCTTGATCATGACAGTCAACAGCCCAGGTATTACAGCCGGTTGCTGATGTGCCCAACGACCGGGATCTCCTATCATGATCCGGCACCACATAATTTTTCATTCAACTCCCCTCAGGGTGCCTGTCCGAAGTGCAACGGACTGGGCCGCATAACGGAGATTGATTTAGAGAAAATTATTCCGGATACCGGGAAAAGCATTGCCAAAGGGGGAATTGCTCCGTTGGGTATTTATCGTAATTCGCTCATTTTTTGGCAGATTGAGGCATTGGGGGAGCGGTATGGATTTACCTTGAAAAGTGCGATTAAAGATATCCCTGAAGAGGGGTTGAATGCCGTTCTGTTTGGAACGAACGAACGCCTTCAGTTGAAAAATACGCCATTGGGTAGCAGTATGAACTACCTGATGAGCTACGACGGGGTTGTAAAGTACATTGATGCTCAACGGGAAGATAATCCTGCCAAGCGCGCGCAGAAATGGGCAAATCAATATGTTGCTACTACCATCTGTCCCGAATGTAACGGTCATCGATTGAAGAGAGAGTGGCTCCATTTCAGGATTGATGGAAAGAGTATTGCTGAGCTGGCACAGATGGATCTGAATGCTCTGGGCGAATGGTTTAACGGGTTGGAGGAGCGTCTTAATGAACGGCAAAGGTCTATCGGAACTGAAGTGATCAAGGAGATCCGGGAGCGTTTGGGATTTATGCTTGGTGTGGGGCTGGAATATTTGGCGCTCGACCGTCCTGCTCAAAGTCTTTCGGGCGGTGAATCGCAGCGGATCAGGTTGGCTACCCAGATTGGATCACAGTTGGTAAATGTGCTTTACATCCTTGATGAACCCAGTATCGGATTGCATCACCGCGACAACTTGAAGCTTATTGAAGCCATTGAAAAGTTACGAGACAGCGGCAACACAATCATTGTCGTTGAACACGACCGTGATACGATGCTTCACGCTGATTGGCTTATCGATATGGGGCCACTGGCGGGAAGGCACGGGGGAGAAGTAGTTGCTGCCGGAAAACCACGGGATTTGCTCAAAATGAAAACACTCACATCGGATTATCTAAATAAGATCAAACAGATAGAGGTGCCGGAAGTACGCCGTACCGGCAGTGGCAAAAAATTGGTTGTTAAGGGTTGTAAGGGAAATAACCTGAAAAATGTCGTTCTTGAAATTCCATTGGGTACATTCACCTGTGTAACCGGGGTATCCGGAAGTGGCAAGTCAACGTTGATCAACGGAACGCTGCAACCCATCCTGAGCCAGCATTTTTATAATTCAGTGGAAGATCCATTGCCATTTGAGGTGGTAGAGGGTGTAGAGCATGTTGATAAAGTGATCCGGGTAGATCAATCTCCGATTGGCCGCACACCACGATCGAATCCTGTTACCTATACCGGAGTGTTTTCCGATATCCGGAATCTGTTTGCACAGCTTCCGGAGTCGAAGATCAGGGCATATAAGCCCGGTCGATTTTCATTTAACGTAAAGGGTGGAAGGTGTGAGGAGTGCCAGGGCGGAGGAATGAAACTTATTGAAATGAATTTTCTTCCCGATGTATATGTCCACTGCGATAAGTGCAACGGTAAGCGGTATAATCGCGAAACACTGGAAATCAGGTTTAAAGGGAAATCGATCAGCGATGTGTTGGAAATGACGATTAACCAGGGTGTTGATTTTTTTGAAAATATTCCTGCTATCGCCGGCCGACTGAAGACATTGCAGGAGGTGGGATTGGGGTATATAACTCTTGGGCAGTCATCAACAACCCTTTCGGGTGGAGAATCACAGCGGATTAAGCTGGCAGCAGAACTGGCGAAAAGAGACACCGGAAAGACCATCTATATTTTGGATGAACCAACTACGGGACTTCATTTTGAGGATATCCGCGTGTTGTTGTCGGTTTTGAATAAATTGGTTGAACGGGGAAATACGGTGGTGGTGATCGAACACAATATGGACGTAATCAAAGTTGCCGATTACATCATTGATTTGGGACCCGAAGGAGGAAGAAACGGAGGCGAAATTCTTTGTGCTGGCACACCGGAAGAGATAATTACCTCGGAAAGGTCATATACAGCCAGCTATTTGAAAGAGGAGCTCAGGTAGGTTGGTGGCTATGATAAAAAAGAAAAGGACAGCTCAACAGCTGCCCTTTATTAATGTTAACCCCCAAACACACAAGCAATACAGGACGTATTGCATTACAAATATATAACTAAAAAAGGATTTTTCCAATTATTTTATCAGATTTTTTCTAAAAAAAGTGATTATTTCAAAGAGTTTCGTTTATAAAAAAAATACGGTTGATATTTCCGGGAGCTATTTATTGGTCAGGTAGTCTTCCATCAATCCTTCGAATAACCAGTTTGCCAGCGCCTGCCGGTTAGCCGGATTGATGAATCGCTGAAGGTCGCGTTCATGGTTGATATTGCCCAACTCTATGAACACAGCAACGGGGAAGGTGTTTTTTAAAACATAGAGGTTACGTGCCGAAACCGTACCATGGTATCCTCTTCCCGGTTGATGTTCGTCGTATTTTCGCTGAAACGTTTTTTGCAGAATTTTTGACGATTTTTTTCCCTGGGTGCTGTTGGCTGCGTGGTAGAAGAATACGTCGATATTTTCTCCGCGGCTGCGGGAGTCTAAGTGGATTTCCACCATCCGTTGGAAGCTCCCCCGATGTTTTTTATACAGATTATTAACGGCATCGGTCCGTTGCTTAAGCCTGCGGGTGTGGTTTAAGGGTATGGTAAACGAGGGGTGACATTTTTCATCCTTATCAGCTTTAAGGTAGGGATCATCTCGGATGCCATCGTTTGGATCGTAAATAATCATATAAACGGTTGCGCCATGTTGAGTCAGGTTACGGGCCAGGCGCAGTGTAACATCGTACGCATACTCATCTTCACAAAGCTGATGGCCTCCATAGTGTCCAACAGCTCCTGGATCAGGACCGCCATGTCCCGGAACCAAATGGAATACTGCTCCTTTAAGTTTGGTGTCAATAATTTCAACATCGGCGTATTTGGGGCCAAAAATTTCAAATTTTTTGGTCGTAGCCGAAGCGCTCCGGGTGGTGCTGGTTGGTGTCGTTTTGTCTGGTAATTTATACTTCCGTCCCGCGTAAAGGGTATTGTTTGGGCCTAATCTTTCCCGGTTTAATTCAATAAATACCTCCATATATTTCGCGGGAGGGTATCCGTTTCGGCTTAGCAGCCGGTATATTCCCTCTCCGGTTTCAGCTGTTGTCTCTACCTGTTGGGCATGGCTGTTCAGAGCCAGAGTAATAAAGACAAAAAAAAGGGTTAAAATAAATCCGGTATCTTTTTTTATATGTAGTTTTGGCCAAAACATATTAAATGTATTTCTGTTTTATATAAAACAAACAACAGGCAAAATAATTATAAGTTTTAAAACTTTTGTTCTAATATGCAACGATCTTTCAGCTATACTCTGTTAATAACTTGGTTTTTACTCCTGGGAAGTTGTGGTTCAGAGAATGTTCCGGTCCGAATTGAGCGCCTCAATCTGGTTGTTTCAGATTCTGTTATGCCGGTTGACAGTCAGATGATACTGGCCTATCTTCCGTATAAAGAGATTCTTGAACGAGACATGCGGCGGGTGATATCAGTGGCCCGAGATGTGATGATCAAAAATAGACCGGAAAGTAATCTGACCAACTTTTTAGGTGACCTGCTGCTTGAAGAGGGGCGTCTTGAGGTAAAAAATTTGGGTAGGGATTTTTCTCCGGATATTTCCTACTTCAATTATGGAGGGATACGGACATCTCTTCCCCGGGGTGAGATTACGGTTGGAAAAATTTACGAGCTTATGCCATTCGAAAATGAGATGGTTTTTGTTCAGATCGACGGACGGCAGGTTCAGAATTTTCTGAATGGTATTGCAGCAAAGGGAGGTGATAGTTTGGGGGGCGTGAGGTTTAAAATTCATAACGATAAGGCCGGAAAAATTCTGGTTGATGGAAAGCCACTCGATCCGGATAGAACGTATTGGATCGTTACCAACGACTACGTTGCCTCGGGTGGCGATGATATGGAGATGTTTGCTAAGCGATCCGATTTTCTTTCCAGCAATTTAAAGATCAGAGATGTAATTATCAGGCATATGGAAAAAAAGCATGAGCGGGGTGAGGTTCTCACGGCTTCGAAAGATGGGAGGATTGCAAATGAATAGAAGGATTTTTATCAGAAACGTTGCCGGTGGAGCAGCTGCTCTCCTTGCCACGCCCATGGCGATGTTTGCTTCAGATGATTTTATTACGGTAACCATCCTGCATACCAATGATCTGCACTCTCATGTTGAACCCTTTGAAGGCGCAGGCAAGCGCGATAACGGGAAAGGGGGACTGGCCCGGATCTCCGGATTGGCAAAACAGGTTCGTGAAGAGAATCCCAACACCTTGCTGTTAGATGCCGGAGATGTTTTTCAGGGAACTCCCTATTTTAACTATTTTAAAGGGACCCTGATGTTTCAGTTGATGACGCTGGCAGGATATGATGCCACGACCATCGGGAATCATGAGTTTGACGACGGGCTGGAGGGATTGTCGGAGGCAATGCCGGCAGCCGGATTCCCGATTATCAGCACCAATTACGGTTTTTCTGATACCATCCTTAACGGGCGTGTTTTGCCTTATCAGATTTTTAACAAGTCGGGTATAAAAATTGGAGTTTATGGTTTGGGAATTGAGCTTCAGGGATTGGTAGCCAAAGCGAATTATGGAAATACGATCTACCAGGATCCATTGGAAGTTGCCCGAAAAACGGAGCGTTTTTTGAAAAATGATGAGCAATGTGATTTGGTCATCTGTTTGTCTCATTTGGGATTGAGGTATCGGGAAAGAAAGGTCAGCGATTATGTTTTGGCGGGTGAGACTTCGTTTACCGATTTGATTATTGGTGGTCATACCCACTCTTTTTTGAACGAACCCCTGGCGTTGAAGAACAAAGAAGGGAGACCGGTGTTGGTAAACCAGGCAGGTTGGGGCGGATTGCGTATTGGAAAAATTGATTTTATATTTGAACGTGTCAAAAAATCACCAAAGAAAATTTTCTCAAAAAATATTGGTTAATATGTCGCGATCTTTTCGCATCTCTCTTTCTATTTTATCCGGAGTGTTGTTGAGTCTTGCCTGGCTTGGTTTCCCGGGTTGGGTGCTGTTCATTGCTTTTCTTCCGTTATTGGCTCTCGATCATTTTTTTATTGAACGCAAAGCGTTGTATCGGGGGATATCTTTTTGGGGGCACGCCTTTTTGGCGTTTTTAATTTGGAATGGACTGGCAACCTGGTGGATTGCTTATGCTACGGTGGCGGGAGCATTTATGGCTGTCGTGGTCAATGCTTTTCTTATGTCGCTGGTATTTTGGTTAGGGCATGCGGCCCGGCGCTATTTCAGATCAACCCTGGGGTATTTAGCCTTGGTGGCCTTTTGGATCTCATTTGAGTATTTTCATTACCATTGGGATATTGAGTGGCCCTGGTTAAACCTGGGGAATGGATTTTCCGGTTCTGTAAAAATCATTCAATGGTATGAATATACCGGAGTTTTGGGAGGATCGATTTGGATTTTAATCATCAATGTATTGTTATTCAGGTTGTTGATTGGCTGGAAAAACAAATCATCGCTTCCGGCGCATCTTATTTCCGTGGCTTTCTTCTTGCTGCTGCTCTTGTTGCCTGCATTTTGGTCACTCTGGCGATATAACCACTATTCCGAGGAGGAGAATCCGATGCACGTGGTGATTGTTCAGCCCAATATTGATCCCTATTACGAAGCCTACGATCCACAATCGGAGCATCAGAAGATGCAAAAAATCATTGAGCTTGCGGAAAGGGAGATTACGGAAGAGACTGAACTTGTGATTGGTCCGGAGACCGTTTTTGAACGTTATCCCGATTGGAATGTTGACCATCTGGAGTTAAATTTGAACTACCGTGCCCTGGATGAATGGCTTCGAAACTATCCCCGTGCCGAACTTATTTTGGGAACATCGACCAGCAGGGTATATGCCAAGGCTTCTGAAGCATCCGTTACTGCCAGGAAGTCCGGGGATACCTATTACGATGTATATAACTCTGCCCTGTTTATAAGCAGAAACGGGCAGGGGCAGGTTTATCACAAGTCGATTTTGGTCAGTGGTGTTGAGAAGATGCCTTTTCGGAGATACCTGGGATTTTTAAACGATTTGGTTTTTAATTTGGGTGGAACTACCGGAAGTCTGGGCAGACAGGATGAGCCCCGAAATTTTGTTTTGAATAACGGAATTCAAATTGCTCCGGTGATCTGTTATGAGTCGGTATTTGGGGGATATCTGTGTGAGTTCATTCAGAAAGGAGCAACCTTTATTGTTGTCATTACCAACGATGGGTGGTGGCGGGATACTCCCGGGTACAAACAACATCTTGCCTTTTCCAGGCTCCGGGCTATTGAAACGCGTCGCAGTGTTGCCAGGTCGGCAAATACGGGAATCTCGGCTTTCATCAATCAACGGGGTGACCTGCTGGATTCATCTTCATGGTGGGAGGAAGCGGTGATGACCGGAACCTTAAACGGAAACGAACGGTTAACGTTTTATGTGAAACATGGTGATTATCCCGGACGGGTGGCGAATTTTATTGCCGCTTTGCTGTTGTTATTTATGATCGTTAAGAAGGTTCGTAAAGAATAAAAAAAAATCCGCATCAATTCCGTTTGCGTAAAACCCCTGATTAACAGGATTTGAGTGCCTGGTCGTTCAAACGTCCACCGGTCTTTCGACTCATTCCGGTTACCCGGAACTACGAGGCCTGTTTTTGCAACCGTGAGCTATCTCGGTTTAATAAGTTCTGTTGAGTTTACCAACTGTTGAATCGATGCGGATAGTATCTTATTTCATTCAATGAACGCTTATTGATATTTCAAATGTAATGGTTTTTTATCGTAATACCAAATTTTTTTGACAGTTTAGATGCATTCCAAAATCAATCGATTGTATATGATTGGATTGTGATTGAAAAAAGGTGATGATTTAATCAATCGGACCGACCGATCATCAGATGATTTTATACCGCATTGAATGGTTTTCTGACGAATGGTTAAAATGTAAATTAGAATATTTCTAAATTGACGGTTTGGGGCGCTGATGAGGGTAGAATTTCGGGAATTGGAATGTTGGTATTTATATAAATAGCTAAATTTGCCAACTCGAAATAGCAAAAATACGAAGTTACGGAAACAGTAGTCAGACATAAGGCTTACATCAGGGAGATGGAGGGTGACACGATCCGGGTCATTATAAATCAGCAGTCGGCATGCGCCGGTTGCCATGCGAAAGGGGCCTGCACGGTATCGGATGCTGAGGATAAGGAGGTTGAGATTGCCTATGTGAAGGGGACCTTCCGTGTTGGCCAGGAGGTTACGGTTCTCTTTCGGGAGTCGGCCGGATTTAAGGCACTGTTTTATGGATACCTGTTTCCGTTTATTCTGGTGCTTATGGTGTTGATAATTTTATTCAGCACAACGAATAATGAGCTTTTATCCGGATTATTGGCCATTGGTATTTTAATTCCATATTATATAACACTCTATTTTTTTCGTGATAAGTTAAAAAGAATGTTCAAATTCGAATTGGAAGAAAATCATTAATATGAGTATTACCATTGTTTATACCATAGCTACGCTGAGTGCCATTGGTACTTCAGCCGCTGTTATTCTCTATTTTGTAGCACAGAAGTTTAAGGTCTATGAAGATCCACGCATTGATGAGGTGGAGGAGAATCTGCCTGCCGCCAATTGTGGCGGGTGTGGTTATGCCGGGTGCCGTGCTTTTGCGGAGGCTTGTGTGAAGGCTGATAATCTTGATGATCTGAACTGTCCGGTCGGAGGCAATCCTACCATGAATAAAGTAGCGGAGATTTTGGGTCTGGGGGCGGTGAACAAAGAGGCCCGGGTGGCCTTTATCCGATGCAACGGAACCTGTGACCACCGGCCCAAAACCAATCAATATGACGGAGCAACTACCTGTGCGATTGGGGCATCGCTATACAGTG
The DNA here is from genome assembly GCA_964540165.1 of uncultured Mariniphaga sp. Lineage (GTDB taxonomy): Bacteria > Bacteroidota > Bacteroidia > Bacteroidales > Prolixibacteraceae > Mariniphaga. The sequence continues at coordinate 12,905 of CAZILU010000030.1, forward strand.
GCGAAACCGATTGCCAGTGGGGGTGCCTGGGATATGGTGACTGTTTTGATGCCTGCGATTTTGATGCCATTGAGTTGCGTTCCGATTTGGGGGTTCCCAAAATCATTGATGATAAATGCGTTGCCTGCGGTGCGTGCGTGGAGGCCTGTCCCAAAGATTTGATTGAACTTCGAAAAAAGAATCCGAAAGATCGCAAGGTAGTGGTTGCCTGTCGCAATCAGGATAAAGGGGGAGTGGCCCGCAAAGCATGTGCCGTGGCCTGCATTGGTTGTGGAAAGTGTGAGAAAGAGTGTAAGTTCGATGCCATTACCATCGAAAACAACCTGGCATTTATCGATTCCGATAAGTGCAAGCTGTGCCGGAAATGTGTTCCGGTATGCCCGACCAACTCGATCATTGAAGAGAACTTCCCGCCTCGAAAGGTTCAGGTAGAAACTGCAGAGACGTCTAATTGTGCAAATTAAATGAGCATGTTAAAAACGTTTAAAAAGGGGGGTGTTCACCCTCCCGAAAATAAGATTTCATCGCACCGGCCGATTGAAGTGTTGCCGGTTCCTGCTTCGGTATTTATTCCGGTGGCTCAGCACATCGGAGCACCCGCAACTCCGGTTGTTAAAAAGGGAGATCAGGTTAAGGTCGGTCAGGTTATTGCCAGGAGCAGCAGCTTTGTTTCAACGAATATTCATTCGTCGGTTTCGGGTGTAGTTAAAAAGGTTGACTTTCTGACCGATAGCAGCGGGTATCCCCGGCAGGGTATATTTATTGATGTTCAGGGTGATGAGTGGCTTGATGAGATTGACCGTTCTGAGACGGTGGTCAGGGAGTTTAGCCTGGAGGGAGATGAGATTGTTCGGAAAATTCAGGAGGCCGGTATTGTCGGGATGGGCGGTGCGACTTTTCCCACGCATGTGAAGTTAGTTCCACCCAAAGGGATGAAAGCCGATGTTTTGTTGATCAATGGGGTGGAATGTGAGCCCTATCTTACTTCCGATCATCGGCTGATGCTTGAAAAGAGCGAACAGATCCTGGTGGGAACTCAACTGTTAAAAAAGGCTCTGAACGTTGAGCGGGCTGTGATTGGCATTGAGTCGAATAAACCGGATGCCATTCAATTGCTGGCCCAGAATTCAAAAGCATACCCGGGCATTGAGGTGGTAGCACTGAAAGTGAAATATCCACAGGGTGGTGAAAAGCAGTTGATAAAAGCGGTTACCGGACGAGAGGTTTCATCGGGTGGATTGCCCATTGCCGTGGGGGCTGTTGTTAGTAACGTAGGAACAGCAAATGCCGTGTATGATGCGATTCAGAAAAATAAGCCCCTTTTTGAACGGGTAGTTACCATTACCGGAAAATCGGTTTCCCGGCCCTCCAACTTTTTAGTTCGGATTGGCACACCAACAGCCGCGCTGGTTGAAGCAGCCGGCGGATTACCCGATGATACCGGAAAGATTATCAGTGGCGGTCCTATGATGGGCAAGGCTGTTTTTTCGTTGGATGTGCCCGTGACCAAAGGAACTTCAGGAATCTTACTGATGAAGCAGGAGGAGGCAAAGCGCGAGGCTGTGCTGCCCTGTATCCGGTGCTCCCGGTGTGTTTCGGTATGTCCGATCGGGCTTGAGCCCTTCTTTTTAATGACCCTTTCGGAAAAGCAGATCTTTGATAAAGCGGAGGAGAATCAGGTAATGGATTGCATCGAATGCGGATCGTGTAGTTATACCTGTCCTTCAAACCGTCCCCTGTTAGATTACATTCGATTTGGCAAGGGGAAAGTTGGTGCCATTATTCGTTCCCGAAAAAAATAGAAGTTAAGCTGTGAGCCTGATGGGATCCGATCCTGTGAGGTTTAAATCATAAACCAAAAATTGACCATGAGTAATTTACTAACTGTTTCACCCTCACCGCACATCCATACGGACGATTCGGCCCGGAAGATCATGTACCGGGTGGTGTATGCCCTGATACCTGCGCTTTTGTGGTCGGTATTTGTATTTGGCCTGGATGCTTTGCGCGTGACACTCATTGCCGTTGCAGCTTGTCTGGCGTTTGAGTATCTCATTCAGAAATATCTGCTGAAGATTCAACCGACGGTTACCGACGGATCAGCTCTGGTTACCGGTCTGCTGTTAGCCTTTAATGTTCCCTCCGGAATTCCCTGGTGGATTATTGTGATCGGATCGTTGGCCGCCATTGGTATTGGAAAGATATCGTTTGGCGGACTTGGAAGCAATATATTCAATCCGGCACTGGTTGGCCGGGTATTTCTTCTGATCTCATTCCCGGTGCAGATGACAACCTGGCCGGTTGCCCGTCCGGGTGAAACAGATGCTCTTACTTCGGCAACGCCCTTGGGAATTATTAAAGAGGGATTGACCAACGGCACTCCCGTTTCCCGGATTTTACCGGAGCTGCCCGAGGCAGGAGATCTGCTGTTAGGGACTATGGGTGGATCTTTGGGAGAGATCTCTGCCCTTCTGCTCATTCTTGGCGGAATCTATATGTTGTTTAAAAAGGTGATTACCTGGCATATTCCTGTTTCAGTGATTGCTACCGTTGCCCTCCTGGCGATGCTTTTCCGGATGATTGATTCGGAGATCTATATAAATCCGGTTTACCACGTGCTTACCGGAGGCTTGATGCTGGGGGCCATCTTTATGGCTACCGATATGGTAACTTCACCGATGAATCCGAAAGGGCAGATAATCTATGGCGTTGGTATTGGTGTTATCACCATCAGCATCCGTCTGTTTGGAGCCTATCCGGAGGGGATCTCTTTTGCCATTCTGATTATGAATGCGTTTACGCCGCTGATCAACGCGTATGTTAAACCAAAACGATTTGGAGGAAAATAGATATGGCAAAACGTGAATCGACTTTTGGAAATATGGTCCTTGTATTGCTGGTTGTGACCCTGGTCTCTGCTACTATACTTGGATTTGTTTATGACCTGACTAAAGATGCCATTGACCTGGCGAAGATGAAAGCTCAGAGTGAGGCGATTGAAAAGGTTCTCCCGGCATTTGACGATTTGGGAGATGCATTGAAGATTGCGATTGCAAATCCGGGTGACAGCCTGGAAGTTTTCCCGGCACTTCAGAATGGAGCGTTGGTGGGCGTTGCAGTAAAAAGTTTTACTAATAAGGGATTCAGTGGATTTATCTCTGTAATGGTAGGCATTGATAAAGCCGGATCTATTTATGGATATGAGGTTTTGGAACATGCAGAGACGCCGGGCCTGGGATCTAAAATGGATGTCTGGTTTCGGGATGAGCAGAAGCCCGGACAGAATGTTATTGGAAAGAGTCCGGCGACTTGTCGTTTTGAAGTCAAAAAAGACGGGGGAGATGTTGATGCGATTACGGCATCGACGATCACTTCACGGGCATTTATGGATGCCATTGTGCGGGCTTTCGAAGCCTTTGATAGTTATAATCAGCAACCAAGGAATTAAAGATAACGGATATGAACCAGTGGAAAAATTTTACCAAAGGATTTCTGAAGGAGAACCCTGTGTTTGTTTTGCTTTTAGGAATGTGCCCGACGCTTGGTGTGACCTCTTCTGCGATTAACGGACTGGGTATGGGTCTTGCCACCGCCTTTGTGTTGGTGATGTCAAATATGGTCGTCTCGTTGGTTAAGAGCCAGATACCCGATAAGGTGCGCATACCGAGTTACATTGTTATTATTGCCTCGTTTGTGACGGTCGTTCAATTGGTGATGCAGGCATATGTGCCTTCGCTCTATAAAAGCCTGGGACTGTTTATTCCGTTGATTGTGGTGAACTGCATTGTGCTTGGACGAGCAGAAGCCTTTGCCTCTAAAAACAATGTGGTTTCATCGGGAATTGACGGATTGGGGATCGGGCTGGGCTTTACCTTTGCACTGGTGCTGCTCGGAAGTATTCGTGAGTTGTTGGGCAGTGGAAAACTGTTCAGCATCACCATCTATCCGGAGAATTATGTCACCCTGCTTTTTGTTCTTGCACCCGGAGCTTTCATTGTGCTGGGATATCTGATTGCCATTATTAACCGAATTAAAAAGGATTAGGAGGATAAGAGATGAACTATTTGGTTATTGTGTTGGGGGCCATTTTGGTAAACAACATTGTTTTAATGCAGTTTTTAGGGATATGCCCGTTCCTGGGCGTATCCAAAAGGATCTCTACGGCGGTTGGAATGGCCGGAGCTGTGGCATTTGTCATGGTACTTGCAACGATTGTAACCTATCTCATTCAAAAATCCATTCTTAATCCGCTTGGAATTTCGTATCTGCAAACCATCGCTTTTATTTTAGTCATTGCAGCCCTGGTTCAATTGGTGGAAATTATCCTGAAGAAGGCCAGCCCGGCGCTATACCAGGCTTTGGGGATCTTTTTACCTCTGATTACCACCAACTGTGCCATTCTTGGGGTGGCTATTCTTACCATTCAAAAGGATTTTAATCTGATGGAGAGTGTGATTTTCGCGGTATCGAATGCCATCGGCTTTGGATTGGCTTTGATGATCTTTGCCGGTATTCGTGAACATATGGATCTGCAGGATGTCCCTAAGGGACTCAAGGGAACGCCGATCGCATTGATTACTGCGGGTATATTGGCTATGGCTTTTATGGGATTCTCCGGATTGGTATAATTCTTGATTCTTTATACTGCCATCATTGCCCGGTCATTCTTTTGGATCTGATGAAACGACCATGAGGGATTATGACACAAACGAGCAAGATTAATATTATGCAAGTTCCATCGGGCCCTGAATATGGTGTAAAACCAATGGATCAATTTTAGTGATAAGAAATGCACGAATCAAAAATTTAATCAAATGAAACCGATGAAACGGATTGCATTTATTCTTTTGATAATTATTACCGGAAATAGCTATGTAGATGCCCAAACAGATTACTCCATTCAACGGGCTTTCGACTTTTTTAATTCAAATAAAACCAAATTCGGTGATTGGAAAGCGGCTGAATCCTCGATTGAGGGTTCTCCCTATTTGAACGACAACTTTATTGAAGGATCTGTTTTTGACACCTTAAAAACGGTTTATGTTGATGTGCCATTGCGTTATAATATTTATAACGATGAGATTGAGTTTCAAATGGGCGATGGCCCGGTTCAGGCATTAGCCGTTCCCGAAATTATTGAAAAGATTGAAATGGGTGATTACCATCTTGAATATATCCCTTATGTTGTTTCGAAGAAGGTTCAATATGGTTTTTGCTTTCTATTGGAGAAGGGGGATGTTTCTTTGTATTGCCGGCAACGGGTAATATTTGAAGATGCCAAACAGCCGGCTGCCTATGAAGATGCGCGACCAGCCCGTTTTATCCGCAGACCGGATGAGTATTACATCCGTTTCGGCGGGGAGGCGGCAACTCTTATTACCAAAAAGAGCAGCCTTAAGGGGCTTTTCCCTGATCACTCCGGGGAGATGGCCAAGTATTTGAAAAAGACCGGGGTAAGGATGAGCGATCCTGAATCGCTCAAAGCGTTGGTCAGGTTTTACAACGGATTATAATCAAATTAAATGGAAGATTAGCACCCGCAAAAAAAAATCATACTTTTGTTTGATTGGTTTTTTTGTTTTACAACGGATCTCCATGGAAGTGAATAATTTACCTGAGGTAGATTTTACGTTTGTTCTTGTTGAACCGGCCGTGCCTGAGAATATAGGAGCCTCTGCCCGGGCAATTAAAACGATGGGCTTTAACTCACTTGTACTGATCAATCCCTGCGATCACCTGAGCGCTCCAGCCCGCTGGCTTGCCCACGGCTCCCATGATATCCTTGAGAATGCTGTCACTTTTTTTAACGCTTGCAGAAGTAGTTCCCCGGTATGATTTTGTTATAGGGTCTTCGGAATGATGAACTCCGGTGTTGTGATATTGTTGCGCTCTTTCTGCTCTCTTCTTCTTAACTCTAAATAAACGTTACTTTCGATGTAACATTTGAATTATTGTGTCGTCCTTAACTCAGAAAATAAACCATTTGGAAACGCAGTATAAAAATATTCATCAGGAACTTATTGATCTGTGCCGGGAGGGGAGTGATCAGGCGCAGTTTCAGCTCTACCGGTTGTATTACAAACCGATGTACAACGTGAGTCTGAGAATTGTCAATAATGAAAATGAGGCTGAAGATATTATGCAGGAGTCCTTTTTAAAAGCGTTTAAAAAGATCGATACTTACCGGGGTGAGGTAAGTTTTGGAGCCTGGTTGAAACAGATTGTTGTCCACCGCTCCCTGGACCATTTGAAGAAACGGCGGGTTCAGTTTGAAGAGATGAGCGATCGGTTGCTGAAGCTTCCTGAAGAAGACGAACCGGTGGGAGAGGTGAATACGGAGGTGGTTAAGAGCGCCATTCGATTGCTGCCCGATGGTTACAGAACCGTTTTGAGTCTATACCTCATTGAAGGTTATGACCATGAGGAGATCAGTCAGATTTTGGGAATAAGTAATTCAGCATCGCGAACGCAGTATAGCCGGGCGAAAAATCGATTGCGTGAGCTGCTGAAAGGGAGGGAGATGGTTGCATACCATTGAACAGGAAGGATTCTGCGGATGGATACGATGAGAAATTAAAAATGAGAAATTAAAAATGGAAAAGAGAGATACGATAGAGAAACTGGTATTGAAGCAATTGGATGAGCTAAATAATAATGAGCCTGCTGAAGGCCATTTTGAGCGCTTTGCATCCAGGCTTCAAAAGCAGAAAAGCCATCGAAAGCGCAATCTCTGGGGCATAGCCTGGAAGGTAGCCGCCGCAGCTGTTTTTGCATTTCTTCTGGTAAACCAGACGCTTATCTGGATCCAGTCAGATCAGAGGCATGTGCCCACAGATTCTGCCACGGCAGATTTGACCCTGGCATCGGTCTCTCCTGAATATGAAGAGGTGGAGTTCTATTATACCAGTGCGATCTCGGGCGGGATAAACCAATGGGAAAAACTGGTCGCCGAGGGATTGGTTTCGGAAGCGGAGCAGCAGATGATGAATAGTGAATTGGCAGAATTTGAAGAGATATTTAAAAATCTTCAAAGCGATCTTTCTGACAATCCAAACGATGAACGTGTGGTAAATGCGATGATCAAGTATTACCAGACAAAACTTAGCCTGATTACGATGATTTTAGAGAAGCTGGAAGAGGTGAAAAAATTAAACAATAGCAATCATGAAACGAGCAATTAAGTTGATGCCGATCATACTGCTCTTTTTTGCAGTAACAAGTGAATTGGATGTAAAAGGGGCGATTCAAACCAAAAAGTATCATGAGTCGTGGCCGGTAGCATCGGTCCAGGCACTGGAGGTAAATAACCGGTTTGGGGAGGTCAGGATTACATGGGATGGTGGTCAGGAGGTTACTGTCGATGTGGTTATCACGGTGCAGGCGTCAACCGAAAAGGCTGCTAATGCGCTTCTGGAACAGCTGAATGTCCGGATTGGAAAAACCGGTGACAAGATTAGCGCAGAAACGGTTGTGAGTAGTAGTTTTAAAGGCCGTCAACAGTTCAGTATTGACTATTCGATTAACATTCCTCCGGATAAAAGGCTGAATATTACCAATAAGTATGGCAATACCTTTGTGGATGAGTTGCGTGCCGGTGCTATTTTTGATGCGCAGTATGGTAATTTTAATGCCAATACACTTCAGGCCCCCGGAGGAGAGAGTGTGCAGATCAATTTGGCTTATGGAAAAGGTGGCGTCGAAAATGCCGGAGACCTGAATGTTGTCATGCAGTATTCAACGTTTACGTTTGGACAGGTCAGAGACTTGAAGATAAGTTCGAAATATGCCGTTATAAATCTTGATAAAGCACGTGCCATTGCTGCCGAATCGAAATACGATACCTATTCGTTTGGGATGGTTGGTGACTTGCAGGTCAACTCGAAGTATACCCGCATTCAGATGGAAGAGTTGCTGGAGCGGTTGAATATTGATGCCGGTTATGGAGGGGTAAAAATAGACAGGGTGAATCCCCGGTTTAGCTCTATAATCGTCAACAGCAGCTATGGCCAGGTGACAGTCGGAATGGGAGAAGCCAGTTATCATTTAGATGCCAGTTGCGATTATTGCGGAATTACCTATCCGGAGAGTCGCTTTAAAGGTACCCGGATGAGCGAAACACGCACCCGAATCATGAAAGGTGTGGTTGGTACAGGTTCCGAAGGTAAGGTATATATCCGAAGCCGTTATGGAAATATAAAACTTGATTAGATTTTACTGTCAAAACCTTTTGACTCGGAACGATGCAACTTTGGTTTTTTCGGGGTGACGATAGAACGTATCGTATAAGGACTCGAAACACAACCACGTCATAACCTAACGCTTTAAGGTTGCAAAATAACATATTTTGTAGATGTCAAAAAGAAGGAGTCGGGGATTTCTTCCGGTGAGATTTTTTTTCATGGCATTTTTAAACAGGCAGTAACCCCACCGCAGAGCCATGGGCGGAATGCCCCGGGTAAGTTTTTTATAGCGATTCAAAAGGCGGATGTTTTCTGAAAAGTCGGGGGAGTCGATCCGTTGTTCTGAAATCAGTAGCAGGTTTTTTAACGCTTCTTCTGTCTTGCCCAGGAATGTATTTGAGTCTTCCAGGCCCGTGTGCTCAACCGGATTATCGATGTGTTGAGGTGTAATCCCCGCTTTGAACAGGTCATACCCCAGCAGCGTATCTTCATGTCCGTAAGGGCCCAGATTAGTTCTGAAATGGATTTTCCGAAAGGTGTCCCGGTCGATTAAAAAGTTGTTTGAGGTTATGATGAATCCCTTTTGAAGGTCTCTTTCTTTAGCCGGAATTGCCTCTCTTTGAGTGCCATAAGTCCATCGCAAAAGTTTTTCGACTGGGGGTTTGACTTTGGAGTAAGCAGTTCCGCCACAGATGATTGTTTGGGGATTTGTTTGCTTGAGATAATCGTTCAGGTAGCTCTCAGAGATGATGTCTGAATCGGCATCGATAAAGAGGAGATAGGGATATATGGAATCCATCCCCAGAGCATTGCGGATGGCAGCACGTCCCAGATTGTGTTCCATCTCCCGGTAAATAATGTTTGGGATTGCGCCCAGCGGCCGGTTCTTTAACTTCCAGTCATTCGATGACCCGTCATCATATACCCTGATCTCATAAGGGATCTTCAGTACTTTGGCCTGATCAGACAGCTTTTGAACCAGATTGTTAGCATCAATGTTATATACAGGGATATTTATCGAAAGCATTATCTTCAATTTGTAAAAGGCTGAAATTACATAATCCTTTTGAGACCATGGATTGTTCTTTTATTTTAATGTAGCAATCAGATAATTGGTCGTATTTTCATGTTTAACTCCCGGAGCATCCGGAAATTTAAACTCACATTCAATACCTTTTTCTTTACATCGTTCCATTAGTTTTAATCCAAAGTTGGCAGTATGAGTTGGATCTTTTTGATTCTGACCAATTGCCGGAGGGGTAGCATAAAAGAGATATACTGGCGGATCATCGGGGCTGACAAGGGCAAAAGGAGAATATTCGGCAATCCAGGGAAGAATGCTTTCCCGTTCTGCAAGGAACTGTTCAAAGCTGTCCTTTCCAAAGGCATGACCACCGTAATTGCTGTTAGGTGTCCACTCCTTCATCTGTTTGGGATCGAGTGAGGTTTGAGGGACTTTAACAGCCGCGCAAAATAAGCGGGTAGATTCGCGGGAGATCGGGTCAATGCTGTTTGGATCTGCAAGATCATCGTGATAAGCCAGCCACAAACAGGTGCATGCTCCCGCAGAGCCACCGGCAGCACCAATGGCTTTTTTGTCGATGTTCCACTCTACAGCCTTGCTTCGTACAAACTGCAAAGCGCGGGCGGCGTCAAACATCGGGACTTTAACGGGTGGCATTATTTCGCCACCTTCTTTTTGATTTATCAAGCGATAGTTGATTGCAATAACTGAAATACCGGTATCCAGCAATTGTTTGACATTTACAAAGCGGTGTACCAATTCTTTTGCTCCGCCCTTCCATCCGCCACCATGGATTACAAACACCAAAGGAGTTGGAGATTCTGATTCTGCTTTCCAGAAATCCAGGATGTGTCGTTCATGTTCTCCGTAACTGACACTTGAAAGCGTAGGTTTTGGAACCGACTTGTCGTACTCAGGCACATTTTGTGCAGATATTGTCAATGGAATTAAAAACAAACTGCCTGCAAAACAGAGTGATATCATAATTATCGAGATAAAATAATTTTTTAACATGAAAGCTTATTTATTAGGATAAAAAAAATATTAGATGCCGTTTATGCTTTTTATTTTATTGTCACCTGAAGAGTTCCTTTTTTAAGATCACAATTTTTTTTTCTTAATTGATTTTATTCAAAAAAATGATGATGATGTAAAAATAAAAATATTAGCTTAAAAAAACTTGATGTTTGTCTGACTTTCTGACGTTTCGTTTTTTTTCGGATAGAAGATTAAAACTTATTTTTGGATATTAATCAAATGGGTAACGAAAGAAGCATCCAATGTATCTGTTTTTAATTGTCATCGGTTTTTTTCTCCTGCACCCGGTTTCTGGGCAGGAGATGCAGCTTCGGGTTGAGTTGAAGCAGGCTGCCGGGGAAGAGGTGTATCTGGCACACTACTATTTGGGAAATATCTATTCAAAAGATACAATCAGACTTGATGATTCGGGATCAGGGCAATTTTCGGCAGACACGCTGTTGCCACAGGGATTGTATAAGATTTATCTGGATGGAAACAACCATTTCGATTTCCTGCTGGGAGCCGATCAACAGTTTCTGCTTCGCAATGACTCTTTCCGAGCCGAAAGTCTGGTTATTGAAGGTTCGGAGGAGGGGAAAGCATTTGTTGAATACTCAACGTTTTTAAGGAATCTTCAGCAAAAAGGAGCTGCAATCCGAAAGGAGCTGGAAACTGCACGCGGGGATGATCGGAATCTTTTACTGTATGATTTCGAACGACTTACCGGGCAATTGTATGGTTGCTGGGACAGCCTGGAGCAGGTTTTTCCCGGTTCATTTCTGACTCTTTTTGTTAAGGCGAATTATGTTCCTGAACCAAATTCTGACCATTTTCCGGCAGAGATACAAGCAGATGATTCACTCTTATCTCTGGCGCGATTTCGTTATAAACAGATCCATTTTTGGGACCATTTTGACTATACCGATGAGCGGTTTTTATATACTCCTTTTTTTAAAAACAAGCTTGAAACCTGGTTTACTCAAGTGCTATATCAACGATATGATTCGATTAAAAGTCCTGTGTTTGAGTTTATTGAAGAGGTAAAGCCTAACCGGCGAATTTTTCAGTTTGTTACCTCCTGGTTTCTCAACAGCAGCATCCATAGTAATGTAATGGGGATGGATGCCCTTTTTGTCGATATCGCCCGTAGGTACTATTTGTCGGGCGAGGCATTTTGGGCGACGGAGGCGGTGATGGAGAAAATTCGCGAGAATGTGATTTTTGCCGAACATAACCTGGTCGGGATGAATGCCCCCGAGCTTACCCTGGAGAGTATTGACGGTGAGTATTTTGATCTCTATCAGATAGATGCTTCTTATACGTTGGTTCTTATTTATGAACCGAACTGTTCTCACTGCCGGGAGTTTGTTCCGAAATTGTATCAGGAGGTTTATCTGCCATATAAGGATCGCGGGGTAGCGGTTTTTGCCATCTATTCGATGAATAAACGGGAAGAGTGGGAAACCTTTATAAACGAATACCACCTATATGACTGGATCAATGTGTGGGATGAGCATCATGTTTCCCGGTTTAAAATTCTGTACGATGCCCGGACAACCCCTGCGCTATATCTGCTCGACCGCAATAAGAAGATTTTGGGGAAGAAGCTTTCGGTGGAGCAGGTGGTGAGGTTTCTGGAGAAAGGGTGATCATTTTGTTTTGGGCAGGATTGATGTGGCATATTCTACGGCTTTATCAAACGTGTGAAACACGGAAGATTCTCCGATCATTTTGAAAATTCCTGCTCTTCGCAAGTCGTCTTCTACACTATCGTTTACACCGGATAGAACAACGCGTATGTGTGAGTGGATTAATATTTTCAGGGCCTCTTTCAGATTGGTCATTCCGGTAGAGTCAATGAAGGGGACATGACGCATCCGGATAATTAAAATTCTGTTTTTGAGGCCGGTTGATTTCAATACTTCACAATACTGTTTGGCTGAAGCAAAGAACAACGGGCCACTGATTTCATAGATTCCAATTTCGCGGGGCAGTTTTGAATAGTCTTCAATAATGTCTGTATCGACGATTGCCGGGATCGTTTTACCCATGTCGGCCATGCGTTTCATGAAGAGCAGTGCCGAGAGGACCACACCCACTTCAATGGCTATGGTGAGGTCGACTAAAACAGTCAGGAAGAAGGTAGAGAGGAGGACGATAACGTCAAATGTGGATCCCTTCAGGATGGAACGGAATGAGCGCCATTCGCTCATGTTGTAGGCAACGACAATAAGAATTCCAGCTAAAGTAGCCATAGGAATTAATTTGACCCAACGGCCAAAAAAGAGCATAATGAGAAGCAGGGTGATGGCATGGACCATTCCGGCTATCGGGGTCTTTCCACCGTTTTTAATGTTGGTTGCTGTGCGCGCAATGGCACCGGTAGCCGGGATTCCGCCAAAAAATGGCGTGACGATATTGGCAATTCCCTGTCCAATGAGCTCGGTATTAGAGCGATGACGGCCTCCGATCATGCCATCGGCAACCACAGCAGAGAGCAGGGATTCTATTCCACCGAGCAGGGCAATGGTTAGGGCAGGCTGAATATATAAACCAAGTTTTGTCCAATCTAAATGAGGCATGGTAAATTGAATATTATTTGGAATCTCACCGAAAAAAGATTCAATGGTGAGTACCGGGAGTTGGAATATCTGAACGAATATTGTTCCCAGGATAATGGCAATCAGTGAACCCGGAACTTTACGGGTGAACTTCTTGGAGAAGAGAACCATAAGTATCGTTGCCAGCGTTATTCCGGCGGCATATAGGTTTATGGTCTGTAATTGATTAAAATAGGTTCCCCATTTGGCAAGAAACCCACCGGGGATGTTTTCAATTTCCAATCCCAGGGCATCGCGGATCTGTGTAGAGAAGATGACCAGAGCAATACCGCTGGTAAACCCGACGATCAGTGGATGTGGAAAATATTTTAGTAATGCTCCAAGCTTCAGGATGCCAAAGAGTACCAGAAAGATGCCAGCCATGATGGTTGAGATGAGCAGCCCGTCGTATCCATATTGATTCAGAATGCTGTAAACGATTACAATGAAGGCACCTGTGGGCCCGCCGATCTGAACACGGCTGCCTCCTAAAAAGGAGATGATAAATCCGGCCACTACAGCGGTAATCAATCCCTTGTCGGGTGACACTCCGGAAGCCACGGCAAAAGCAATGGCTAAAGGGAGGGCAATAATTCCGACAACAACACCGGCAAGCAGGTCGACTGACAATTGACGGCGGGAGTATCCCTCTTTTAAAATGCTGAAAAACTTGGGTTTAAATAGTGCATTCATCTTGTGATGATCAAAAAACTGCGCAAAAGTAACGCTATTTAGATTTTTTGTTGTGAAAGTGTGGGAAAATTGGGTTTTGGGTGTACTTGAGTTAACAAAGGGGGGAAGGGGAGATTGAGGGGAGATTGAGTGGGGATTAGTGAAAAGAACCTCCGGGGGAGGTTCCATATTTTTAGAAGATAAATGACATCCTCCAATCTAAACCTCCCCGTGAGGTTCCATATTTTTAGATAATTGGCATCTCCAACCCAAACCTCCAAAGGATGGTTTATTATTTCGAAGCATAATATGTTGATTATTAATATTTAATTTAATAATTTGATATATTTTTTGTAAATCTTTAATACAAATCATGCGAATGATTGTTTTAATAAACACAAATTCGATTTAATGATAAAGAAAAGGGTGTTAACAAAAAAGGCGATCCGGAGATTTCAGCAATCATGGGCCGATGGGATTCTTCGTATAGGTAAAGCATATCGGGAGAAGGGAGATTACAAGCATTTGGCTGCAACGTTTATAAACCGGCATTATGGATATGCGGAAGGGCTTGTTCTTTTTAAACCTACTCTGGCAGCAGTTGAGCAGTTCCGGGAGACCTTTGAAAAGGCATTGTCCTATTTTATCGCTGGTAATCCTGCCTTTCCGGAGGATGAGGGATTTGCACTCAGACCGCTGGTGGATATCCGGTTTGAAAATGCCGGAATCATCATTATTCGAAACCATGCGGTGGCTATGGGTAATTACTATTTTTCTGATATGAATGGCAGGGAGATTAAAGTAGAGTATACATTTGGTTACTTTGTCAATTCAGATGGAGATATTAAGATGAACCTGCACCACTCTTCCATTCCATATCCATCCACTCCCTGATATTTGAACGGATTACGGACTATTTTTAATGTCAACGGTTTTTTAAGAAATGAATTTTTCCGTTAAAAAATGGATTGGTGGTTTGTCTGAAAAGAAATTAATATTACTTTTGCCCCGCCTTTAGAGATAAAGGCACGCCTTTGAAAAACAAAGGTACCAATGAGGATGACTCAGTAGCTCAGCAGGTAGAGCACATCCCTTTT
>CAZILU010000031.1:0-258 GCA_964540165.1 uncultured Mariniphaga sp.
ACCGGCGCCTACGATGAGGTGCCGAAGGTACAGCGTGCCTACAAAGCCGCCGGGATACCCACCGTGGTGGTGGGCGACCACAACTACGGCGAAGGTTCATCGCGCGAACATGCCGCTATGGAGCCGCGCCACCTGGGTGTGCGGGCCGTCATCGTAAAGTCGTTTGCCCGCATCCACGAAACCAACCTGAAAAAACAGGGCATGCTGGCACTCACCTTCCAAAACGAAACCGACTACCATAAAATAGAGGAAGATGAC
>CAZILU010000031.1:268-6852 GCA_964540165.1 uncultured Mariniphaga sp.
CCTGTTTGCTCCGGGCCGGCCACTGACCATCGAGTTGCTGCACAGCAACGGATCGAAAGAGAGCGTGGTGCTGAACCACACATACAACGAACAGCAAATTGAGTGGTTCCGCGCAGGATCAGCCCTCAACCTCATCAAAAAACAGAAATAAAAACGTAGATATATGCAAAAAATTGACGTAAAAAATCCGGTCGTTGAGCTTGACGGCGATGAGATGACGCGGGTGATATGGAGCTTTATCAAGGAGAAACTGATCTTGCCCTACCTCAACATCGACCTGAAGTATTACGATCTGGGCATGGAGAGCCGCGATGCTACCAACGACCAGGTCACGATCGATGCCGCCCATGCCATACAGAAGTACGGCGTAGGCGTGAAGTGCGCCACCATCACACCCGATGAAGCGCGGGTGGAGGAGTTTGGGCTGAAACAGATGTGGCGGTCGCCCAACGGCACCATCCGTAACATCCTGGGCGGAACAGTCTTCCGCGAACCCATCCTCATTAAAAATGTTCCCCGCCTGGTCCCCGGATGGAAGAGACCCATCTGCATTGGGCGCCACGCCTTTGGCGACCAATACCGGGCGACCGACTTCGTAACGAAGGGGAAGGGAAAACTCACCATCACCTTCACACCCGACAACGGAGATGCACCCGTTTCGCACGAGGTGTACCACTTTGAAGGCGACGGGGTGGCACTGGCCATGTACAACACCGATGAGTCGATTCGCGGATTTGCCCGCTCATGCATGAACCAGGCCATCATAAAAAAGTGGCCCCTCTACCTGTCAACCAAAAATACCATCCTGAAAAAGTACGACGGACGATTCAAAGATATCTTCCAGGAGGTGTTTGAAAATGAGTACCGCGATCAGTTCGAAGCGCTGGGGATTACCTATGAGCACCGGCTGATCGATGATATGGTGGCCGCCGCCCTGAAGTGGGAAGGGGGCTTTGTGTGGGCTACCAAGAACTACGACGGCGACGTGCAAAGCGACACGGTAGCCCAGGGATTTGGATCGCTGGGACTGATGACCTCCACACTGGTAACCCCCGACGGGAAGACCATGGAAGCAGAGGCAGCCCACGGAACGGTGACACGCCACTACCGGCAGCACCAGCAGGGAAACGCCACCTCTACCAACCCAATAGCCTCCATCTTCGCATGGACACGCGGACTGGAGTTTCGGGGTAAACTCGATGACAACCGTGAGTTGATAAACTTTGCCCATGCCCTGGAACAAGTTTGCATCGAAACCGTAGAATCGGGAAAAATGACTAAAGATCTGGCGCTGATCGTTCATGGAAACAAGCTCAAAAAGGAGCACTACCTCCATACGGAAGCTTTCCTGGAAGCCCTGAATCAAAACCTGAAGATTAAACTGGGAGCATAACGATGGATAGAATTGAGATCAAACAGGAGAAACTACAGGTCCCCGACCACCCGGTCATACCCTACATAGAGGGTGACGGCATCGGTCACGACATCATGATCCCTTCGCAACGGGTGCTTGACGCTGCCATAGCCAAAGCTTATGGCACCAACCGGGCGATCATCTGGAAAGAGGTGTTAGCGGGAGAAAAAGCGTTCAGAGAAACCGGCACCTACCTGCCCGATGAGACCATCGAGGCCTTCAAAAGATACCTGGTAGGCATCAAAGGGCCACTGCAAACGCCGGTAGGCGGAGGCATCCGATCGCTGAACGTAGCCCTTCGGCAAGTACTCGATCTCTTCGTATGCCTCCGGCCGGTGCGCTGGTTCAAAGGAGTCCCCTCCCCGATTCGATACCCATCGCTCGTCGACATGCATATCTTCCGCGAAAATACCGAAGATATCTATGCCGGCATTGAATATATGACCGGCACGGGCGATGCACAAAAGCTGCACGATTTCCTGGTTAATGAGATGGGTGTCGACCAGATCCGATTTCCCGAAAGCTCTTCGTTTGGCATTAAGCCGGTGTCGAAGGAGGGCTCGGAGCGGCTGATCCGCGCAGCCATTCAGTATGCCATCAAACGGGAACTGCCTTCGGTAACCCTGGTTCACAAAGGAAACATCATGAAATTCACCGAAGGAGCCTTTAAAAACTGGGGATACGACCTGGCCGAGAGCGAATTTAACGATCAGGTTTTTACCTGGCGCCGGTACGAAACCATCAAAAACAGCCAGGGTAAGCTCGATGCCGATCAGGCATTAGAGGAGGCGAAAACGGCGGGGAGAGTGATCATCAAAGATGTGATCACCGATGCGTTCCTGCAGGAATCACTACTGAAACCATACAACCACTCGGTGATTGCCACGATGAACCTGAACGGCGACTATATATCCGATCAACTGGCAGCCATGGTGGGAGGCATCGGCATCTCACCCGGTGCCAACATCAACTACCTGAACGGGTATGCCATTTTTGAAGCGACCCACGGCACCGCCCCCGACATCGCCGGCTCGGGAAAAGCCAATCCCAGCTCCCTCATCCTTTCGGGGGTGATGATGCTCGAATACTTGGGATGGTATGAGGCAGCCGAACATGTGTACGACGCCATGGAGCATGTATTCTCCAAACGGAGAGTCACCTCCGACCTCTATGCGCAGATGGAAGGAGCAACCCTGCTTTCAACAACGGCTTTTGCCGATGAAATAATAAGAAATATGCATTAATCGATTTTTCGAAATAAATAAATAGTAATAATATGGAATACATTAAGTATCGTTTTTTTCAGAAAGCCAGTAAGTGTTCAAAGGAGTTTCAGCGCATTAAAGCCGAACATTCGGACAAAGTGATTGCCCAGGTAACGCTGGGCCAGGTCTTTTCAGGAATGAAAGGCATTCCCCTGCTGGTTACCGACACGTCGAACCTCGATGCCAACGAGGGTATCCGTTTTAAAGGCTATTCAATTGCCGAACTTCGTGAAAAGCTTCCCAAACTGAAGCCCGATGGAGAGCCGCTGCCCGAAGGCCTCTTTTACCTGATGCTGATCGGGGAGATACCCACGCTGGAAGATGTCAATAACCTGTCGAAGGACTTCTCCACCCGCGCCCATGTGCCTCAGCATGTATTCGATGTGATCGATGCCATGCCTAAAAATTCGCGTCCAATGACCCAATTCAGCGCTGCTATCCTGGCAATGGCCACCGAAAGTATTTTTCAAAAAGCATACCGCGCCGGCGTCAATAAAAAGTACTACTGGGACTCCACCTACGAAGATGTGATGAACCTCATCGCACGCCTGCCCCATGTAGCAGCTTACATCTATCGCAGAAACTTTTACAACGAAAATTATATTGAACCCAATCCGCGCTTAGACTGGGCCGGGAACCTGGCCCACATGATGGGATTCGATTCGGAAGATATCCGTCGGCTCTTCCGCCTCTATATGGTGATTCATGCCGACCACGAAGGAGGGAATGTATCCGCCCACACAGCACACCTCGTTGGTTCTGCCCTGAGTAATCCCTATTATGCTTATGCCGCGGCAATGACCGGGCTGGCCGGTCCGCTCCACGGGTTTGCCAATCAGGATGTTATCCACTGGATGTTTCAGTTGACTGAAGACCTTGACACCAATACCCCAACCGATGAACAAGTCGCTGCATATATCCAACAAACCCTGGAAGAGGGACGTGTTGTGCCAGGCTACGGTCATGCCGTTCTCCGTAAAACCGATCCCCGCTTTACCGCCCAGCAGGAGTTCGCAGAGAAATATATCAAGGACGATCCGATGATCAACCTGGTGAACCAGCTCTACCGCGTAGTGCCACCGATCCTCTCAACCGTTGGCAAAATCAAAAATCCCTGGCCTAACGTCGATGCCTTCAGCGGATCGCTGCTCTACCATTACGGAATTAAGGAGTACACCTTCTACACCGTGCTGTTTGGTGTATCCCGGGCCCTTGGCGTGCTCGCTTCACTGATCAACGACCGCGTTTACGGCATGCCCATCGAAAGACCATCTTCCCATCCGTTGAAATGGTTTCGCGACCAGGTCGATGGAGCCGAAAAAGAGAGCTGCTGAAAAAAGCGCCGGGGATGTATTAAACATGAGCGTCAACAGCCTGGGAAAAATTAAAGCAATATAAATTTTTGTGCTATCTTCAAATCCACAAAAATTTATATTGCATGTGTCCAAAGCTGTTTTTATTCCTCATATTATGCCTGATGGCAGGGACGATGACTCTTTCTGCCCAGGAAAATTATGAAGTACGAAAAGTTACCTTTACAGAGAATAATACGCTCTCTAAAGAGTTACTGTTAGATAAAATGGCGACCAAAGAGCTTTCCTGGGCTGAAAAAGTACTGACTAAAAAAGAACCGTTTATGTTCAGCTCTTCAATCGTGGAAAACGATTTGGAGCGAATCGTACGGATATACCAGAGCGAGGGATTTATAAATGCTTCCGCCCGGCTGACAAGCTTGCGCGTTAACGACACCAGGCAAACCGTAAAGATAAGCATCGGAATAGAAGAGGGCCGGCCGGTTCTCGTTGACAGCTTATCGGTTAAGATCACTCCGGGAAACGCCTGGCCTCCGGATATTCAACGCCCAAAGCTGATTCATAAGCTGTCAATCAAACAGGGAGTCCGTTTCCGTGATGAATCGGTGAAACTGGATAGACAGGTGATCGAAGAAGCCTGGCGTAACCGTGGATATGCATACGCTGCCGTTTCCCATGAACTTGAGTTTAATCCGAAGGCATGGAACACGAGCGTTACCTACCTGGTTAATCCCGGGCCGAAAACCTCTGTGGGAATAACAACCATTACCGGGAATCAACATGTTTCAGAGGCTTTCATCCAAAAACAGCTAAGATATCGTAAAGATCAGCCATACAGCAAATCACTGTTAGACAAAACACGACAGGATCTGTACCGGCTGCAACTATTCAGGGTCGTATCAGTTTTACCACAAAAAGACGAACAGAAGCAGGAAAGTGAAATCCCGGTGGCCATCTATCTGGAAGAGGCCCCCCGCTTAAGCTCAAAAGTGGGAGCCGGATATGGCACTGAAGATATGTTCCGGACGTTCATCGATCTGACATACCGGGGATTTATGGGAGGCGCCCGCAGAGTCAACCTATACCTGAAGCACTCCGCGTTGGAACCTTACTCCGCCCGGATGAGCTGGGTTCAGCCCCGGTTTTTTGGCGCTAACAGCTCCATATCCATCAATCCATTCATTATCAGAAATATTGAACCAGGGTACGACACACGGATCTACGGTGTTAACATACCGGTGACCTATCACATTCATGAGCAGTTGACAACCAAGGCTACATACTATTTGGAAGATGTGAAACAACGACTGGAAATGGAAGATGCCGAATCAATGCAGATGGAGAGCGATCAATACCTCTACAATAAATCGGGAGTGCTGCTTTCAGCCATCTATAACAGCGCTCACCCCACTTTTTCCCCCGAAGGTGGCGTCAATTTATCGGTCGGACTTAAGATTAATGGTTATCTGTTTGGCCGTGACTTTGACTATACCCGGCTGTGGGGAGACTTCAGAGGCTACCTGCCGCTCAGAAACTCTGTGTTGGCTTTCCGTCTGTCAGGAGGTAGTATTAAAACCACAAGCAGCGAAAATTTTATCCCTGTAGAAGACCGCTTCTACGCTGGTGGCAGTAACTCCATCCGGGGTTGGAACCGCGCGGAACTTGGACCAAAACGGGAAAGCGGATCCCCCCTGGGTGGGAGGTCAATCTTCGAAAGCAACCTGGAACTGCGCTTTCCCCTCATCTGGAAACTCAGCATGGTAACCTTTATCGAAGCCGGGAATGTGTGGGAAGCGTCGTGGTCCTGGCCGCTAAACGAGCTGGCCTATGCCGCAGGTGCAGGTCTTCGCATTGAAACACCCATCGGCCCCATACGCTTCGATGCCGGAGTGCCCTTACGGAATGAAAAAAGAAGTTTTCAGTTTTTTATCAGTGTCGGTCAAGCTTTTTAAATCGAAATACCAACAGCAACCGTACGCAAATAAATGCAACGAATGAAACGAGCAGTGACATATGGACTGATGATTACGGGAGCAATCCTCCTGGGCATTGCCATGTTGCTTTTCATCGGAGCCCTGCTGCTTCAAACATCCATTTTCAGAGATCGGGCAGCCCGTATCCTTGAAAAGGAGAGTTCCCGTTTTATTGATGGCACGCTTTCCGTTGGCCGTATCGAAGGGAATTTTTTCTCGTGGCTGGAGGTGCACAATATCCGGCTCCGATCAAACCAGGACACCCTGGCCCGGATCGAAACCATCCGCCTTCGATACAACCTCAGGCCTCTTCTCAAAAAATCTCTGCATATCGACTCCCTGGTAATTATCAAACCCGAACTGTTTTTTAAGCAAGTCAATGACTCGCTGTGGAACATTCAACAGCTCATAAAACCGTCAGAGCCAAAAGAACCGGAAAAGAGCTCCGGAACTCTTACAATGCAAATATCCATGTTCCGCCTGGTTGGCGGTCAAATCAAAATAAGCGCATTCAGCCAACAAATTCCGGAATCAATTCAGGATATAAACAGCGAGTTGGCACTAACAATCAGCCAAAAACGACAGGAGCTGAACCTGAAGAAATTTTCTTTCAAAACAA
>CAZILU010000031.1:6862-19382 GCA_964540165.1 uncultured Mariniphaga sp.
ATGCTTTTGAGTCAAAACAAAAAATCCCGATTTTCAGCTCAACGAAATTACCTTTGCCCTGACGCGCGATCCACAATATATCGAATTAAAAAATTTCAGTATTGCAACCGCCCTGAACCGCATTGAGGCAGAAGCATTGACCCGTGCAGAGCTGAACAACGGGACGGCTTCGGCACATAGTGAACCACTGGTACTTAGTGAATTCAGCCATTTTTTACCCGACCTGAAAATACCAGCAACACCAAAAATCGACCTGCAGGCAGCTCTGAACGACTCCTCCGGACGAGTTGCGCTGACATTAAGCGACTATCACCAAAAGATCCAAATCCATTTTTCTTCGCCAAATCTTTCCGCATATATAGCCCGGCCGGAACAAACCAGGCTCTCCTATCATGTGGATGGTACTTTTACACAGGTTGACCTGGCACACTGGATGGGTATAGAATCAATACCATACCAGCTGAATGGAGTCATCTCCCTCACCGGAACAGGAACAGACCCATCAACCGCACAACTGGCAGCAACGGGGAAATTCACCGAATGGATACCCCGCCAAAAAATAGAGGATCAGTTGTTATTCGATCTCAACCTAAAAAACGGAGAACTTGCCGGACGAATAGCCGGAGATGTCGGTTTTGGCAATTTCACGCTTCAGCCTGTAGTAAAAAACCTGCTGGATATACCAGATTACCGGGCTACACTGAAAATGAAAGATCTCGACCTTAGTAAACTAACCGGGATCAGCGATATGCAATCAAAGATCAACATGAATCTGCAGGTAACCGGAGAAGGAATCAAGCCGGAAGAGATCAAAGCAAAGGGAATACTCACCCTGCAAAATTCAACATTCAGGCAGATCCCTCTTGACCATTTCCATGCTGAAGCATCCTATCGGAATCAAAACATTCAACTTGGATCACTGACACTAAAAACACCCTCGCTTTGGCTGTCAGCATTGGGAAACTACAGTTTTGATCATCACTCCGATCTGACATTAACCGCCACCATTAATAACCTGGCCGATTTCAGCGCCTGGTTGCCCGACAGTCTGACCAGCCTTAAAGGAAGCGTTGATGCCCGGTTATGGGGCGAGCCAAAAGCACTCTATCTGGAATCAGCCCTGCGCCTGGATTCCCTCCGGTATGGTAAACAAACCGTTGAAAAAATGGAGATGAACGGTAAAGGCTGGATCGAAAATGCCGACACCACCTTCACACTCAACCTCCAGGCACATCAGCTGCAATCGGGCACCCTGACCATCGACTCCCTGTTTCTCTCTGCCAGCGGATCTCCCGATTCACTGAATGCAGATGCCGGCATAAAAATGAAACATCTTCAATACCAAATCAATACAAACATTCTTAACGGTGATACATTAAAAGCGGTAATTAACAGCTGTACCATTAAATCAGAAAACCAACATTGGGAACTGGACGGACCTCCGGCAACAATTACAACCAATGGAACCGATTTCGACATCAAAAACTTCAGGCTCACCAACCGCCGATCGGAACTTCCGGCTTTCCTTTCAGCCCATGGTTCTATAAGTCGTGATAAAGCACAAGATTTTCGCCTAAAACTTCGTGAGATCGATCTGGCTTCCCTCGCAAGAACAGCCCTGCCAGACCATCCCCTTTCCGGAAGGTTCAATATGGATCTGGCCATCACCGGAGTGATCGACTCTCTCCAGGTACAATCCAGCTTCTCTGTTATCGATCCCGGATACCGCCAATACCAACTGAAGGAGATCAGCGGAGAGATCGGATTTCAGGAGCAACAACTGAACCTTCAGGCCATAGCACACGCTGGTGATAGTGGCCGGGTAAGCTTCATCTCAACCGTACCCTTGCGCCTCAGAACCGACACGTTCCGTACAGAACTGCTCCCTTCAGAACCACTAAGGGGAACCGTTTCTGTGCAACGTCTTCCACTGGTACTGCTTGAAGAGATGAATATAAACACCGGTCTGAAGGGTACCATCGAAAGCGAATTCAATCTGAACGGAACACTGAAGCAGCCATTCCTGCATGGAAAATATGCCATCCGAAACGCACAGATCAATGAATTCCGCTTTTTAACCGTTGAAGGATCTGTTGACTTTAATAACAACCGGCTGTCAGCATACGGATTAATAATACCTCAGGACCATGGAAAAGTGGAGTTAAACGCAGCATTGCCTGTTCGTTACGACTCACTGACCTACCTTCCGGAGGTTAATCCTGAAGACTCCGTGAGTATCCGGTTGGTTGCAGAAAAGATAACGCTGGCCATCCTTCAGGCAATGTACCCGACAAGTAAAATTGAAGGGATGATCGAAGCCGACATTGCTATATCGGGGTTGGCCAAATCTCCGCAACCCACAGGGAAAGTGCAACTTCAGAATGCCTCGGTTGAGATGAGAGAGTACGGGATTCGTTATCATAACATCGGGATGGCATTCGATGTCTCAGATTCTCTGATAAAACTGGATCAACTGACTATGCGGAGCAGGGACGGAACGCTAAACGGCTCCGGGAGGGTTGAATTCCCGGCAGGCATGTACCACAGAGACATCAGCCAGTCAGACATAAAACTACAGTTCCGGAAATTTCAGCCATTCAACCACCGCCATTTCAACCTCCAGTTAGACGGTAACCTGTCGCTTTCCGGCAAGCCCGGAGCTTTGGTATATGGCGGGGATCTGATCATTCCCCGCGGAGAGATCTTTCTGCCAACCGTCATGCGTATGTTTGGCAGGCTCCCGGCAGGCGAATTACCCAAGCCTCTTTTGATCAGAGAGATGGAAAAGTTATCAATAGCGCCTGACACAACCCTATTTTCCGTTGACCGGCCGTTGCCCGATCATGAGGGCATAGGAAACCAAATATCCCCTCTGCGTGGAAAAGCACGCATCCGCATTCCGCGAAATACCTGGATCAAAAGCGATGATCTCTACCTGGAGCTCTCAGGAGATGTCGAGCTCCGCAAACAGAGCGATATCTTTGAACTGTTTGGTTCGGTAGATGTCATTCGTGGTCAATACGACCTGCTCGGAAAAACGTTTATAATCGATGAAGGTTCAGTAAGCTTCAGGGGAGGAGAAGAGATGCTGCCATTCCTGAATATTACAGCATCGTACAATTTTCGCAACCGGCAACGGGCATCTCAGGAGCTGGTCCTGCAGGTAAGTGGTACAGCCACTGCACCCGAAGTGAAGTTTCAGCTTGACGGCAACACGGTGAGTGAAGGAGATGCCCTTTCCTATCTGCTCTTCGGGAAAAGCATGAATGAGCTTACCATCGATGAGCAGAACAATATAGCCGGCGCCGGTAGTGCAGGCATTGCAGGCAGAGCCGCCGCTTCTCTTCTCAGCGCGCAAATTTCCAACTTTCTAAACGACAAACTCGCCGTTGACTATCTCGAAGTGCGCAGCGATGGCAGCTTTGACAATGCCACCGTTACCGTTGGGAAATACATTACCAACGACCTGTTTGTCAGCTATGAGCAACGATTTGGAGAGACGCACGAAAAAGATATCTCCAGGCACGAGGTGAAACTGGAATATGAGCTCTTTCGATTTCTCTTTTTGCAGTTAAATAACTCTTCGCAGGAGAGTGGTTTTGATGTAATTTATAAATTTGACGTCAAATAACCGATTGATGCAATACCTGATGTATGATGGCCGGATCACCGGCATCGAAGACGCAAGCCTGAACCATTTGATTATCAATAATTTTAATTTTATTGAAGCTCAGATATGGCATGGGTATGGCGGCATTCCCCTTCTGAAAGAAAACGTTGAATTATTAAAAGAGCAAGCCGGTGCGCTCCGGTTACCCTTTCCGGCTTTATTACTTGATCCTGGAAATTTGTTTCGGCTGACAAAGCGACTGCTGAATAAAAATCGTTATTACCGCTCCGGCTACCTGAATCTCCGGCTCATAGGAAATCAGGCAGAGACCCATACCCTGATTACCTGCAACCACATACCCGAAAGTGAGTTCCCCTACGCGACACGTGGGGAGCTGGCTCACATCTCATCCATAAAAAAAGGAACACCTCACCGGTGGAGTCACTTAACCTGTTTCAACGGAAATATCTGGCAAACGGGTCTGGCCGAATTGGCAGAGACCCCCTGCCGGCAAGTGATCTTTGAAAACGACAACGGCCAGTTGTGCGATGCAGCCTACGCCAATCTGTTTGCTGTCAAAGGAAATCAGCTGCTAACGCCACACCCGTCAACCGGGTGCTTCATTGATTCCCTGCGCCCGGTCATCCTTGACCTGGCTAAAGAGGAGGGATTGCAAACGGCAGAGTTGCATGACATGAATAAAAATTGCTTTGATCAGGTGGATGAGGTTTTTATCGCATCTGAAAGGCTGGGGATACAATGGATTATCGGTGTTGGTAACATACGTTACTTTAATACAATTTCAAAACAACTGCATGACCGGTTAACTATCTACCTAAAGAATCGGGCTGTCAAACAATAGATCAGTTAAGCGTCGGGTTCTGCGGAAAATTCTCCCAAACAGAGTAACGGGTCCCGGCCTTTTTAACAAAATCAACCCACGATTCCTGCTCCAGATCACGCATAACACTCTCCTCTTCTACATCGGTAACCAACCACGAATCTTCCTTAATTTCACGCTCTAACTGTCCGGAATCCCATCCTGAATAACCAACAAAAAATCGAATTTCGGATGGATGGATTATTCCAGAGGCAATCTGCTGTTTTACCACCTCAAAGTCGCCACCCCAATAGAGATTGCCCAACACATGAATGCTACCGGGCAATTTACCACCCAACTTATGAATAAAATAGATCGAATCAGTAGCCACCGGCCCTCCCAAATAGACATCCCCGCCAAATTCAGGAAAATCGGGAAGCACATCGTGAATGGCCAGCTCAACCTTTTTGTTCAAAATAAATCCTACGGCACCCTTTTTACTGTATGCAACCAGCAAAATAACCGACCGGTTAAAATAGTTCCCCGGAAGAAAGGGTTCGGCAATCAAAATCCGTCCTTTTTGAGGTGATACATTATTTGTTCTGATTCTGAATATGTCTAAATTGTGTTTCATCTCATTAAAATTGTTAGTTTTCTAAGGTATGAGACGGAACTCCCATAATTTTAATCTTGCTCGTTTGTGTCAAGAATCGTCATGGGTGTTTCATCTGATGATAATTATAAACAATATAAGAAATTTGTACTACTCCTCAAGTAGTAAACAAACAGATTACAAAAATTGTGCGATTTTTTTCAGAAATTAATCTTTTTCAACGACAATATAGAGATCCTCATCGGGTTTGGACATATAATACTGCTCACGGGCAAATTTTTCAAGCTCTTTAATTCCGGCGTTGAGGTCTTCCATTTTTTGCATATCCGAAGCTATCCGCTCCTGATAATAGACCTTCTGCCGGTTCAGATCCCTCAGACGGCTTTTGTTTTCAGCATGTGAGACAAAGCTGTTTTCATCAAAAAAAACGATCCATGCCAAAAAGAGCAATGATGCAATAACGTATTTATTCGTTAATACTTTATACCATCGTTTCTGCGTAAATTTCTCGTTTTTCATGACCCTCTCTTTGATGTCAAAATTACAACAAATCATGGCAATAAAAAGAGGAATCAACAAAATAATCCCTCTTTTTACAAACAATGTTTCGTTAACTAATTTATGCTAATCGGGAAGAAAGTTTGGGTAGAGGTAGTCTGTCGGCGGAAGGAGATTCTCTTTGATGGTTCTGACAGAAACCCAACGAAGGAGGTTAAATAACGATCCGGCTTTATCATTGGTTCCCGATCCCCGCGCACCGCCGAAAGGTTGCTGGCCAACAACAGCACCGGTAGGTTTATCGTTGATATAAAAATTACCGGCAGCATGGACCAGTCGTTTAGTCATCTTCTCAATCAGATACCGGTCTGTTGAAAATATCGCTCCGGTGAGGGCATAAATCGAAGTTCTGTCGAGAACATCAAGGGTCTCATCGAGTTTATCATCGGGATAAACATAGATAGTCAACACCGGACCAAACAGCTCTTCCTGCATGGTGATATAGTCTGGTTTCCGGGCAAGTATAACGGTAGGCTCAATAAAATATCCAGTGGATTTGTCGCATTTTCCTCCGAAAATAATCTCTGCATCTTTATCGTTGCGGGCACGATCAATAAATCCATTAAGTTTATCGAAAGCCGCTTCGTCAATAACCGCATTCACAAAGTTGGTAAAATCTTCGGGAGGTCCCATCTTCACGGTTGCAAGCACTTCACCCAACAGGGACTTTAATTTACTCCAGATGCTTTTCGGAATGTATGCCCGGGATGCTGCCGAACATTTTTGTCCCTGGTATTCAAATGCCCCGCGAACCATAGCGGTCACCAATTCGGGAATGTTTGCCGAAAAATCGGCAAAAATAAAATCCTTACCTCCGGTCTCGCCAACGATGCGCGGATAACTATGATATTTATAAATATTATTTCCAATAGTCTTCCAAATCTCCTGAAACACCTCCGTTGACCCGGTAAAATGAATGCCTGCAAACGAAGGATGGGTGAGAACCACATCGGCTACCACGGGACCGGATCCAAAAACCAGGTTAACCACCCCGTCGGGAACTCCGGCTTCACGCAACACCTCCATAATTACACTGGCAGAATAAACGGCTGATTTGCTTGGCTTCCACACAACCACATTTCCCATAAGAACCGGAGCTACCGGCAGGTTCCCGGCAATAGAGGTAAAATTGAACGGAGTTAATGCATAGATAAATCCTTCCAACGGCCGAAACTCATTGTAGTTCCATATGCCTGGTGCAGATTGTGGCTGGATCTTGTAAATTGACGACATCACCTGCACCCCAAACCGGTAAAAATCGGCTAACTCGCAGGCAGCATCAATCTCGGCCTGGTAAATATTCTTTGATTGTCCCAGCATAGTAGCTGCATTGATTTTTGCGCGAAATGGCCCCGATAAAAGTTCAGCAGCTTTCAGAAAAACAGAAGCCCGGTGCTGCCAGGAGAGAGAGGTCCATCGATCTCGTGCCTCAAGGGCAGTATCTATTGCCATCTCCACATGACTGGCATCACCCTGATTGTAGTACCCCAGCGTGTGTCTGTGCTCATGCGGTGGGAAAATACGAATCTTACGATTGGTATATATTTCCCGGCCTCCAATCACCATCGGCAAATCAACTTCACCAGCACGCATATCTACCAGCGCTTTTCGAATATCTTCCCGCTCACGACTTCCGGGAGCATAGCTTAGAATGGGTTCATTCTTTGCTTCAGGAACGTTAAAAAAACCATTGGCCATCATCATCATTTTTTAATTCTACTTGACTATTCGTACAAAAATACCCCTAATTATCCATAAAAAATAGAACAAATATCAGCTAAAATTATTTTTCACAATCAACAACTACTTACTAAACAGTATTTTACATTAGTTATCAACAAAGCAGGACAAAAATCATATTTCAGAACCCCGTAATGCACGAACTCCGTTGGAAAAATTTCCATGAATTCAAAGAGAATTAATGCCGAATCGTTAATTTTACACCGATGAGCGATTCCTTATTTCATATGATTTTTGAAAAACGTTGGCCTCAGTCAGAGACCAATGAAAAGTCTGAGTTTTCAGCCTTATTGACCTTTTTGGCGATAAGCCTGTTCGCTGCTTTTTGGCAAACCATCGATCTGCTTCTCTCAATGAATGATCCGACGGAACTGATTATTCCTGGCGGCATGACTCTTCTGATCATTACAGGGTTATATTTTTTTTGGAAAAAACAGAAAAATACCTTGCTGAATATAACGTTTGTCATTCCTCTTCTGGTCTATACCGGATCTCTTTCCGGCCTGGCCGATTCAGCACAAATCGATGATACCGTCATAACTTCGGCAGGATGGCTCTTCGCGGGTTCATTCTTCCTTTTTTTCTTCAGCCAATCCAAAGCAAAGATCTTTTTATACCTGCTTCTTTCAACGGTTACACTGATCTTTCAACTATTGAAAGCAAATCAGTTGCACAGCACTCTGTTCGACCAAAACAATCTGTACGCAAAACCATTGATCATTTATGTCCTGATCAATGCAGCCATTTTTCTGCTAATAAGAATGCACCATAAAAACAGGTCCGAACTGGAGGAGAAACTGAAAGAGTTACAACAAGGCGTTTCTAAAATTATCCGCGGCACCTCTTTTCCGGTTGCCGGATTAAAAATCTATCGTGATGAAGACGGGAATGTGGTCAGGATGGAGGTTGAAAAGATAAACCCGGCTTTTGAATCTTCATTTAACATACGGCTTCACGAAGTAAAAAACCAGGAGGTTAATTACATCCTTGACCTGGTATTTAAAGAGTCTTTGGGTTGGAATAACATCTTACTGTTCAACAATAAGAAAATCCGCGAAATACAGGCATCCCGGTTGGGGTATTGGTTTAAAATCCATATCTTAAATCCCGACTTCCACACCTATTACATAATTTTTGAAGACATCACCGCCGAAAAAAAGAAGCGGGAAGAGCTTGAAAGTAGCAAAAAAAGGTACAAAGTTCTGCTGGAGGCAATCCCTGACATGTTTTTTGTTATCGGAAAAGATGGTATGTTTGAAGACTTTGTTATTAAAGAGAGCGACCTGTTTAAAATTCAGGATACCCAAATTGTTGGCAGCACCATTTATGATGTGGGATTTCCTCCCAACATGGCCGAAAGAATTTTAAAGTGCATTCAGGCATGTCTTAGCACGAACTCGTTAGAAGTTATTGAATATTCCATGAATACTCCGAATGGCACATATCTCTATGAAATGCGGCTTGCCATGCTCAATGCTCAGTCGGTGATTGCAGTTTCCCGGGATATAACCCGGCGAAAAAATGCAGAGTTTAACCTTGAAAGAGCCAGGAAAAAAGCAGAAGAGAGCGACCGGCTCAAGTCGGCATTCCTCTCAAATCTGTCGCATGAAATCCGGACCCCACTCAACATCATTACCAACTACACCCGGATGTTAACGGAAGAGGGAATCGAACGCAAAGAACAGACCGCATTTTCTGATGCCATTTTCCAAAATGGCACTCAGCTGATGAACATGATCGAAAACACCATCCATCTCTCCAAAATTGAAACCGATGCCGTTGAGGTTCAGCTGAACTTCTGCGCAATAAACAGCCTGATTCGAAACATATACAACCAATACCGGTCACTCATTCCTTTGGGACGGGAGGTAAAAATGTACCTCGACCTGGATGTTCCTAACGCTGACTTTGGTTTTATCACCGATTACCAATTGCTGCAGGAGACGCTTCAGATTCTGGTCGACAATGCCGTAAAATACACGATCAAAGGTGAAGTGCGGTTGGGATATGAAATGCAGGGCACAACTTCGGTAAAATTTTTCGTTTCCGATACCGGAATTGGAATTCCTAAAAAAGAGATCGAGTATATTTTCAGTCGATTCTATCGGGCTAAGAACGATATCAATGACATAACATCCGGCTCCGGTATCGGACTGCCAATTGCTCAGCATTATGTACAAATTCTTGGGGGAGAACTCTCCCTTAATACCATACCGGAACAGGGAACCAGCTTCTCATTTTCTCTGCCGTACAAAGAGGGAAAAGGATTTCTCCGCGTGGTTAGCTGATGGATTACTCCTGCCAAAAGTTTTATTTTCAGCAACAATTATCGGATGTAACAATTTTTATTTATCCAATTTTTGACGGTATCTTTTTTATCTTTAGTTTTGGGCGAAACTACACAGCGGCAGCTGTGCAACTGATCTTGGTTATGAGATCAAAAACCGATGATCGGGTATTAAAGCACAAAAACCGGTCGAAGCAAACGTTACAAACAAAATGATTAAAAATAAATCAATTTTCCGGATTGTTAACCCTTGAAGGCTATATTGTCATTTTGGTGGTCATTCTGACCATTATTGCGCTGGCTAAGGAAATCATGCGTTCCGGCCTGGTATTCTTTACCGCAGCGGTAATACTGATGAGCACCGGAATCATTACCAATCAGGAACTACTGGCAGGCTTCTCAAACAAAGGAATGATCACGGTTGGAATTCTCTTTCTGGTAAGCGAGGGTGTCAGGCAATCGGGAATGCTCAACCGGATGGCTCAGTCCTATCTTCCCAGAAAGCGGGGACGGCTTTTCTTCCTGATTCCGCGAATTATATTACCGGTTTCTGCACTCTCTGCATTTCTAAACAATACACCATTGGTCATTATTTTTGCACCCATCATTAAGAAATGGGCAGAAAAACTGAACCTGTCGTATAAAAAATTTTTAATCCCCCTCTCCTATGCCACCATTTTGGGAGGCATCTGCACGCTGATCGGTACTTCAACCAACCTGGTGGTGCATGGGCTGATGATTGACAACGGGATGAAAGGATTCAGCATGTTTGAACTGGGAAAGGTTGGATTACCCATCGCCATTGTGGGCATTCTTTACATCGCAATTTTTGCCAACAGGCTTTTGCCTGGAGAGAAGATCCTGATCAACAACAAAAGCACACTGGCAGAGAAGGATTACTATTACAATATTTTCATTCCCGAAAACAGCAATCTGATTGGTAAAGAAACGATTAATGGCAGACTAAAAGAGTTGAGCAAACTTCACATTCTCTCCATTGAAAGAGATGGGAATAGCATCGACACCAGTCAGGGAATATTTAAAATCCTGCCTGGGGACAAATTGCTCCTGGCTGGTAAGTCGGAACGGTTGAACTTCATACTCACCAATGAGAATATCAGTTTGTGCGGTTTTGAAAAGATAAAACATGTACCACGACGAAAATTAAAACAGTATGAGGCCGTTCTGTCACCTCGTTTTCCGGGGATCGGAGCTACAATCCCGGAATTTAATTTTTACGAGCATTACCAGGCAGTGGTGCTGGCCATTCACCGGAATGGGGAAAGAATTACCTCAAACATCGATAACCTGAAACTCCGGGCCGGAGATAACCTGGTGCTTCTCACAACCAATCAGTTCATCCAAACCTGGGGAGACTCCAAAATATTTTACCTGACATCATTCATCAGGGATTACCGTGATACCGGGAACTTCTGGAGCAAATGGCTTGCATTCATCATTTTAACAGTGATGATCATTGGTGCTACGGTTGGACAGTATTTCCCGTCACCGGCAGGATTAACATTTGACATGTTCTTTTTCTCCCTGTTGGCAGTGGTACTGCTTGTCTGGTTAAAAATAATGCCGCACCAAAAATACACCAAGTCGATCAGTTGGGATGTTCTGATCACCATAGCCTGCTCATTTGCCATCAGTAAAGCCTTACAAAACTCGGGAGCCGCCGAGATTCTGGCCCGAAACACAATTAATATTTCACGGGGACTGGGCCCCATGGGTGTGCTGGTAGCGCTCTATCTGATCACCAATCTGTTTACGGAAATCGTCACCAATAATGCGGCAGCGGCCTTGGTGTTTCCAATAGCTCTGGCTGCTGCCCATCAGCTCCAGATCGACCCAAAGCCACTTTTGGTTGCAGTCACCATAGCTGCGTCAGCCAGTTTCTCAACACCCATCGGATATCAGACAAACCTGATCGTCCAAGCGATTGGCGATTATAAATTTAAAGATTTTTTAAAAATTGGAATTGCACTGAATATCCTGACATTTTTATTGTCGATGATTCTTATCCCTCTGTTCTGGCAATTCTGACCTGCACTCTTTTTCCGTTTTTAATGCGCCTGCCTTTCCGGAGGGCCGTTTGACATAAAAAATCCTATCTTTGCTCCCACGCGTATAGAAAAAAGTACCAGATTCATGAAGGAATACAGTTTATCTAACCTCAGAGAGCTTGAGGCCGAAGCTATTCATATCATCCGGGAGGTCGCTGCCGAATTTGAAAATCCGGTGATGCTATACTCCATTGGCAAAGATTCATCGGTGATGGTCCGGTTGGCAGAAAAAGCCTTTTATCCGGGAAAAGTTCCTTTTCCATTGATGCACATAGACTCTAAATGGAAATTTAAGGAGATGATTGAATTTCGCGATCATTATGCCCGGGAAAAAGGGTGGGATTTAATCGTTCATTACAACAAACTGGGCTTTGAACGGGGCATTGGGCCCTTTACCCATGGGAGTAAAGTACATACCGATGTCATGAAAACCCAGGCTCTGCTGGAAGGACTTAACTATTATAAGTTTGATGCCGCTTTTGGGGGTGCCCGCCGCGATGAGGAAAAATCACGGGCTAAAGAGCGGATCTTCTCTTTCCGCGACCGCTTTCACCAATGGGATCCAAAAAATCAGCGTCCGGAGCTTTGGAGTATCTACAATGCCCGGGTACATAAGGGCGAATCGATACGGGTATTCCCGCTCAGCAACTGGACAGAGCTGGATATTTGGCAATACATCCGGTTAGAAAACATCCCGATTGTTCCGCTCTATTATGCCAAAATACGCCCGGTAGTCAATGTAGATGGAAATCTGATCATGGTCGACGATGAACGGATGCCACCTGAAATGGCAGCCAAAGCAGAAATGCGTAAGGTTCGATTC
>CAZILU010000031.1:19392-27403 GCA_964540165.1 uncultured Mariniphaga sp.
GGTTGTTATCCGCTGACCGGAGCCGTTGAATCGGATGCCGACACCATAGAAAAGATTGTTGAAGAGATGATGACTGTCACCAAATCGGAACGAACCACCCGGGTCATCGATTTCGATCAGGAGGGTAGCATGGAACAGAAAAAACGAGAAGGCTATTTTTAACAACAATAACGGCAGGAGAAGAGAAATATGACAACCAAAACAATTGATATAAGAGCTTTTCTTGATCAGGACCAAAAAAAAGATCTGTTAAGACTCCTGACCGCAGGGTCAGTGGACGACGGGAAGTCAACACTGATCGGTCGGTTGATGTTCGACAGCAAAAT
Organism: uncultured Mariniphaga sp.; assembly: GCA_964540165.1. Classification (GTDB taxonomy): domain Bacteria; phylum Bacteroidota; class Bacteroidia; order Bacteroidales; family Prolixibacteraceae; genus Mariniphaga. Next base: position 19,719 of record CAZILU010000031.1, read on the forward strand.
ATTGTATGAAGATCAGTTAGCCGCCCTCGAACGCGATAGCAAACGAATTGGGCATGCCGGTGAAGAGATCGACTATGCGCTCCTGTTAGACGGATTAAAAGCTGAACGCGAACAGGGAATTACCATTGATGTAGCCTATCGCTACTTCTCAACAGCTAAAAGAAAATTTATTATCGCCGACACTCCCGGTCACGAACAGTATACACGAAACATGATTACCGGAGGTTCAACGGCAAACCTGGCAATCATCCTCATCGATGCGACCAAAGGTGTCATTACCCAAACCCGAAGACACACCTTTATCGTATCACTCCTGGGCATTAAACATATCGTACTTGCCGTAAATAAAATGGACCTGGTCGGATTTCAACAGGAGACCTTTGAGAATATATGCAGTGAGTATCAAAATTTTGTTACCCAATTAGATATACCCGATGTAGAGTTTATTCCACTATCAGCCTTAAAGGGCGATAACGTCGTTGAGTTGTCGGAAAAAATGCCCTGGTACCATGGAAAAAGCCTGCTGGAATTTCTCGAGACCGTACATATCAGCAGCGACAGAAATTACAACGACTTCCGGTTTCCGGTCCAATATGTGCTGCGGCCCGATAGAGATTTTCGTGGCTTTTCGGGAAAGGTGGCTTCCGGCATTGTCAAACCCGGCGATACCGTCATGGCACTGCCTTCTCAAAAAACGTCAAAAGTTAAAGCAATCCCTACCTACGATGGTAATCTCGAAAAAGCGTTCCCTCCCCAATCGGTTACCCTGGTATTGGAAGATGAGATTGATATCTCCCGTGGTGAAATGCTGGTCTTTCCTGATAATATACCACACATCGACCGCCATTTTGAAGCCATGTTGGTATGGATGGAAGAGAAACAGTTAGACCTGTCCACCCAATTTTTTCTTAAACAGACCACCAACACCACGCGAGCGCAAATTGATATGATCCGCTATAAAGTCGATGTCAATACCCTGCAAAAATCGAACGTAGAAAAGCTCTCCCTGAATGAAATCGGAAGAGCCGTTATTACCACAGCCAAACCGATCTTCTTCGATCCCTATAAAAACAATAAAAACACCGGGTCATTTGTGCTGATCGATCCTGTTACGAATAATACGGTAGCCGTAGGTATGATCCTCGATAAGCTGGAAAGCAAAAAGCTCCCTTCCAGAATCACTGATATCGACAAGGCAAAAATCAGGGAAGGCAAATCATTGATTACCCAACAAAACAGAGAAAACCGCCTCAACCAAAAAGGCACAACTCTCTGGTTTACCGGACTTCACGGATCAGGAAAAAATGAACTGGCCTTCAGCCTGGAGAAGAAAATGTTCGATGAAGGCGCCACGGTTGTATTACTCGACGGAAGTTCCATACGGTCCGGACTGAACCGGGAACTTGACTACTCTCCTGCTGACAGGGCCGAAAACCTGCGCCGGGTAGCTCATATCGCCAAAATCTTAAACGACCAGGGCATCATCACCATCTGCTCCTTCATATCCAGGAACCACACGCTGCGGGAGCAAATTGCAGGGATTATTGGAAAAGACCGCTTCCATCTTTTTTTCATGAATGCTTCACTCGAATATTGTAAAAATAATAAACCGGAACTTTATGAAAAAGCCGAAAAAGGGGAGTTAGACAACCTGCCGGGAGTTGACCTGGAATACGAAGAACCCCGAAACGCAAATCTGGTTTTCGATCCTGTTGAAAACGAACGAAATATCTCTAAAATCATGGAATACCTGGAAAAAAACAAGATCTATCCGGCAACATAGAATCAATATAATCTCCGATAAAAAATCGCGAAATCGGGCCAATGGTTGTCAACCAATTAAACCGGTTCGTTGTTTCAACATATAAACGGAGTCATGAAAAAAGAGATGCATATCAGAAAGCGCAGAGATTTTATTAAGGCACTATCGTTGGGAACCGGTCATCTGTTATTCGCTAATCCTCTATACGCCACGCATTCAGGATTTAGAGAACCAGACCCTTTGCAGCTAATTACCCTGGGGAACACCCAAATTAAGACCACCCTGCTGGGAATGGGAACAGGAATTCATGCTTCAAACCGATCGGCATTTCTTACCCGGCAGGAGAAGCAAAAAAGCCTGAACCTGCTGGTACATGCCTATGAAAAAGGGATCCGTTTTTTTGACTGTGCCGACACCTACGGAACGCACGGACTGGTTGCAGAGGCTATGAAGTCGATGGAGCGGGATCAGATTACCCTTTCATCCAAAATATGGGTCAGGAGCGGTGGAATACCCGAACCGGAGCGCCCCGATGCCAACATCGTTGTTGACCGGTTCCGAAAGGAGCTAAATACCGATTACATCGATATCGTGCAAATTCACTGCATGGTCGATGGAACCTGGACCGATGCCCAGAAAAAGCAAATGGATATTCTGGAAAACCTGAAATCTAAGGGAATTATCAGAGCTCATGGCGTTTCAGTACATTCATTGGATGCCATGAAAAGTGCCGCTGAAAGTGACTGGACCGACATCGTTCATGCACGAATCAATCCATACGGCATTGCGATGGATAAACCCGATCCGGAAGAGGTTGTTCAAACAATAAATCAACTGCATCGGTCAGGAAAAGGAGTTATTGGCATGAAACTGGTTGGAAATGGAAAACTACGCGACGATAGCGACAAAATTAACCACTCACTGCAATTCGTCCTGGGCCTTGAAAGTATCGACATGATCATTGTCGGATTTGAAACACCGGAACAGATCAACAACTACCTGGACCGGATGCATCATGCGCTAAAACAACGTAACGGGTAACCCAAAAAAAAATGATTCTGTTAACGCTTCTTATATTAAATTTTCAAATGAGCAGTGAAATTACAAAAAGCAGTTCCCTGGAAAAAGCCACCCTGGGAGGTGGATGTTTCTGGTGCACCGAGGCAATTTACAAATCGCTTAAGGGAGTTACAGAAGTAATCCCCGGTTATAGCGGTGGAGTTTCTGAAAATCCTACCTACCAGGAGGTCTGTACCGGAAACACCGGACACGCCGAGGTAATACAGATCACGTTCGATAACCAGCGAATTACATTCGATGAAATTCTCGAAATCTTCTTCAAAGTTCATGATCCGACAACCCTCAACCGACAGGGAAACGACATCGGAACCCAATACCGGTCCGTTGTCTTCTATCACACCGATGCACAAAAAATGAGTGCAGAAGCACTGATCGCAAAGATCAACCACTCAGCCGTCCACCCCGATCCGGTAGTGACGGAGGTCTCCCCTTTTAAAATCTTTTACCCGGCAGAAGACTACCACCACAACTACTTCGAAAGAAATAAAAATCAGCCCTACTGTTCGTTCGTGGTAGCTCCCAAAGTAGAAAAATTTAAAAAAGTGTATATAGAGAAGTTGAAATAATCCGGGCTAAACACCCAACTCACGCATGACAGCTTCAATCTTCTCTTCTGCAATACGTTCAGCCTCATAAAAATCAGTACGCGATGCTAAAATTCCCTTCACTTCAAAATAGAATTTGATTTTGGGTTCAGTACCCGATGGTCGTACGGAAATTTTAATCCCGTCGCGGGTAAAAAACTGCAATACATCGGAAGTACTCTTTTGATGGATCATTTTCTCTTCACCAGTCAACCGATTTTTTGCAACCAGATTTGCGTAATCTTTGATCCAAACCATCGGAGATCCCCCCAGATTTTTGGGTGGATTCTCCCTGAAACCAGCCATAATCTGCCTGATCTCATCAGCGCCCGATTTTCCTTTCCGAACAACATAAACCATCTTCTCTTTAGAATAACCATATTCAAGATAAATATCTTGTAATAGTTCATACAGTGTTTTTTTCTGATCAATTGCCCAGGCTGTAATTTCAGCCATCAATGCACAGGAAGAGACCGCATCTTTATCACGCACAAAATCGGCCGGCATAAATCCAAAACTCTCTTCTCCACCGCCAATATATCGCTTTTTACCCTCCAACTCCCGGATCACCTCAGCAATATATTTAAATCCGGTATAGACATCGAAACACTCAATGCCATTCTTCTCTGCAATTTCAGCAATCAATTCGGTAGAGACAATGGTTTTAACCACAAACTCATTTCCATTCAGCTTTCCGGCTTTTTTCATCTGAGTAATAATATAATAGATGAAAATCAACGCTGTCTGGTTTCCGTTTATGATGATGTATTCACCACGATCATTTTTAACAGCAACGCCAATACGGTCAGCATCGGGATCGGTAGCCATAACCAGATCGGCATCCACTTCACGGGCTTTGGCTATCGCCATCTCCATGGCAGCGGTCTCTTCCGGATTGGGAGAGATCACCGTTGGAAAATCGCCGCTTACCACATCCTGTTCAGGTACATTAAAAATCTTCGTAAAACCAAATTTGCGAAGAGCCGCCGGTACCATTTTTACACCCGTCCCGTGAATTGGTGTATAGACAATTCTAATATCCTTATTTCTTTCAATTACCTGAGGATCGATAGAGACCGTTTTTACTCTATCAAGAAATTTTTCATCCATCTCAGCCCCCATAATCTCAATCAGTTCATCGGAACTATCAAATTGTATATCTTCCGGTTTTACCCCTAAAACCTCCTGAACAATAAGATCATCGTGTGGTGCAACCACCTGTGAACCATCATCCCAATAGGCTTTATAGCCATTATACTCTTTGGGATTATGAGAAGCTGTCAGAATGATTCCGCTCTGACACCCCAATTCACGAATGGCGAATGAGAGCTCGGGCGTAGGCCGCAAATCATCGAACAGATATGCCTTAATCCCATTGGCAGCAAAAATCCGGGCACAGATCTCCGCATAATAACGACTGTTATTCCGGCAATCATGACCGATTGCCACCTTAATAAGAGGCAATTCAGCAAAATTCTTTTTAAGATGGTTGGCCAGCCCCTGGGTAGCAGCCCCTACCGTATATTTATTCATCCGGTTGGTACCAACCCCCATAATTCCACGAAGACCTCCCGTGCCGAACTCCAGATTTTTATAGAAGGAATCGATCAATCCGGAGGGATCCTCCGCTTCTAACATTCGCTTTACTTCCAATCGTGTATCTTCATCGTAAGTCTCCGACAGCCACTCAGCGGCTCTCGCACGAACATCCCGGAGTAATTGACTATTATCCATATAATTATCTATTTAAAAGGTTATCAACACAAACGTTCAGGCTCTGCCTCCAATAGGGAATTTGCAGGTTAAATGTAGTTTTAATCTTTGATTTATTCAATACCGTATAATGGGGTCGTTGTGCATCCGTCTGAAATTCGGCGGAAAGCACCGGTATCACGCGGCACCTGCTCCCTGTAAAATTAAAAATCGCCTGGGTAAAATCAAACCAGCTGGCAACGCCTTCATTGGAATAGTGATAGATTCCCGGCAAATGTCCCTCTTTTCGGGAGAGAAAGGACTCAACAATGATCATAATTGCCTCTGCCAGGTCTGGAGCATATGTGGGTGTTCCGGTTTGATCGTAAACCACTCTCACCTCCTCCTTTTCACTTCCCAACTTCATCATCGTCTTCGCAAAATTGTTCCCAAAAGGGGAATAGAGCCATGACGTTCTTACGATAACAGCCCCGGGATTTTCAGTAACCACAAGCCGCTCTCCTTCCAGCTTGGTTTTCCCATATACAGAACGAGGATTCACAGCATCGCTCTCCGCATAAGGAACAAATGCATTGCCATCAAAAACATAATCGGTTGACACGTGCAGAAATCCGGCCCCGGTTTTTCGGGAGGCTGCTGCCAGAAAAGCTGGTGCAAAAGCATTAACACACCGGGCATTCTCTTCATCACGTTCGGCCTTGTCAACAGCCGTGTAAGCGGCACAATTAATCACAAATGCCGGATTATTTTCAGAAAAATAATAATCGACCTCCCTCTCTTTAGTAATATCAAAGGTGTCAATATCGGTAAATAAAAACTCCAGCTCCGGATACCGGTCTGTCAAAAGTTGCAATGACCTTCCCAACTGACCATAACCACCGGTAACAACAATCTTAAGTTTCTTTCTATACATAAATAGTATCCCTCGCAATTTCAATTCACGTCATCCGGCCCGGCATATATCCATCGCTATAATCGCAACCGATTGAATATAAAATTAAAACCGGAATTTAACGCATTTGAATTTGCTAAATTTAATCAGCAATAAAATTAAAATTCTTTTCGGCATTATCAAATGAGGGCGCCAGATTGTCTTTATCTGAAACGATCGGATCAATACCGTTCAACTTCCAATCGATATTTAACCGCTGATCAAAAGGATGAATGGACCGTTCAGAATCCCGGTGGTAGAAAGCACTGCATTTATAAGCAAAAACAGCCGTTTCACTTAGTACTGAAAAACCATGGGCAAATCCGCAGGGAATGAACATCTGTTTTTTATTATCACCATCCAATTCTACACCAAACCATTGGCCAAATGTGGGAGATCCCTCGCGAAGGTCAACGGCAACATCAAACACTTTCCCATAAATTACCCGGACCAGCTTTGCCTGTGCAGCCGGATCCATCTGATAATGCAATCCACGAACAACCCCTCTAACCGATTTCGATTCATTATCCTGGACAAACAGAGCATCAATGCCGACAGCTTTATATCGCTCCTGTTGCCAGGTTTCAAAAAAATAACCACGGGAATCTTCAAAATAATCGGGCTCAATAACCAATAATCCCAAAAGGGGCGTTTTAACAATCTTCATAACGTACTTTAAAAGGAGACAATTTTTTTATCGGCAAGACTTAACAAGTACATACCATAACTATTTTTACTCAACGGTTTGGCAAGATCAATCAGCTGCTCCCGGTTAATGAATCCTTTTTTATAAGCAATCTCCTCGATACAAGAGATCTTTAGTCCCTGTCGCTGCTCAATGGTTGCAATAAAATTGGAAGCCTGCAAAAGGCTCTCATGTGTTCCGGTATCGAGCCACGCAAATCCACGCCCCAAGAGTTTAACATTCAATCGGTTCTCTTCAAGGTAAACACGATTTAAATCGGTAATTTCCAGTTCACCCCGGGGTGAAGGTTTTAACTTTTTTGCCTTCTCTATTACATCGTTTGAGTAAAAATAGAGTCCTGTAACAGCATAATTCGATTTGGGTTCCAACGGTTTCTCTTCAATGGAAATAACCCGTCCCGTATCATCAAATTCTACTACTCCATACCGTTCCGGATCGTTCACATAATATCCGAAAACAATCGCTCCATCCTGCAATCCGGCAGCTTCCTCCAAAATAGAACGAAAATTATACCCATAAAAAATATTGTCGCCCAGAATCATACAAACCGAATCATTGCCAATAAACGCCTCGCCCAGAATAAATGCCTGAGCCAACCCGTCCGGCGAAGGTTGAATTTTATAGGAGAGCTGTAATCCCAATTGACTGCCATCACCCAGCAAATCTTCATATAATTTGATATCGACCGGTGTTGAAATAATTAATATTTCACGAATGCCTGCCAACATCAGAACCGACAACGGATAATAGATCATTGGCTTGTCATACACCGGAAGAATCTGCTTCGAAATAGACCGGGTTATCGGGTAAAGCCTCGTTCCTGCCCCTCCGGCTAATATTATACCTTTCATCTCATTAAAATTGTAAGTTTTCTAAGGTATCAGATGGAACTCGCATACATTTTAATCG
>CAZILU010000032.1:0-25709 GCA_964540165.1 uncultured Mariniphaga sp.
GGCGTTACTGTTGTTGCTAAACTACTGGCAGTACTCGAAGGTTGATCCGATTGAGAGCAGCGCCCTGGAGGTGCTGGTGCAGCGGTTGCGGGAGGATCCCAACAACGACGGACTGAAAAACGAGATTCGCAACTATGACCTGCTGGCCCGGAAGGCCTATTTCAACAGCCGGTGGCAGGTACGCACCGGAGCATTTTTGTTGCTATTCGGCGCGGTGGTGCTGGCTTTTGCCCTTCGGGCTCAGGATGCCCTGCGCGCAAAGATCGATCCGCCCCTGGCGGAGGAGGATGATTTCACCGCCCGCCTGTTAGCCCGGCGCGGAGTGCTGGTGGTGGGGGCTGTTCTGTTCGGACTGGCCATCGCTGCCTCGTTTGCTACCGACGATTACCTGAAGCGGTACGCGTGGGAAGCGTCGGGGGCAGGGGCTGAGACGAACGATCCGGGTGAGGCGATCGAGGTGATCGATGTCGGTTCGGTACCTGCCGCTGACGGACCGGCGCCGGGCAACAGCTCATCAGCATCGCTCGAGGGTGGTGATGCGACAGGTGCAGGTGAGGGTGGTGATGCGCCATCAGCATCATCAGTGCCACCGTTATCGACACCGGAGTCTGCCGGTGCCTCGGGAACAGCCGCCGGGACTGCTGCAGGGAGTGGATCCGTTTCGATGGGCGGGGGAGAGGGATCAACCGCCGCACCATCGTCGTCAACGCCACCGGCAACTGCGGGAGGATCGTCAGCGGCTAAACCCGGTGAGTCTTCGGCAATGCCCGGTGAGGCGAGTGCGGCATTGACTGCCGACCGGGTGCGACAGAACCACAATAGTTTTCGGGGGCCCTTCGGACTGGGTGTCAGCGGTCATAAACAGATACCGGTGAAGTGGAACGGATCATCGGGCGACGGAGTCCTCTGGAAAGTGCCGGTACCCAAACACGGCTATAACTCACCCGTGGTGTGGGGCGATCGGATCTTTCTTTCCGGTGCCGACAAACAGAGCCGGGAGGTATATTGCTTCCGGGCATCGGACGGAAAGCTGCTCTGGAGCGGCAAGGCCGACGGCATTCCCGGATCGCCCTCTGTGCCGCCTAAGGTGACCGAAGATACCGGACTGGCAGCGCCGACGGTGACTACCGACGGGGTGCGCGTTTATGCGCTGTTCGCCACGGGCGATGCGGTGGCCTTCGATATGGAGGGCCGGCGCGTGTGGGCACGGAACCTGGGTGTCCCCGATAACCACTACGGACACGCCTCCTCGCTGCTGACCTGGAACGACAAGCTGTTTGTGCAGTACGATACCAACGATGGAGGAAAACTGCTGGCCTTGAATACAGCCACCGGAGCTACCGTTTGGGAGACTGTCCGTAAATCAAAAATATCATGGTCAAGTCCCATCCTGGTGCCGGTTAACGGTAAATACCAGGTGGTGTTGACCTCCGATCCGCTGGTCGCCGGTTACGATGCCGCTACCGGAGCAGAGCTCTGGAGCGTGGCGTGCCTGACCGGAGAGGTGGGGCCGTCGGCGGGCTATAGCGATGGCATCGTCTATGCGGCCAATGAGTATGCTACCCTGGCAGCCATCGATATCAATACCCGGGAGATCCTCTGGGAAGAGAACATCTACCTCCCCGAAGCTGCCAGCCCGCTCGCTCACCAGGGGCTCCTCTTCATTGCCACCAGTTATGGCGTATTAGCCTGCTACGATGGCAAATCCGGGGAGCAGTATTGGGAGCACGACATCGGAAAAACTCTCTATTCATCGCCCGTTTATGCCGATGGGAAGCTGTTTATGATGGATAATGAGGGGGTGATGCGCATCTATGATTATGGCAGGGAGATGAACCTTATTGCTGAAAATCCCCTTGGGGAGATCACCGGAACGACACCGGCTTTCAGCAACGGGAGGATCTATATCCGGGGCGAGAATCATCTCTATTGCATCGGTAAATAGAATCAATCAATGGATGGGTAATAAAAAACGCCAAGGATTAATTCGCAGACACAGGATGGAGGAAAAAGAGTGGAATGAGTGAGATTTATCAATATATTGATCAGATTGTCAGGGAGAAAGGATCGGACAAGCGAAGCCTGATACCCCTGTTGCAGTCGATACAGCAGACCTATAACTACCTGCCTCCGGAGGCGCTCAGGTACCTGTCGGAGCAAACCTCCATTACCCCGGCGGAGATCGCTGGTGTGGCCGGCTTCTACCAGCAGTTCCGGATGGTTCCCGCGGGGAAGCATTTGGTGAAGGTGTGTGTGGGTACGGCGTGCCATGTGAAGGGAGCCGGGCTGGTTCACGATGCGTTTCGTCGCCACTTCAAGCTGACGGGCGATGCCGATACTGACACTTCCGGCAGCTATACCCTGGAGAAGGTGAGCTGTCTGGGCTGCTGTACGCTGGCCCCGGTGGTGCAGATTGACGGGATTACCTACGGTCATGTGGCGCCGGGACAGGTTGACAAGGTGATTGCCGATTTTGAGCACCAGCAGTCGCGCGGCAAGAAACAGGGATTTCGTAATCCCGACGGCACGGAGATCAAAGGGGAAATCCGCATCGGTTTGGGATCGTGTTGCGTAGCCAGCGGCAGCGGAGAGATCGAGCAGGAGGTGGAGCGGGTGATCGATACCAACCATCTGAAGGTGAAGTTGAAGCATGTCGGATGCGTTGGCATGTGCCATCAGGTGCCGCTGGTGGAGATCGTGCCTAATGAGGGTGAGCCGACCCTCTATGCAAAGGTGAAGCCGGAAGATGTGCGAAACATCATTGAAAAACATTTTGAGCCGCCCGGGGTGTTGTCAAAGTTACGGTTGAAGCTGTTTCAGGCTGCCGAGGCCATTCAGACCGACCGAAACTGGGAGGGTGTGCAACGATACGAGATCAGCATGCGTGAAAAGCCGGTAGCCTCTTTCTTAGGAAACCAGCTTCCCATCGCAACCGAGTACCGGGGGATTATCAATCCGGTCGATATCGAAGAGTATAAGCGGCGGGGCGGATTTACGGCCCTGCGGAAGATGTTTGAAACACTCACTCCCGGAGCGGTAATCGACGAGGTGAAGCGAAGTGGTATCCGCGGTCGCGGGGGTGGGGGCTTTCCCACAGGCAGGAAATGGGAACTGGTGAGTCAGCAGGCCGATCCGGTGAAGTACCTGATATGCAACGGCGACGAAGGCGATCCGGGAGCGTTCATGGACCGGATGTTGCTGGAGTCGTATCCCTACCGCGTCATCGAAGGGATGATCATCGCCGCCTATGCCACCGGTATCCATGATGGCTATTTCTACATCCGCGCCGAATATCCGCTGGCGGTACAGCGGATTCGCAAAGCTCTGGCGGTTTGTCGCGATCATGGTCTGCTGGGGCTTAATATTGACGGCTCCGGATTTTCGTTCGATATATCTCTTTACGAAGGGGCCGGAGCGTTTGTCTGCGGGGAGGAGACGGCCCTGATTGCCTCCATAGAGGGCAACAGGGGCTACCCGCGCATACGACCGCCCTTTCCGGCTGTGCAGGGATTGTGGGGCCATCCGACGCTGGTGAACAACACCGAAACGCTGGCGCAGATCCCTTTTATCATTCGGGAGGGAGCTGACCGGTTTGCATCGATCGGCTCGTCAGGAAACAGCGGAACCAAGGTGTTTGCCCTGGCGGGGAAGGTAGCCCGCGGCGGGTTGATTGAGGTGCCGATGGGCATCACCATCCGTGAGGTGGTGGAGGTGATCGGCGGCGGCATCGCCAACGGCCGTAAGTTCAAAGCTGTACAGATCGGCGGTCCCTCGGGGGGCTGTATCCCCGCTGAGCTGGCCGATACGCCAATCGACTATGAGTCGCTGGCGGAGATGGGCGCGATGATGGGGTCGGGCGGACTGGTGGTGCTGGACGACAGCGACTGTATGGTCGATATCGCACGGTTCTTTCTGTCGTTTACACAAGATGAGTCTTGTGGTAAGTGCACCTTCTGCCGTGTGGGGACTAAACGGATGTTGGATATTTTGGAGAAGATAACCCGGGGCGAGGGAAAGCCGGAGGACCTGGATAACCTGGAGAAGCTGGCAGCATGGACCAAAAAGGGGAGCCTCTGCGGACTGGGTAAGACCGCGCCCAACCCGGTGATCAGCACCCTGAAGTACTTCCGCGAGGAGTATGAGGCGCACATCAACGGGGTGTGCCCCACCGGAAAGTGTATGGCGATGATCACCTACGCGGTGAACGATAACTGCATCGGATGTACCCTCTGTACACAGGAGTGCCCGGTGGATGCTATCCCCTTTGCGCCGCACGAAAAGCACCACATTGATACCAATCTTTGTATTAAGTGCGATTCGTGCCGGGTGGTTTGTCCGGTTGATGCGATTGATGTGCATTGATAAACGGATGGTTTTCTCCGGTTTTTCAACCGGCGTGCGAATCATCCGCCGGGTGGTGAAACGGTATGATGCAATTGATGTGGGTTGATAAACGGATGGTTTTCTCCGGTTTTTCAACCCGAGTGGAATAGAAGAAAATACATTTAATATAGGAGATATGTTTTTGAAGATGAGAGTTTTGTTGTTGGCAGGCCTGATGGCTCTGCCGGGATTGATTTTCGCCGATAAGGCCGATAGTCTGACGTATGTTGATGCCGCACAGTTTCCGCTGATCGGCAAGGGTTTTAACGACACCGAAACACGGTATGAGCGGCTGCCTGCCCGGTTGAAGGGCGTTACCCGTCCCCCGGTTTGGAGCCTGGGTAAGAACAGCAGCGGACTGGCGATCCGGTTCCGTAGTAACTCCCCGGTGATCGGTGCCCGGTGGACCGTTTTGAAGGATGTGAAGATGAACCACTTCGCACCTACCGGCATCAAAGGGCTCGACCTGTATGCGCTGAACGACGGTGCGTGGCACTATGTGCGTACCGGCCGGCCGGCCGATACCACCACACAGGCAGTGATCATCGATCACATGTCGGGTGAGATGCGGGAGTATTTGCTCTATCTGCCGCTATACGACGGACTCGTCAGTCTCGCCGTTGGTATTGATCCGTCCGCCACCATCGAAGCTCCCGCCGTTGCGTCGCCTGTCACCGGTCGCCCCGTGGTTGTTTACGGTACCAGCATCACCCAGGGAGGATGTGCCACCCGTCCGGGTATGTCCTACACCAATATCCTATCACGCATGCTCAACCGTGAGGTTATCAATCTGGGATTCAGCGGTAACGGAAAGCTCGACCTGGAGATCGCCGAAGCGATGGCGGAGATACCCGCGTCCTGCTTTGTCATGGACTGTCTGCCCAACGTAAACGAACAGCTCATCAACGATAACTACGTCCGGTTTATTGAGATCCTCCGGGCAAAACACCCGGAGACGCCCATCATCATGGTAGAGAATATCATCTACCCCTATATCTCTTTCGATGAGAATAGCCTTGCTTTTGTGAAAAAGAAAAATGCCATGTTGGCGGCCATCTATAAAGATCTGAAAAAGAAGGGCGATAAAAAGCTCTACTATGTAAAAGCCGATAAGCTGATCGGCAGCGATGGCGAAACAACGGTTGACGGCGTCCACCTCACCGATCTGGGCTTTCAGCGAATGGCGCAATCGCTCTACCCGATGGTTAAGAGACGGATTAAGAGGGATTAACAGGGAAGACGGTTTGTGGTTCGTTGTTTGTTGTTTGTTGTTTGTGGATTGTGGATTGTGGTTTGTGGTTTGTGGTTCGTGGTTTGTGGATTGTGAGATTGTAGAGACCATGCATGCATGGTCTCTACATCAAAATTTGTGGTTCATTGAAAATTTCGATGGTCATATGGTATTAAAAACCTCCGGAGGAGGTTCCATATCTTTAGATAAGCCACCAACCAATACAATCCTCCGGAGATAATAAACAAGGTTGAATATTAAAATAAAAAAAATGAATAAAATACTTCAAAGAACCACTTTTACCTTTTTACTTTTGCCTTTTACCTTTTTACTTTTGCCTTTTCTTCAAATAGAACAAAGAAGCTTTTTACTACATAATGATCAGATTAACGATAAATAACCAACCGGTTGAAGTTGAGCCGGGTGTTTCGGTAATGATAGCTGCTCAGCAGCAGGGGATCGACATACCTCACCTCTGCTACCACGATGAACTGGAGCATATCACCTCCTGCATGCTTTGCCTGGTAAAGGATGCTGTGAGCGGAAAGCTCTATCCCTCCTGTTCCATCAAGGCGGAGGAGGGGATGGCGGTGATCACCGGTGATGAAGAGATCACAGAAGCACGGAAGGTGGCGCTGGAGCTGTTGCTGAGCGAGCATGTGGGCGACTGTGAAGCGCCCTGCCAGATTGCCTGTCCTGCACATATGAACATTCCCCTCATGAACCGGCTGATTGCTTCCGGGAAGTTCGATGAATCGCTGAAGGTTGTGTATCGTGATATTGCCCTTCCCGCGGTTTTGGGGCGTGTTTGCCCTGCCCCCTGCGAAGGAGCGTGCCACCGCAAGAGCGTTGATGAGGCGGTCTCCGTCTGTCTGCTGAAACGCTATGTGGGGGATGAGGGCGAAGTGTCGTTCAGCGGTGCTGGAGCTCAGACCGGCTGGAAGGTGGCGGTGGCGGGTGCTGGTCCGGCCGGACTGGCAGCAGCGCTCTACCTGCAGTTGCGGGGGGTGCAGGTGACCCTTTTCGACAAAGAGGCGCAGGCGGGTGGTGAGCTGCGAACTTCTGTCAGCGAGGAGATCTTGCCCCGAACGGTATTAGACCGTGAGATTGCCCGGATTTTGGATACCGGCGTGATCTTCCGGGGGGGTGAAGCGGTTGATCGCTCCGTATTTGAAGTTCTGAGAGCGCAGTACGATGCGGTGGTGGTCGCCACCGGCGCCCTGCAGAGCCATCCGGAGGTTTTCGGACTGGCGGCTACCGATAAGGGGATTACCGCCGGACGGGAGAACTACCGCACCTCCGATCCGAAAGTCTTTGCCATCGGGAATGTGGTGCGGTCGTCGCGGTTGGCGGTGCGGTCGGTGGGTCAGGGGAAGGAGGTGGCCTTTTCGGTGTGGCAGTTTCTGAACGGTCAGCCGGTTACAGGCGAGCCGCGTATGTTCAACTCCCGTTTTGGGCGGCTGGTGCAGGATGAGTATGCCGAATACCTGAAGGAGTCGGTAGAGGCCAAACGGCTCTGGCCGTCGGGTGACGGCGCTGATGCGGCGGACAATGCAGCTATGGGCAATCCCGGATATACCTCCGCAGAAGCGATGGCCGAGGCGATGCGGTGCATGCACTGCGACTGCCGGGCGATCGACGATTGCAAGCTGCGGCTCTATTCCGATCAATACCAGGCAGAACAGCGACGTTATAAAACCAGCGAACGGCGAAGGATCACCAAGCTGGATACTCACCGAACGCTGATCTATGAGCCGGAAAAGTGCATCCGGTGCGGGATCTGCGTGGGCCTCACGAAGAAGTATGGTGAGAGATTTGGATTTACCTATATTGGCAGGGGATTTGATGTACGGATTGGCGTTCCGTTTGATGAGGCTTTGGAAAATGCGCTTACCGAAACGGCTAACATGGTGGCTGCCGGCTGTCCCACCGGCGCTATCGAACTGAAAAAACGAGACGCCGAACCGGACCGGGATTGAGTACCGACCCTTGGGTAAAGGGGAAAGCCTGCCGGTGTCCGGAATGAGAAGTAGTGTCAGAGAAGATGGATCAAGTTGTAAAATAATATAAAAGAGCGATATGGTAAAAACAAACAACCAACGAAGGTCTTCGGTCATGCGAAACTCAAGGCAGATCGATTTTTCTCACTTCCGGAAAACGAATTACCTTCGATCCCTTATACCGAAAGCGGATTACCCGTTACTTTCAAAAAGAGGGATCTTTCAACTTCTTGTTTTGATCGCACTGACGCTGGTCGTTGCCAAGAGCTCTTCCGGTCAGGAGGGGATGCCTTCGTCTGAAAGTTGGCCTATCGTTCGGGGCAACCGGTCGCTGCATGGGGTATCTCCGGTGCGGTTACCGGAGAGTCCGAAGCTGCTATGGACCTATAAGACCGGTGACAATATCAAGGCCTCTCCGGTGGTTGGCGACGGAAAGGTGGTGATCGGCTCCACCGACGGGTCGGTCTATTGCCTGGATACCCGTGGTACCCTGATCTGGAAATATGAGACCCCCAACGCCATTGAAGCCCCCGCGCTGATCCATAACGGTACGGTCTATGCCGGTAATATGGACGGCTCTTTTTATGCCCTTCGGCTAAACGATGGTTCGTTGGTGTGGGAGTATAAGGCTGATAATCAGATTGTCGGCTCTGCTAACGTGTGGATGTCGGATGGAAAAGCCCACTTGTTGGTGGGAAGCTACGACTACTACCTCCACTGCATCGATGCGGTAACGGGAAAGGCACTATGGAAGTACGAATCGGATAACTTCATCAACGGTGCACCCGCGGTGACCGGCGATGTCACCCTGTTTGGCGGTTGCGACGGATTTTTGCATGTGGTGGATATCGCAACCGGCAAAGCCCGGAAGAAGATTGATGTGGCTACCTACGTGCCCGGATCACCGGTTGTGGAGGGAAATGCTGCCTATTTAGGCGATTACGACGGGCGCCTCTTCCGGGTCGATACCGGGAAGGAGACGGTGGTATGGGAGTGGACCGATTCGGCCACCACACTGCCGTTCATCGCATCACCGGCACTTCACAACAACCGGATCTATGCGGCAAACCATAATAAGTTCCTCTACTGTTTTGATGCCGCGAGCGGGAAGAAGATCTGGGAGTTCAACACCGGAAGCCGCGTAGAAGCCTCACCGGTAGTGGCCGGCAATCAAGTGTTGGTGGCCAATATGCGGGGCGATATCGTCCTGGTTCGAACCAGCGATGGGACAAAAACATGGTCGTACGAGATCGGCAGCCAGATCATCGGTAATCCCGCTGTTGCCGGCAAAAAGATCTTCGTGGGTGCCCTCGATGGAAACCTCTATTGCTTCGGGGAGTGAAAAGTATGAGGACTTACACCTGTTGGTTGATGAAACGAGCATGATGTTTTTTGATAAAGCTGAATTATGAATATCATACAGATTATTCCGGGATCGGGCGGCAGTTTTTACTGCGGTAACTGCCTGCGCGACAGTAAATATTTCAATGCACTCCGGGCAGAGGGACATCAGGTGACCAAAATACCCATGTACCTGCCTCTCTTTTCCGATGAGCATGATCTTGCTGAGGTTCCCATATTTTATGGCGCCATCAGCACCTATTTGAAGCAGCAGTTTCCACTGTTACGACGCATGCCATCGTGGGTTGACCGGCTGCTGAATGCGAAGCCGTTGTTGAAGATCGCCGCTTCGATGGCCGGATCGACGCGTGCCAGCGGACTGGAGGATATGACCATCTCCATGCTGCTGGGAGAAGAGGGGCAGCAGAAGGAGGAGCTGGAGCATCTGACGGAGTGGATTGCCACCCACTGCCGGCCCGACGTGATCCACATCTCCACCGCCCTGCTGTTAGGGCTTGCGCGCCGGCTGAAGGAGCGTACCGGGGCGGTTATCGTCTGTTCCCTGCAGGATGAGGATGTGTGGGTTGATGCCGTTCATCCTGCCTTCCGGGAGAAGATCTGGAAACTGATGCACAACCGTGCGGCTAATGTTGATGCCCTGGTGTCGGTGAGCGGATTTTTTGCTGAGAAGATGCAGCAGCGAATGAACCTTCCGGCGGAAAAAACGGAGATCATCCATCTGGGAATCGACGTGGAGGAGTATTCACCCCATGCCTTGAAAGATAAAGAGCTGAACATCGGTTACCTCTCCCGGATGTGTCATGAAAACGGATTTGACATCGTCATTGATGCCTTCATTCTGTTGAAGAAGCAGGCCGGTTTTGAACGGGTTAAGCTGATCGCATCGGGGGGCTCTACCGGCGATGACAGCCGATTCATACGGGAGCAGCAGAAGAAGCTTAAGGCTTATGGGTTATCCGGTGATTTTGAGATTCTTTCCGACTTTGAGGGGCGTGCCGTACACCAATTCTTCAGCCGGGTGTCGCTGCTATCCGTTCCGGTGCGCATGGGCGAAGCGTTTGGCATCTATCTGCTGGAGTCGATGGCCTCCGGGGTGCCGGTGGTGCAGCCGGCGTTGGGAGCGTTCCCCGAGATCGTGGAACGCACGGGCGGAGGCCGGATCTATAAACCTAACAGTCCGGAGGCTTTATGCGCTGCCTGGGCTGGCCTTCTTTCCGATCCGGAAGCCATGGAACAACTGAGCAGAGCCGGGTATGAGGGAACGAAAAGGGAGTTCGATATCCATAAAAAGGCCAAAGAGATCACCGCGTTATATCAAAAGCTGTTAACGTAGAAAAGGGAAAAATGTGTAATTTGCCGGAACATTTTTTTTTTATGAAGCGAAGGAGATGATTTTACAATTACAACATATCGTAAAAGGATACGGTGATCCTGCCAGTCATAGTTACCGTCCGGTATTGAAGGATCTGAACCTGACGGTGGCGCGGGGGGAGAAGATAGCCATAGCAGGGCCCAGCGGATCGGGTAAAACAACGCTGCTTAACCTGATCGGTGCGTTAGACTATCCCGGGGAGGGCCGGATCATCTTTGACGGAAAGGAGATATCCCGGTTTTCGAAGGAGGAGCTGACCACGTTTCGGAACCGTCATTTGGGATTTGTCTTTCAGTTGCACCACCTGCTGCCGCAGTTGACTCTGTTGGAGAATGTGCTGTTACCTGTGCTTCCCCGGGGAAAAGAGCGTATGAAGGAGCAGAAGGCGTTTGCAGAGGAGCTCATTCAGAAGGTAGGGCTTTGGGAACAACGAAACCAGAAACCTGCGCAGTTGTCGGGAGGTGAGTGCCAGCGCACGGCTGTGGTTCGGGCGTTGATCAACCGGCCGCAACTGCTGCTGGCCGATGAACCTACCGGCGCGTTGGATGAGGATAATGCCCAGGCATTAACGGAGTTGCTGTTGCGCGTGGTGGCAGAAGAGGGCGTTTCCCTGGTTGTGGTTACCCATTCGGTGGCGCTGGCAGAGCGGATGGACCGCAAATATCTTCTGAAAAACGGGAAGTTAACTTAAGTAGTTCGTTACCGCAGGCTCTGGTGATTGCCGCTGTTTTGATGCCGGGATTTTTGCGGTTGGATTTCGTTGAAATGAACAGAGAGACTAATGACAAAGCTTAGATACATTGCATCATCGTTTCTTCATTATCTGAAGGCCAATCTGCTGGTGGCTTTGGGTGTGGCCGTTGCCACTATGGTGATTGCCGGATCGCTCATCATTGGTGATTCGGTGCGTTACAGCCTGGAGCAGACCACCTTCTACCGCCTGGGCGAAACAACCCATCTGGCAGCCGTTGCGGAGCGCTACTTCCGGCAGGAGATGGCGACGGAGATTGAGCTGGCAGAGCCGGACCTGCGGGTCGCTCCCGTTCTGCTGCTTGAAGGCGTGGCGGTTGCCGGTGGCGGTGAACAGCGCGTCAACCGGGTACAGGTGGCGGGAGTCGATTCCGGTTTCGTAAAAATAGCGCGATCGGGCATCTTTTCAGAGCTTCAGGGGGATGAGATTATCATCAGCCGAAACCTCTCGGAACGACTGGGGGCAGGCGTGGGAGATCCGCTTCTTGTCAGGGTGAAAAAGGCCAGTCTCATCCCGTTGAACGCGCCATTTGTATCGGCCGGGGAGGGGAGTGTCTCCCTGCGGGCGGTTATCAAAAAGGTTGTTGGTGACGATGAAATGGGGCGCTTTAACCTGAAGACATCACAGTCGGCACCCTACAATATCTTCTTATCGCTGAACCGGTTGAACCGGCTGATGGAATTTGAGGGGAGAGCCAATCACCTGCTGATCTCCACCCATTTGGAAAGAGAGGCTGTGTCGGAGGCGGTAAAACGGAGCCTGACACCCGCCGATGCCGGACTGACCATCCGGAACATCGCAGCGACCAATGAGGTGGAGATCGTCTCCGATCGAATCTTTCTGGAGCCTGCCGTGGCTGAGGTACTGGAGCAACTTCCCGGAGCAACACCCCTGATTACCTACTTTGTGAACAGCATTGAAGTAGTCCGTCAATCTCCACCTACTCTCCCCCAATCCCCACCAATCCCCACTAATTCTTCTTTCCCTCCCTCCACTCCTTACTCCTTTGTCTCCTCATTAGCCACTGACCGGCTGGCTGACAACGAGATAATCCTGACGCAATGGGCTGCCGATGACCTGGGCGTCCGTCCCGGTGACTCCATTACCCTGAGATACCTGGAGATCGGTCCGCTGCGAAGGTTAACTGAGCAGGAGGCTCATTTCACCTTAACGGAAGTTGTACCGATGACCGGTGAATGGGCCGATGCCACGCGGATGCCGGATATTCCCGGATTGGCCGATGCCGGTCACTGCCGTGAGTGGGATGCCGGCGTGCCGATCGATCTGGATGCCATCCGCGAAAAGGATGAAGCCTATTGGGATGAATGGAGGGGCGCTCCAAAAGCCTATATATCGTTAAAAAGAGCCCAGGCGCTATGGGAAAACCGGTTTGGCGTGTTTACCGCCGTGCGCTATCCGGCAGCCTCTTTCAATGAGGAGCAGTACCGGGATCTCTTTTCCGGGAGCATCATCCCGGCAGATTTGGGGATCATGGTAGAGAGCATTCGCGAGGAGGGATTGTCGGCCGCCCGGAGCGGTACCGATTTCAGCGGACTGTTTATCGGCCTGAGCTTCTTTATCCTGGCTGCTGCAGTTATCCTGACTTCCCTGTTATTCCGGCTGAACCTGGAGACCCGCTCAGCCGAAGTGGGCATTCTCTCAGCCATTGGGTTCAGGGAGCGGCAGGTGCGCTGGTTGTTTCTGTCAGAGGGATTTGTGGTGGCTTTAGCCGGAGCCATACCCGGTATCCTGCTCTCGGTCATTTATACCAGGCTTGTTTTTCGAGTATTAAATACGCTGTGGTTCGATATTGTACGCACCAACGTTCTGCTTATTAAGGTCCATCCGTCAACGTTGGTTATCGGGTTAATCAGCGGTCTGGCAGTTTCGTTAACCGCCATTTTCATCGCTGTTTCCCGATATCAGAAGCGAAAAACGGCGGAGCTCCAGAACCGGGTTGATGAACCTGTGAGCCGTCAGGCGCCATGGGTGGCGGATCTTGTCATGTGGGTATCGCTGATGATCCCTGCAGGCCTGTTGGTGATATCGTTTGTGCTGTCCCGGCAGCTCAGCCCCATGCTCTTTTTTCTCTCCGGAGGATGGTTGCTGGCCGGATTGCTGTTAGCGTGCCGAAAACGATTGGGAATGATGACAACGCCTGATGCTGTATCGATTACTATTTGGCGGTTAGCGCAGCTGAACCTGGCACGCAACCGGGGACGCTCGCTCACCGTTGTCACGCTTTTTGCCCTGGGAACTTTCCTGGTGATCTCCACCGGCTCCTATAAGCTCGACCTGATGGCCAACGCGCAGGACCGGAAGAGCGGAACCGGCGGGTTTCTCTATTTTGCCGAGTCCACCATGCCGCTGCTTCACGATCTGAATGATACCGTTTACCGCGCTGAGGAGGGTCTTTATGAAGATTTTTCTGTCGTTCAGTTCCGCCGGGCTGCGGGCGATGATGCGAGCTGCCTCAATCTCAACCGCATCTCCCAGCCGGCAATCCTGGGCGTTGACCCGGAAGCGCTGAGCGGCCGATTCTCCATAGCCGCGGGCATGACAGGGGTGGATGGTGATGATCTATGGCAGGCACTGAATGAAGTCCCGGGTGACGGGACGGTGCCGGCGATTGCCGATCAGACCGTTATTCAGTGGGGACTGGGAAAGAGACCGGGCGATCTGCTGCTCTATCAGAATGAGATGGGTGATACCCTCCGGATCAGGCTGGTAGCCGGAACTACCCCGTCCATCTTTCAGGGGTACATCATCATCGCTAATGACCATTTTTTGAAGAATTATCCGTCCACCAGCGGATCTCACATTTTTCTGATCGATGGTGAGCCGGAGAACGCGGAAGCGATTGGGAGTGAGCTTGCTTCGGTATTTCGCGATTATGGGTGGGAGATGGAGCCGGCCGCCCGCCGGCTGGTGACGTTCTATTCGGTTACCAACACCTATCTGTCGATCTTCCTGGCGCTGGGCGCTTTGGGGATGATCTTAGGAACGATCGGACTGGCGGTGATTCTGGCCCGGACCATTCTGGAACGGCGGCGGGAGATTGTCCTGATGCAGGCGGTCGGGTTTACAAACCGGCACCTATTCTCTTTGCTGGTAAATGAGTACCTTCTGCTGCTGGGCGCCGGAGTAATAACCGGATTTATTACGGCTGTTGTGGCTACACTTCCTTCGTTTCTTTCATCCAATACCGATGTTTCTTTGGTTACGGTGGCGATTATTACCGGAGTGATCCTGGTAAACGGGATGGTCTGGATCGCGGGACTGACCTGGTTTTCCCTGCAAAAGCGGCGTCTGGTAACCGGATTAAGCGTGGAATAGATGCGACTCTGGTTTTGACGGCATTCATTTGTCAAATTGTTGAATGTCAGTTATTCAGTAACTCCTCAGCCGTTTTGATCGTTGTTTCGGTCAACTGTTCCCCGCCAACCATCTGGGCAAGCTCTTCGATCCGCTCCCGCTCGTTGAGCAGAACCATCGAGGTGACGGTTCTCCCCTCCTCTTCGCGTTTAAAGACCCGGTAGTGGGCATCTCCCTTGGCAGCGATTTGCGGCAGGTGTGTGATGTTGATAATTTGGGTGGTAGAGGCGAATGTCTTCAGGATCGAGCCCATTTTCAGGGCGATCTCACCCGAAATTCCCGCATCGATCTCGTCGAAGATCACCGTTGGCAATGCGCGTGCGGTACGCAGCAGGTTCTTCACAGCCAGCATGAGCCGCGACATCTCGCCCCCGGAGGCAACCTTTGAGATATCTGTCGGCAGCGAATCGATGTTGGCACTGAAGAGAAAAGAGACGCTGTCTTTTCCGGAACCGGTTAGTTCAGGCAGAGCCTCATGGAGAATTTCGAACCTCGACTTGGGCATGCCCAATTGCTGTAGATCGATCCGTATCGCTTTTTCGATCGCGTCAAACACCGCTTTTCGGGTCGTTCTCAATTGGGCGGCTACCTCCTCAGCGTTTTCTTTGCATCGTTCTGTGTCCATGTGTAATGCACTGATCTCCTCTTCATAGCCGGTAACCTGGTTTATCTTCTCCTCAAGGTTGTTTTTTAATTGAATAAGCTCTCCGATGGTGGTTGCATGGTGTTTTTGCTGAAGGCCATAGATCAGGCTCAGCCGGTCGTTAACTGCCTCTATCCGGTCAGGATCGTGTTCAATGCCGTTTCCGGCACTCTCTAATTCATCCAGAAGATCTTTCAACTCCAGCGTTGCGCTCTGCATTCGTTCGGAAAAGGACTTAACCTCCGGCAGAAACGGGTGAATGGTTTCGAGCAGTTTCATGCTCTGTTTGAGGTTGGTGATGATGGAAAGCTGCTCATTGTCGAGGAGATATCGCACGCCGGTCAGGGCGCTTTTTATCTCCTCTGCATGCGTGAGCTGCTCCAGCTCATGCTCCAGCTCCTCCTGTTCACCATCGGCAAGACGGGCCTCCTCCAATTGGTTAAACTGAAACTGCCAGTAGTCCAGTTCTGCCTGCTCCTTTTCACTTCGCTCCATCAGGCACTGAAGCTCTTTTTGAAGCAGCAACCACCGTGCAAAGAGGTTCTGGTACTCCCTTTTCAGCGATTCGTTGCCAGCGACGGCATCGACCAGTTCCAATTGAAACTTCCGGTTGGTAAGCTCCAGGTTCTGATGCTGGGAGTGGATATCGATCAGTTTGATTCCCAGCTCCTCTAATGTTTTCAGGTTCACCGGGGTATCGTTGATGAAGGCTCTCGATTTACCGGCGGGGGTGATCTCTCGGCGCAAGATCGTCAGATCGTCGTAATCGAGGTCGTTCTCCCTGAAAAAGGGCTGTAAGTGGTAGTTTTTGATGCTGAAGACTCCTTCAACGATGCACTTCTCCTGTCGCTCCTTTAAAACCGAAAGGTCGGCGCGATTGCCCAGGATCAGTCCCATAGCCCCCAGAATAATCGACTTACCGGCCCCTGTCTCTCCGGTGACCGAGTTCAGACCGGTATGAAAACTCACCTCCAGGTGGTTGATCAGGGCATAGTTGGTAATCGTCAGTTTGGTGAGCATGGGAGAACCGTTTACATTTCGCTGCTTTCGGCAATTTTCTGATATTTACTTCCATTGGAAGGATCTACTTCGTTAAGAATAGCCAAAACGCGGTTGCGTTCATCGGGGAATGAGCTGGAGAATACGTTGACCAACTCATCGGATTTGGCATCGAAGAACATTTGCAGAATGTATATGGACGGCTTGCGACGGAAAACGTTTTGGATACCGCGGATTGACTGGGCAATATTGGCCCGGCCCTCCTCCGGTTTGTCAGCCATCATGTCGAGTCCCTGACGGTGGTAAGTATAGAGGGTGCTGCGAAAATCGGCATAGGAGCGGTTCATGATATTCTCGATCAGCCAGTAACGGTTGCGTTCGCTTTCGAAGGCTTTCCACCCCTTCTCCCGGGCATTTTGTGAGTTGTTGACAATGGCCTGCGCCTTTTCAAAATAGGGCGTTCCCCCTTCGGGAGAGAAAGTGTCGTAGTCGAAACCTAAAATGACATAAGCATAGAATGCCAGAATGTTGGTGAGGTTTTCCCGGTTGGATGTTTCGTTGAACTCCAGCGCCTGGAACTCCACATAGCGGCAGTGAAAATCGTTGTCCTTGATGTTAAGAACGGTTGTTTCGTAGCTGGAACCAAACACCGGGCGTGTCAGCTGCACCTGGATGGAACCCTTGAATTCGTCGGAAGATATCTGCTCTTCGAGGCGGATCAGGATATTGCAGCGGATCTTTTCATCGTATGAGTAGGCATGCTCAGTCCATTTCCGGTTATTCATAAATTCGTAGAGATCGGACTGCATATTGCGGAAGAGCTGCGGGTTGGCTCCCTGGATGGGCTGCGAGGATATGGATATGTTACATCGCAGCTCCTGTGCTGATAATCCGGTGATTGTCAGTGCTGTTAACAAAAGAAATATGAGTCGCTTCATGGTTGTGCCTCCTTCATTCAGGTAAAAGTATAAAAATTTTACGGAGTGATGCACCGGTTACGGTAGAAATGCGATTAACGCCCCGGCAACATCTTCCGCCACCTCTCGTTTAGATTTTAACTCAAAAGTTTGTGATTTATTGTCTTTGGTAATGATGGTGACTTTGTTTGTGTCAACGCCAAAGCCTGCTCCCGGATCGTTAAGTGAGTTGAGAACAATAAAATCGAAATTTTTTCTTTTCAGTTTTTCCTGTGCATGCTCCATCTCATTGGTTGTTTCCAGGGCAAATCCGGCTAATACCTGGTTTGGTTTTTTGATCTTACCCAGGGCGGCGGCGATATCAATGGTGGGTTTCAGTTCGATGGAGAGGCAGTCGCCGGTGCGTTTGGTCTTCTCTGGTCGGGGATTGACCGGTGTATAGTCGGCCACAGCAGCGGTCATTACGGCCCCGTCGCACGAGGGGAAGTACTCCATGCAGGCGTTGTACATTGCTTCGGCCGACTCGGCATGGATGGTGGTTACCAGAGGATGCCGTGTGGTCAGGGCTACCGGTCCGGAGACCAGAACGACCATGGCTCCCCGGTCTGCCAGCGCTTCGGCAATGGCATATCCCATCTTTCCGGAGGAGTAGTTGCCGATAAAGCGGACCGGGTCAATCTTTTCATACGTAGGCCCCGCCGTGACGAGGATCTTTCTCTTCAGCACTTTTTTTTTTGGCTGAAAAATTTAACCACCCGGTCGAGGATCATCTCCGGCTCCTGCATTCGTCCCTTTCCCTGCAGGCCGCTGGCCAATACCCCTTCATCGGGATCGAGGATCTGATTGCCGTACCCTTTGAGTATGCTGAGGTTGTTTTGCGTTGAGGGGTGCAGGAACATGTCGAGATCCATTGCCGGTGCGATGAATACCGGGCATTTGGCCGACAGGTAGGTGGTAACCAGCAGGTTGTCGGCAATGCCGTGAGCCATCTTGCTCAGCGTTGTTGCGGTTGCCGGTGCGATCACCATCAGATCGGCCCAAAGGCCAAGCTCCACATGGCTGTGCCAGGAGCCTTCTCCGGAATCAAAAAAGGTGCTGAGAACCGGTTTTCCGGAGAGGGCGGCCAGCGTTACCGGAGTGATAAACTCTTTACCAGCCGGCGTAATGACGGTCTGTACATCAGCGCCCTCCTTTACCAGCAATCGAAGCAAAAAAGCAGCCTTGTAAGCTGCTATACTTCCGGTAATGCCCAGAATGATCCTTTTCCCTTGGAGCCTCATGGGATAATGGTTTTTATTTGCTTTCGCGGGCCGGATTGCGGTGATAGATCTGTCCCTCTTCAACCTCCTCCAGGGCAATGAGCGTCGGTTTTGGCAGCCGCTCGTAGAATTTGGAGATCTCAATCTGCTCGCGGTTCTCGAAAATCTCCTCCAGGTTATCGGTATAGGATGCAAATTCCTGCAATTTTTGGTTCAGCTCCTCTTTGATTTCGGAAGAGATCTGGTTTGCCCGTTTCCCTAAAATCATGACTGTTTCGTAGATATTTCCGGTCTCCTGCGATAACATGTCGAGGTTGCGCGGAATGGTTGTCTGAGCTGCTTTTGTCTTTTTATAGTCCATTTTCTAATTATTATTTGTTTCCAATTGTTCATTATAATTTAATAGGCCGGCCAGGGTCTGGTAAAATCGATCTGCCTCCCGGCGATAGCTGCTTTCGGGATACTCATCGGCAAAAGAGAAGTACTCATCGAGGGCATTCGAAAGACGCTCTGTTTTTTTATCGGCCACGCTGTTGATCGCAAACAGATATTTCGACTTTAAGAGCATGTACTTCATCTCTTCACGGTATTGACTCTCGGGATACTCTCTCAGGCTGTTTTCGATGGCGATCACAGCTGCTTTGTAATTCTGAAAATCGAAGTATAGCTTAGCGCTCAGATAAGATTTGTAGACCAGTTTTGCCTTTAGCTCATCGATTAACCGGTTGGCCTCATCTACGCGTTGGCTATAGGGATAGAGATTGATGTAGAGTTGCAATGACTCGATTGCCTCCAGGGTAACCGACTGGTCGAGACGGGCCTTGGGCGACAACAGGTAGGAACAATAACCTACCAGAAATTGAGCCTCTTCAGCAAACTTGCTGCCCGGAAATTCCTTTAGCAGCGACCGGAAATAGTGTGTCGCCAGAAGATAATCCTTCTGTCCCATGGTGCTCTTTCCATAATAATAGTAAAGCTCATCGGCCTTGCTGGTACCACGGTAGATATTAACTATCTCCTGAAAAAGGGTGCCGGCTTTTATATATTCCCCCGCTTCGTAATACTCAATGGCCTTCTTATACTTGAAATCGTAGTCGGTACTTTTCAGTATTTTATTGTAATCACCACACGCAGTTATAGCGATTGCAACCAATAAACCGTACGTAATTTTTTTCAATTTCATAAACATGGCGCAAAAATAACCATTTTTTAGATATGCATGAACTCAATTAGATGAATTTAACAGATTTGCGGAAGTTTTAAAAAACATTACATTTGCAGTTCTAATTTTTAAACTTGGAAGACGTGGATATATTTCAAAAGTTCAGAGCTAACCAGGGCGACATTGGTCAGCACATGAGTAGGATACATGGATATTTTGCTTTTCCAAAACTGGAGGGTGAGATAAATGCGCGCATGAAGTTCAGAGGTAAAGAGGTTCTTACCTGGAGTTTAAATAACTATTTGGGATTAGCCAACCATCCGGAGGTACGGAAGGCCGATGCAGAAGCGGCTGCGGCATACGGATTAGCTTATCCGATGGGGGCCCGTATGATGTCGGGACAGACGGTTAAGCATGAGCAGTTAGAGCGTGAGCTGGCTGCTTTTGTCGGAAAGCCCGATGCTTTTCTGCTCAATTACGGTTACCAGGGGATGGTCTCGATCATTGATGCTATCTGCGGACGAAACGATGTGATTGTTTACGATTCTGAATCGCATGCCTGTATTTTGGATGGCGTTCGGTTGCATATGGGTAAGCGGTTTGTCTTCAACCACAATAATATGGAGAGCCTGAGGAAGCAATTGGGGCATGCCACCCGGCTGGCTGAGAAACAGAAGGGAGGTATCCTGGTGATCACCGAAGGTGTTTTCGGCATGGCTGGTGATCTTGGCCGGCTCGACGAGATCGTTAAGCTGAAAGATGAGTTTGAATTCCGGTTGCTGGTGGACGATGCTCATGGCTTTGGTACCATGGGAGAAACCGGTGCCGGTGTTCCGGAGCATTTCGGTGTCGCCGATAAGGTGGATCTCCATTTTGGAACGTTTGCCAAATCGATGGCCGGTATCGGCGCATTTATAGCCTGTGAGACAGATATCTGCTACTATCTGCGTTACAACATGCGTTCGCAGACCTATGCCAAATCGTTGCCCATGCCCATGGTTTTGGGAGCGCTAAAGCGGCTTGATCTGGTGCGTACGCAACCGGAATTGCGGGAGAAGTTGTGGACGGTAGTCAATGCTCTTCAGAAGGGACTGAAAGATGCCGGCTTTGATTTGGGAAGAACCAATTCGCCGGTAACGCCGGTCTATATGAAGGGCGGCCCCGCTGAAGCTACCAATATGGTATTTGATCTACGTGAGAACTACGGTGTATTTTGTTCTATTGTAGTCTATCCGGTGATCCCCAAGGGTGAGCTGATCCTGCGGCTGATCCCCACCGCCGTGCACACCGTGGAAGATGTTGAATTTACATTAAATGCCTTCAAGGCGGTTCGTCAGAAACTGGCCGATGGACAGTACTCAAAAACAGAGTTTGCCAAAGTTGATGTCGATATGTAAGAATAAAAAAGAGGCTGGTGATCACCAGCCTCTTTTTTATTCTGTTTATCCATGTTTTTCTGACAGGTACCGCTCTGCATCGATGGCGGCCATGCATCCGGTACCGGCGGCAGTGACAGCCTGACGGTAAACCGAGTCCTGAACATCGCCACAGGCAAATACGCCGGGAACTTTGGTTTTTGATGTTCCCGGAATCGTTTTGATATACCCAACGGCATCGGTGTCGAGATACGTTTTGAAGATTTCTGAGTTGGGCGTGTGACCAATAGCCAGGAAGAAGCCGTCGATGTTGATCTTCACCTCCTGTTCATCCTTCTCCCCTTTGTTTTTCACCAGAAGAGCCCCTTCGACCACTCCGTTATTTCCCAGAAGGCCTTTGGTCTGGTGCTTCCAGAGCACCTCAATATTTTTGGTTTTCATAACGCGTTCGGCCATCACTTTGGAGGCCCGGAACTCATCGCGCCGTACGATCATATAGACCTTGTTACAGAGACCGGCCAGGTACATCGCCTCCTCACAGGCGGTATCTCCTCCGCCCACAACGGCTACATCTTTGCCACGATAGAAAAATCCGTCGCAGGTAGCACAGGCAGATACCCCGCCGCCGGCATATTTTTTCTCATCTTCGAGTCCCAGGTACTTGGCCGTGGCGCCCGTAGCAATGATCACCGTTTCTGCTTCGATCAGCTTTTTATCGTCGATCCATACCTTATGAATCTCGCCTGAAAAATCGGCCTTTGTAGCCATGCCCCAGCGAATATCGGTGCCAAAGCGTTCGGCCTGCTTCTTGAAATCTTCCATCATCACCGGACCGGTCACTCCTTCGGGGTACCCCGGGTAGTTCTCCACTTCGGTGGTGGTGGTCAACTGCCCCCCCGGCTGCAATCCTTCGTACATTACCGGGCTCAGATTGGCCCGGGCTGCGTATACTGCGGCGGTGTATCCTGCCGGCCCCGAACCGATGATCAGACACTTTACCCGTTCTGCTTCGGCAGGTTCTACGGGAACGGTGCTCTCTTTCTCTTTTATATCAAGTGGTTTAAACATAGTAGTTATTTTTTTTGAATGGCAAAAATAGGAAAGATTCTCCTGGAATCATAATAAATTCAATCGATAATGATCAATCCTGCATAGATGAAAACTATGAGGATTTGTCTGAAGGTGGCACTGTTTTTTTTAAAAACTGCCACGCAAGAATATTCGGGTGAAGTAGCATGCACATCCGGGTAATCCGGTATCAACATGAAGGGTAGGGGAGAGCCAGGTTAGTTTTTAAAAAAATGAGTGAATTTTTATTGCCTTTCAGGCATTGCCGGATTGGGAAATATTGCTATTTTCGCAGCCGAATTGATATCGATCAATTTTATCGGGGTGTGGCGCAGTTGGCTAGCGCACTTGCATGGGGTGCAAGGGGTCGGAAGTTCGAGTCTTCTCACCCCGACAAAATAAAAAGTCCTGAAAGGCCCGCTAAATCTAAGGTTTGGCGGGCTTTTTTATGAATTAATCGCACCATCGACCCTTCGGATTGATGTGACTCTTCAGGAAGTACATATCACCCATCAAATCTCATGAACAACGGCAGGTAGATCAGGATAGCCACCATAGAAAAGATCAGCCCTCCCATGGCCCCGGCTGCAAAGGCAAACCAGAACACTTCGTTCTGCCCGCCCCATACAAAGGGGACCAGTCCGAGTACAGTTGATAAAATGGTCAGCAGAATGGCAACGATCTTTTGGTTGAATGCTTTCAGCCAGGTGCTGCAGGCAACCGGTTTATTCTTTCGTTTCACCAGGTTATTGAAATCATTGATGATATAGATGGCTGCATTGACCACCAGTCCGCTGAGCAGGATAAACGAAGCAAATCCGCCCTGGTCGAAATTAAATCCGAAAAGGTAGAAGGTAAGAAATACCCCGATAAAAGAGAGAGGGATCAGGCTGATCACTGCCAGTGGTTTCAGTAACGATTCAAACAGGATGGCCGTAATAAAGTAAATGATCACTACGATGAGCAACAGCAGTCCATACTGCTTCTTTTCACTTGCAGACCAGAAATAGCCTGAGACGGGTTTCTGAGCCATAAATCCCAGAGGGAGAATCTGGTTAAATGCTTCAATTTCCCGTTTCTGCACCATATTGGACAGAGGTGACGGTCCGATGAAATTGTAATTCAGGTAGATCTGGTATACCTGGTTTTTCTTGTAGATCGACTTCCCTGTCAGCCGTTTTTCGATTTGTCCGCCCATGGAGAGCTTTTTCAGTCCCCGGGAGGTCTCTGCCGGCCGATGGTAAAAATCCCATTTGTTGTATTGCCTGTTCTGTGTTGACAGCAACACAACGGGCTGAAGATCGGACTGATTATAGAAAGGCTGCAAATTCCGCTCATAGAGCTGCGAAAACAAAGAACCAGTATAATCGGAGTAGTTTAATCCTGCGTAAGCCAGCAACTCTTTATCAACCTGTAGGTTAAACTCAAAACGGGTGGATGCATACCACGACTGTGCAGCGGTGATCTCTGTATCCTGTACACGGTCGTATTTTTTCAGGCGATTTTCCAACTCTTCGGCATACCGGTATAGTTCTTCATAGTTATATCCTGTCAGCAGAATATGGCTGTTCTTATAGTCCATGTTCAGGGCGTTCGAGAAACCCTTTCCTACCCCGTAAACCGACCAGTCCATACCGCCCAGCGATATAGCTTTGCTTTCAACCTGGCTTTTCAGCAGGTACGGGAAGGACGACTTCTCTGCATCAGCGGTAAAATGAATGGTGATGGAAGAGCTGTTATAGCCGGTGATCCGGGTTTCGAATTGCTTCACCTCTTCGAACTGACTGACGTACTGCTCCATTTTCTGCACCGCCTCATTTAACTGGTGGATGGTGCATCCCTCAGGCATGCTTCCCCGGACAAAGAGGGTCGTTTTTCCCGGATCGGCATAGAAATTACTTTCAAATACATGCTGGGAGAAGAGCCGTAATGCACCACCAAGAACCTTCTCCAGAAACGGCTTGATGTTGGTTTTAAATTGTTCACTACCTAGCGACCGGTTATAAAATCCACCCACCTGACCCTGCCCTTCAACCTTATCGGGCATCAGCCACACAGGCAGTCCGAAGCCGAGAACCGCCACAAGTAAGAATGCCCATTTGAACCGCTTTTCAAATCCGATAAACCGGTTGTAAAGATTGGTGATTCGCACAACTTGTCTTCTCCGTCCAACCCGGGCTGTTTTTGGCTTAATGCAATAAAGGGTGTCCATCAGTGCCGGCACCAGGAAGAGGGAGACGATCAGTGAAACAGACAGGTTAATAAGCATCACCCAGGTGAAATCGACTAGAAGGATTTTCTGGTTCTCTTTTAGGAAGAAAACAACCGAAAGCGCTCCCAGCGTGGTGAGTGTAGCGGCCAGCAATGCGACAAATACCCGCAGTCCTCTTTGCTTTTGGAGATGGGTGATCATAATGATGCTGTTGTCGATAATAATACCGAACGAAACGGTTATCCCGGCCAGTGAATAGATATGGATCTCAACACCAAATAGGTAGTAGAAAACACAGGCGATGAGCAGATTGGCCAGCAGTGCGATGAACAGGATGCCGAGTATTCGAAACGAACGGCTGACAGCCAGCACGAACAGGAGCAGGATCAACAGGGAGAAAAAGGTGCGAAGTCCTATTTTGGTCAGCTCATCTCTTATGTAAACGGTACTGTCGCTGGTGATCTGCACCGAATAACCGGCCGGAAGTGTTGGAGCGATCTTCTGCAGCCGCTCACGGATTTGGCCCGACAGTTTTAACTGGTTCTCCCCGGGGGCAGCGTAGATCACAAGGTTAACGGTATTCTTTCCGTTAATACGGTAATATGAAGTGGGGGATTTCTCTTTCAGCCTTACCGTAGCTACATCACCCAACGAGATGATCCTGTCACTCTTGTTGGAGACCGGCAGTCTTTGCCATTGTTCCGGTGGAATATACTTCTCCGTTGCAAGGACGGGAACCGATAAACCCGGGTCATCCTGTCGGTTGCCTAAAAACTCGGTCGCTCCCAACCGGTTGATCGCTGCACTGATCTCGCCTGGTGTTATACCAAAGGTTTCCAGCAGTTGCGGATTAAAGGTGACCTCCCACTGCAGCGGAGTGATTCCATGAAGATTAACATCGCCGATACCTTCAACTTTCAGCAATTCAGGAATTACCCGTTGTTCAGCTACCTTTCCGATCTGATAGGTGGTAGTGGAGGCCTTGAGGGTCAGCACCATAAATGAAGATGGGTTGTCACGCTGCACTGACTGTGTTGTGATCTCCGGATAGCTCATCTGTTCCGGCAGATTACCGCGTAGCTGGCGGATCAGCATGGAGACTTCGTAGCGTTTCCGGTTCATGTCGGCGGTTTTGTCAAAGTTCAGGGTAACCACTCCGCTGCCGGTTGAGGAGGTAGATTCTACTGATCTCACCTGGCTGATCTTTCCCAGTATCCCTTCGATTTTTGATGTCTCCTGCTCTATTACCTGCGGGGATGCATTCGGCCAGGAGAAACGAACCGAGAGCTGCGGCAAATCACGGCCGGGCTTAAACCGTACATCGAGCAACGGAACAAACGCAATCCCGATAATCATCAGCGCGAGGAATACCACGATGACGGAGAAGGGGGAGAAGTTTGAGGAGTTTGAAGGTTTGAGGGTTTGAGGGTTTGAAGGTTTGAAGGTTTGAAGGTTTGAAGGTTTGAAGGTTTTTTGTTCGTTGTTCATTGTTAGTGCATAGTTTGATGTTTTGATATCAAATATACGAAAAATTGTTTTCGATTTTTTTTCTTTCGTTCTCCATGAATGACTAAATAGTGTCTGTCCATAAAGTAAGCC